>NZ_JBICIT010000019.1:0-235194 GCF_043102245.1 Pseudomonas sp. zbq_18 | reverse complement strand
ATCGTCAAGCTCCTATCCCAAACCCCCGACCCGCTCATGCTGGTCGGGGGTTTGTCTTTGCGCCGAGAAAATCTATAGAAAGCTAATGACGCCAAAAAGCCACCCTGGGGTGGCTTTTTCTATTGCCGAAGATGGTTCAGTCGCCGCGGTATTCGCAGCCGCTAGTGCAGGTTTCGTGAACTCGCACGCGGGACAGTTCAGGCAGTAATGGTTTGAGCTCCAGCCATATCCACTTTGCGAGATTCTCGCTAGTGGGGTTTTCCAGGCCTGGTATTTCGTTCAGGTAGTTATGATCAAGCAGGTCGTAGATCGGTTTGAAGATGGCCTTGATCTCGGCGAAGTCACGAATCCAACCGGTATGAGGATCGACCTCCCCCTCGATGTAAATAGCCGCCCGGAACGAGTGGCCGTGCAGGCGTCCGCACTTATGGCCTGTTGGTACATTGGGTAGGAAGTGGGCGGATTCGAATGTGAATTCTTTGAACAGTTCCAAGGTAAGTGCGCTCTGCTGGATAGATGCGAAACGGGTCAGATATGCGTTCACCGCAGTTTACCAGCCACAATCTCAGATCGCCCGTCGCATCGGGGGGCTCGCGGACTGAAGGTAGTAGCTCAAAGGGGTTGTAGACGCTCGCTTAACTGATCATTTTCAGTCATTTGAAGAAATTCGTCGCCCAGCCTCTGGCTTTCGGCCATTGCCTTACGCCAGTAACGTTCGCGGCCGGCATCGTTGCCCAGGTAGCGCTTGAAGTCGCTGCGGTCCGGTAGCTTGCCGTGAGGCAGTTTCGCCAGGTATTCACGTGAGGGGGAGAGCAGCAAGACGTCCTGCAGTCGATCACCGTCACTCCGTCGCCAGGGCAGACTCTTATCAAACCAGCCTGGAATGACCTTGTCGGTGAAGTGTGGATAGAGCACCAAACCGTCACTTTCGTAGGGCAGGTCGAGGTGGTAGTCCAGCAGGCCTCCGTCACGATAACTGCCTGGCTCTAGGCCCGGAATGTCGCGGATTGCCTCCATCACCATGGGTATGGAGCCTGAGGCCAGCAAGGCGTGACGCAAGTTGCTTTCGGCCAAGGCGTGAAAGTGTGAGCGGAAATCATTCAGGGTGCCTAGCGGCGGTACTTGGCGGGCGTCATGCAGGATCACCCGGTCGAAGTGGCGGCCCAAACGTTGCCGGCCAAGAAGGTTGTTGCCAATGACCGACGACAGGCCAAGACCAAGCTTGCCGCGATGATCGTGCTGCAGCAGACCATGGCTGCGCACGATCACTATGTTGAGGCGATAGAGCGGATTGTTAATTACGGCCGCATCTTGCCCTTCGAACAAGTCATCCAGTAACTGCACACAGCTGCGCGATACCTCTGCCATGCTCACGCCCTTGGCGAATCGCTGGCTGGTATAAAGCTCACCGAGGCGTCGAATGCCCGCGCAGGCGTCAGGCAGGCAGGCACTGGCGAAGCGCCAAGAGCCGATCGAGGCACCGATGAGCGTGCGTTCGCGCGGTGCTCGTGGCAGCCAGTCACCAAACAACGCAAGATCAAGCCCCTGAATGCCCAACCCCTTGGGTCCGCCTGCGGCCCCAGGCAGAATGCTGACATCAGCAGGCAGCAGACCGCGTTCACGAATGCGGGCGAGGGCGCGTTTGCCTGCACGCAGGCTAAGGGCAGGGGACTTGATGTGGATCGCGGTCATGCTCGGCTCCATATTGCAGGCCAGCGATTATAGTGGCGTGGCCCGCCAGGCCAAGCGCCTTCAGCCGGTGAATATCCAGTCAGTTGTGAGGCTTAGCTGGATTCAGCTTGGATTAAGTCGGCACCAGTATCTTGGTCTCCGTAGACAACAGATCCCTCAGGAGAACACCATGAACAAGCTGACCCATCTTTTTGCCATTGCCTCCCTAGCTGCCACAGCCGGCATCGCCCAGGCTCGTGATCTGGGGCCGGACGAGGCGTTGAAATTGCGCGATGCCGGTACCATCCAGAGCTTCGAGAAACTCAATGAGGCCGCGTTGGCCAAGTATCCGGGCGGCAAGATCGAAGATACTGAGCTTGAGCAGGAGCACGGTCGCTATGTGTACCAGGTCGAAGTGCGCGACGCCCAGGGGGTGCAGTGGGATGTGGAACTTGACGCCGTCAATGGGCAGATTCTGCAAGAGCATCGGGATGACTGATGAAGCCTGTGTTGCGTCGTAGTGGGGCCGCACTTCTGGCGCTTTCGCTGACGGTGCTCAATGTCCAAGCTCGCGACCTGGATCATGATGAGGCACTGCGCTTGCGTCAGGAGGGTGTCATACACCCTCTGGAGTCGCTGATGGCGCCTGCCATGGGCCGCTATCCCGGAGCCGAGTTGCTGGAGGCGGAACTGGAAGAGGAAGACGATGTGCTGGTCTACGAGATCGAGCTGCTGACCGCTGATGGTAGCGTCCGTGAGCTGGAGCTGGATGCCCGCGATGGCCGCATCCTCAAGGATGAGCTGGAGGACTGATGCGTCTGTTGCTGGTAGAGGATCACGTACCTCTGGCCGATGAGCTAATGGCAGCCCTGAAAGAGCAGGGTTATGCCGTGGACTGGTTGGCCGATGGCCGCGATGCTGTCCATCAGGGGGCTACCGAGCCCTATGATCTGATTATTCTTGACCTGGGTCTGCCAGGAAGACCAGGCCTTGAGGTGCTGCGCGAATGGCGTAGCGGAGGATTGGCAACTCCGGTGTTGATCCTGACTGCCCGTGGTTCCTGGGCTGAACGCATCGATGGCCTCAAGGCTGGTGCGGACGATTACCTGACCAAGCCTTTTCACCCCGAGGAGCTGGCACTGCGCATCCAGGCACTGTTGCGCCGCGCCCACGGCTTAGCTAATCAGCCGCAACTGGAGGCGGCCGGTTTGCAGCTGGACGAGAGTCGCCAGTGCGTTAGCCGCGCCGGAGAACAGATTGAGCTGACCTCTGCAGAATTCCGTTTGCTGCGCTATTTCATGCTGCACCCTGGACAGATTCTGTCGAAGAGTCAGTTGGCAGACCATCTCTATGACGGGGAAAGCGAGCGTGACTCGAACGTGCTTGAGGTGCACGTTAACCGTCTTCGCGGCAAGCTTGGCCGTGCGGTGATCGAAACCCGTCGGGGCCAGGGGTATCGCTATGCAGGGGTCGAGGCTTGAGGTCAATTCAGCGCCGTCTCAGCCTGGGCCTTGCCGGAGTGCTGGTGATGGTGGGCCTGGTACTGGCGCAGAGCAGCGTGTGGCTGTTCGACCACAATTTGCGGCGCTACCTGCAAGAAGACCTGAAGGACGAGACGCAAACGTTGCTGGCCGCTCTGGTGCGAGGCCAGACTGGAATACAGCTGGATGAGCGCCGCCTGGACCCGACTTTTCAGCGGCCGTTCTCCGGGCATTATTTCCGTATCGACTTCGCCGAAAAGACCTGGCGCTCTCGCTCGTTGTGGGACCGCGATCTGCAGCGACCAACCGCTCTGGGCCTGCAGGATGGACTTGGCGACGGTCCGCGTGGGCAGTTGTTGCTGGTTTACCGGGCTGACTACAAGCGCTTCGGCGAGTCGTTTTCCATCCTCGTGGCGCAGGACTACACACCGATCCTGCAGAGCTTTCGTCGCCTGCAGTGGATCGGCTTCGGTCTGGGTGGGGCCGCGCTACTGCTGATTCTCTTGGCCCAGCGTTACACCGTGCGTGCAGCCCTGCGCCCACTGGAGCGGGTACGCAAGCAGATTGCCCAGTTGCAACAAGGGCGGCGCAGCGAGCTGGACAGTGAGGTGCCGGAGGAGCTTGAGCCATTGGTGGGCCAGGTCAACCGCCTGCTGAATCATACCGAAGACACTCTCAAGCGCTCCCGCAACGCCCTTGGCAATCTCGGACACGCATTGAAAACGCCACTGGCTGTTCTCGTCAGCCTCAGCGAGCGGGAAGAACTGCGAGGCCAGCCTGAGCTACAGGCCGCGCTACGCGAGCAATTACGGCAGATTCAGCAGCGCCTGGAGCGTGAGCTCGGTCGGGCGCGGCTGGCCGGAGAGGTACTGCCTGGAGCACATTTCGACTGTGCGCAGGAGTTGCCGGGGCTGCTCAGCACGCTAAGCATGATCCACAGCTATGGCCTCAAACTGGACTGGCAGGCCGAGCCGGGGTTGTGCCTACCCTGGGATCGTGAGGATGTGCTGGAGGTGCTCGGCAACCTGCTGGATAACGCCTGCAAATGGGCTGATGCCGAGGTGCGTCTGAGCCTGGCGCAGGACCGCGACGGTTATACGCTGTGGGTGGACGATGATGGCCCTGGCATTGCGGTGGAACGCCGTGAGGCGGTACTGGGCCGCGGCACGCGCCTTGACGAACAGGTAGCCGGACATGGCCTGGGCCTGGGCATCGTGCGCGATATCGTCGATGCCTGGGGGGGCAGCGTGTTGCTGGAGGACAGCCCGCTGGGCGGGCTGCGAGTGGCCATCAGGTTGCCTTCACCTCGTTGATCACATGCCGTTGGTGAAGGCCGGGTTGTTCATGTCGATGGCTGTACGTACGGGCTTCAGTGCTTCGGCGTACTTGCCGAGGATGTCCAGGGCATAGTCGGCGCGCTTGCGGATGCGCAGGTCGTCTTCGCCGTTGGCCTCGCCAGGGTTCATCACCGCCTCGACCTGGCGCACGATCAGGTGTTCCGGCAGATAGGCAATGCGGCAGTTTTTGTAGCCCGAAGCACGCAACTCGCTGATTGGGTAGGCGCCACCGATGCCGGAAGAGACGCCCACCAGCAGTGCCGGCTTATGTGCGAGCTCGGCCTTGCTGGCGTACAAGAAGAAGTTCTTCACCGCCGGGCATGCCATACCATTCCACTCCGGAGCAATGACCAACAGGGCATCGGCTGCTGCCAGTTGCTGCTGGTAGTCGGTCCAGGGGCCTTTTTCTTCCGCAGGCCACAGCGGCAGACCGCGCTCGCCCAGATCGATCAGGCTGCTTTGCTCGGCATGGGTCAGACCCAGCTCAATCAGGCGTTGACGAAGATAGCGGGCGACCTTGGCGGACTGGCTGTCGCGGCGGCTGGAGCCGGCAATCAGGGCGATATTGAGCATGTGCAGAGCCTCGTGGGAATGACTGCGGGCAGGCTAGCGGCCGCTCTGGAACGAGGCAAGTGGCGAAGCGCCAGGGATGCGGACGGATGACGCCAGTGCCCGCAACCGGGCACTGGCGTGAGCAGATCAGACGCGGAACTGATCCATCAGCCCCTGCTGGTGGTTGGCCAGGCTGTTGAGGCTCTGGCTGACCCGCGCGGACTCGTCAGCCTGACCGGCCAGCGCCTCGGTGACGTCGCGAATGCTGGAGACGTTGCGGTTAACCTCTTCGGCCACTGCGCTTTGCTCCTCGGCAGCGGAGGCGATCTGCAGGTTCATGTCGTTGATCACCGTGACGGCATCACCGATCCGGCGCAGGGCGGTGACGGCCTGTTCGACCATCTCGACACTGCCCTGGGCCTGCTTGTGACTGCTGTGCATGGAGCCGACCACATCACGGGTGCCGCTCTGCAGGTTTTCGATCACCTGGCGGATTTCTTCCACCGAGTCCTGAGTGCGTTTGGCCAGGTTGCGGACTTCGTCGGCCACCACAGCAAAGCCACGGCCTGCCTCGCCGGCGCGGGCCGCCTCGATGGCGGCGTTGAGGGCGAGGAGGTTGGTCTGTTCGGCGATGGCGCGGATCACCTCCAGTACCGAGCCGATCTGTTCGCTGCTGCTGGCCAGGGCTTCGACCTCGCCCATGGCTGAATTGAGCTCGCTGGCCAGTTGTTCGATGGAGAGCGTGGTGCGGTCGATTATGGTCAAACCTTCACGAGCCGCCGCATCGGCCCCGCGCGCTGCGTCGGCGGCCTGTGCAGCGTTGTTGGCGACGTCGTGGGCGGTGGCGCTCATTTCCTGGGAGGCGGTGGCCACCTGATCGATCTCGCGGAACTGTTGTTGCATCCCCGAGCTGGTCTGGCTGGCAATCGCTGCGGACTGGTCGGCAGTGCTGCGGGCGTCCTGTACCGAGCGCTTCACGTCGGCAATGGTCGGTTGCAGTTTGTCGAGGAAGCGGTTGAACCAGCTGGCCAGTTCGCCGAGTTCATCCTGTTTGGCATATTCCAGGCGGCGGGTCAGGTCGCCTTCGCCGCTGGCGATGTTCTTCAGCATGGCCGCCACGCCGAGCACTGGGCGGGTGACGCCGAGGGCGGTCAGCCACATCAGACCAAGCCCCAGGAGGATGGCCACTGCTCCCACGCCCAAGGCAACCATTGTGGAGGCTGTGCGCTGTTCATCGAGTTGCTGCTCCAGGCGCAGCGCCGGGCCAAGCAGGGTCGGGCGGGGCACTTCCAGCAGAACCCCCCAGTTGGTGGCTTCGGGAATTGGCAGCAGCGGTTCGAAGACCTGAAGCAGTTCGGCATGCTCCAGCGCCTGAGCCTGACCCTGGCTCAGCAGTGTGCGGATGGCGGCATGTTGAGTGGTGAAGGCATCAGCCAGCGGCTTGCCTAGCATGCTGGCATCACGACTGTGGCCTGCGAGCAAGCCGGCGGGGCTGATGATGCTGACCTGAGCCTGGCCGTCATACAGCTCGCTGCTGGCCTGATCGCTGATCTGCTGCAGGTTGGCCAGGCTGATATCCACGCCCATCACGCCGATCACCTGGCCGTTCTGTTCCAGGGGGAAGGCGATGCTGGTCATCAACACCTGCTTGCCGTTGACCTCATCGAAGTAGGGGTCGAGTACACAGGTTTTGCGGGTGTCGCGTGGGCAGGTGTACCAGGCGTTGTAGGGGGTGCCGCCGACGCCCTTGGTGGTGTCGGACAGGTTTTCCTCGGTCATGGCTTCGGACTCCAGTTCACCCGGAATGCCCTGCGACCAGTACAGCGCGAAGCGGCCTTTTTCGTTACTGCCCAGTTCGGCCTGGTCGGCGAACAGCTCGTCCTTGCCATCGAGAGCATTGGGTTCGAACACCAGATACAGACCAAGCAGCTCGGGATTACCTTCGAGGGCTGTGCGCACCTGGCGGGTCATGTCTTCGCGCAGGTCGAAGGCATCGAGAAAGCGCTTCTCGGCCTGATCCTTGAGAAACAGCACCTGGCGCGAGAAACCCTTGCCGTACAGGTAGGCGCTCATGAAGTAGCGCTGGATGCGCAGGCTCTGCAGCTCGCCGCGGGCCGCCATGCGCAGCCGTGCAGACTCTTCGAGCATGCCGGTACTGGAGGACTTCACCAGCTCGGCGCTGCTACGCGACTGATAGAGCGAGGTGCCGACCAACAGGGTCACGATGGCCAGTAGGCAGAGACCGGCGAGCAGAGTGATTTTCCACTGTATGGACAGGCGCGACAGCATGACGTGATCCTTCTAGATTCAGACTACTAGGACATACATCGGCTGTGGCGTCAGAAGCTTGACCCAAAGAGACGATTTAATGCCCTGCTTGAGCCTCTAGGTTAAAGCACCTGATTTTTCAGGCAATCCCGCAGTGCATCCGGCTTTGACAGACGCAGAGCGAACGGGCAGAGTTCGCGGCTTTTTCTGCCTTGGGCAGGCGTAATCCGCAGGAGTGAGAGATGAATGCAGTCATAGTCGCGGTCAGCCTCATGCTGGCCCTCAGCCTGATGCGTGTGCACGTGGTCGTGGCACTGATCCTGGGGGCGCTGGCTGGCGGGTTGGTTGGGGGCTTGGGGCTGGAGGGCTCGTTGCAGGCATTCAACGCGGGATTGGGCGGCGGGGCTACGGTGGCACTGTCCTATGCACTGCTGGGTGCCTTTGCCGTGGCCATCGCCAAATCCGGGCTGGCCCACGCGCTGGCGGATCGGGCGTTGGCTCTGGTGGGGCGCCAGGGTAGCGAGAGCTCTGGGCTGAAGTGGCTGTTGCTCGGCTTGCTGCTGGCCGTAGCCGTTGCTTCGCAGAACGTGCTGCCGATCCATATCGCCTTTATCCCGTTGCTGGTTCCCCCGTTGCTCTATGTGCTGACCCGTCTGCGCATCGACCGCCGCCTGGTTGCCTGTGTGTTGACCTTCGGTCTGGTGACGCCCTACATGTTCCTGCCAGTGGGTTTCGGCAGCATCTTCCTCAACGAGATACTGCTGGCCAATGTGGCCAAGAACGGCGTTGCGGTGGAAGGACTCAGCGCCCTGCATGCCATGGCTATTCCTGCCCTCGGTATGCTCTGCGGTCTATTGGTGGCCGTGTTGTTCAGCTATCGCGGCAAGCGGGACTACGACCTGCAGCGCATTGCCCAGGTCGAGCGCGCGGGAGCGCGCTACAGTCGCGCTACCCTGCTGGTCGCCGGTGTAGCGGTGGCTCTGGCGTTCGTCGTACAGCTCTGGCTGGACTCGATGATAGTCGGCGCCCTGGCCGGATTTCTGGTGTTCTCGCTGTCGGGTGTGGTGCGTTGGCGCGAAGCGGACGACCTGTTTACCGAGGGCATGAAGATGATGGCCACTATCGGTTTCATCATGATTGCTGCCGCTGGTTTTGCCGAAGTACTCAAGGCCACAGGCCAGGTGCAGAGCCTGGTGGATGCCGCTGCTGACTGGATCGGTAACAGCAAGGCGTTGGGTGCGCTGCTGATGCTGCTGGTCGGCCTGCTGGTGACCATGGGCATCGGCTCTTCCTTTTCCACCGTGCCGATCATCGCGGCCATCTTCGTGCCGCTCGGCGTGCAGCTGGGTTTCAGTCCGCTGGCCATCGTCAGCATCGTCGGCACGGCTGGCGCTCTGGGCGATGCCGGTTCGCCGGCTTCGGATTCGACCCTGGGACCGACCTCCGGTCTTAACGTAGACGGTCAGCACAACCATATCTGGGATACCGTGGTGCCGACCTTTCTGCATTACAACCTGCCTTTGCTGGCGTTTGGCTGGCTGGCTGCGATGACGTTGTAATCCGACTGATTAGTCGTTCATGTAGACGACGGGGGTGCCGATATAGCGGTACCCCCGTTGTGCTTACGCAGACCTGCTCATAAGGAAAGGAACATGCGTCTTACCCTGAAAACCAAAGTCCTGCTGCTGGCCTTGCTGCCGGTGATCCTCTTTGCCCTGATACTCAGTGGCGCGGCGGCGAAGATTCTCACCGACCTGGCGGCGGACGAGGTGCGTGAAACCCGCGAGCGTCTGGTCGGCGAAAGCCGCCAGCAACTGCAGAGTTATATGCAGATCGCCATGGGCTCGGTGCAGAGCCTCTATGACAGTGCCAGCCAGGGCGACATGAGCAGCCGCGAGCAGGCCATCGCGATCTTGTCGAAAATCAAGTACGGCAAAGACGGCTACTTCTTCGGTTACGACTCGCAGGTGGTGCGCCTGTTCCGTGGCGACAGTCCAGCCGATGTCGGCAAGAGTTTCACTGGCCGTCAGGACCCCAATGGCGTGCGGGTCAACGACGAGCTGGTTCGTGTAGCCAAAGATGGCAGCAATTATGTGCAGTACAGCTCACCGCTGCCGAGCAACGACAAGATCCTGGTGCCCAAACTGGCCTACAGCTACTACCTGCCCAAGTGGGACCTGGCCCTGGGTACGGCGGTGAACCTGGATGGCGTCGAACTGCAGGTGGCCGAGGTCGAGGCCAGCATCGAGGAGCGGGTAAACACCATCCTCACCAGCATCCTGGTGATTGCGCTGATCATGCTGGTGGTGTTTGGCATTATTGGCCTGGCCCTGAGCAATGCCTTCCTGCGTCCGCTGCAGCTGATCAAGGCCAATCTGGACGACATTGCGGCGGGCGAGGGGGATCTGACCCGCCGTCTGCCGGTCACCAGCGATGATGAGTTGGGCCAACTGGCCGGTTCGTTCAACCGTTTCGTCGAGAAGGTGCACGGTCTGGTTCGGCAGATCGCCGAGATGACTGGGCAACTGACCAACCTGGTGGGCGAGGTCGCCGCCCAGGCCCAGCGCTCCGAAGAGGCGATGGAGCGCCAGCGTCACGAAACCGACCAGGTGGCGACAGCGATCAACGAGATGTCCGCCGCAGCACATGAGGTGGCGCGCAGCGCCCAGGGCGCAGCCGAGGCGGCGCAGCAGACCGACACCGAAGGCCAGGCCGCGAAGAAGGTCGTGGACGGCAGTATCGAGCGCATTCACGCGCTGGTGGGCGAAATCCGCGACAGTGGCCAATCACTCGACAGCCTGCAGCAGGACGTACAGTCCATCGTCAGCGTCCTCGACGTGATTCGCTCCATCGCCGAGCAGACCAATCTTCTCGCCCTCAATGCCGCGATCGAGGCTGCCCGTGCCGGCGAGGCCGGGCGTGGTTTCGCCGTAGTGGCCGACGAGGTGCGTGCGCTGGCCAGCCGTACCCAGCAAAGCACCCAGGAAATCCAGGGCATGATCGACCGTCTGCAGCAGGGTACCCAGGCTTCGGTCAGTGCCATGCGCCGTTCCAGCGACGCCGGCGAGACGACCAGCGAGCAGGCCAACCAGGCCGGCGCCTCACTGGATGCCATCGCTCAGCTGATCGGCACCATCAACGCGATGAACGCGCAGATCGCCAGCGCCGCCGAAGAGCAGACCGCCGTCGCCGAGGAAATCAATCGCAGCGTGCACCAGATTGCCGTGGCCGTCGAAAGCGTGGCCGATGAAACCCGTCATGGCGCCGAGACTTCACGCAGCCTGGCGAGCCTGGGGGATCGGTTGGGCAGTCTGGTACGGCAGTTCCGTATCTGATGACGCCGCGATGATGCACAAACGCCCCGTTACATGCGGGGCGTTTGTTTGTGGCGCGCACGAATACCCGGCCTCCGTCATTTGGGCGTGTGCACTTGCCGGCGCCCCCTGCTAGTTCGCTGGGCTTGCTTGTGCTGCTGTAGGCGAGATCAACAGGCGATCTTTCGCCAGCGCCAAGGCCGCGGCGGTCGGTATCTGCACAATCAGAGGATGGTCGGTCACCCGGATTTCCGCCGAGGACACGTTTCTCAGCGACTGGATCGGACCGGTGCCCTCCAGCGGATCATAGATGAGCACAAGAGGCTGCTCAGCGCCGAAGTGGACCATGACCGGCGTCTCCGGGCCCGGGAACTCATCAGGCTCTGCCCACACCAGGATGTTGGTTTCCATATCGCTCTTTTGCACGACGAAGCTTCTGCCGGTTGCGGGCCGACCGCTGGTCGAATACTTGACCAGCGTGGTCGGCGTAAAGGTTCTGGCCTTCTCACCGTCGTCCGCCAGGATCGTGTTCATGTTGTGGATGGCGGTTGCCGCGGGCGTAGGTTGGTTCGTTGTCTTGCTGAACAGTCCCCAACCGTTCCCCTCATCCATCAGCTGGTAGAGGTAGGTGCGGTAGATACCGTTGGCGGCACTGCCAACCAGTAGATTCAGTGTCCAGGAAGCGGCCTGCGCCTCCGAGGTCTTGGGGATCTGGTAGCCGGTTTCCGTGTATACCGCAGGGCCCGCCCCGCTGGGCGTGTTGCCCAGGGCCTTGCTGCGGGCGATCCAGCGTGCGGGCGGCTTGCCATGCAACGGGTAGGGGTGCTGGTTGTTGTAGTGGGAGTAACCGGGGGTGGTGGTCGGGTCAGGCCCTTTGGGAATGCTGCCGGCATCGTAGCCGGTGAAGTAGAACACCTTGGCTTTCTTGAGTACCGGCGATGCCTGTGTCTGCCCATACAGCGATTGCTGGAAGGCCAGGGCCGCATCCAGACCTTTCTGTCCGGTGGGCTCCCATGTCAGCGGGAAGTTGTTGATCTCGTTCGGCCCCTCCACCGCGAATACCGAACCGGGGACAGCCCTTTCCAGCGCGCTGATGTTGTTCAGAAAGGTGGCGATGGTCGTCGGTGAGCGCGTGCCGCCGACGGCGCTGATGAATGTCCACTTCATGCCGGCCTGGGCCAGGTGGGTGTAGTAGCCATAGGCCGGACCGTTCCAGAAGGGATTGAAGCTGTCGCGAACATTGTGGATGCCGAGATAAGCGAGATTGGCGGTCACCATGTCCATCTTCTTGTAGTTGGAGGTGCCCTGGCTGATGTGCAGGTTGACCCCCTGTCTGGCAATGAAGTCTGCGGCGCGCATCGGCGCGGCGCTCGACAGGTTGGCGTCGAGCAGCGTGGCGCCCAGAAGCAGCCCGAGGGCCAGTGTGCGGAGTCGGTTGTTCACGGTTGACCTCCGGAGCATTCACAGTGAAGGCGGTGAGTCAGGCTTACAGGTCTCGGCCTTTGCAGGCTGAAAATGTTCCGCAGTTGTTGTCTTTCTCCGCTGAACGGTGTGTTTTTGAGTTTTCTGCTAGGGCGCAGGTTCAGGCGTTAACGCGTAGCTGCGCCTGGCCGTTTCCGGGTGGCGGCCTCGAGTCGAACACGTGCGGCCGCACGCTCGCATGAGAGTCAAGCACTGCAATGGGCTTCAGGCATCTGCTGGCCGGCAATTAGGCTGCACTTTGCAGGCGATGCGCGGGACTAAGGAGCAACAGTCCTGACCGGGTATTGCCATGTATTCACCGCGTATCGAGCAGAAATCCTTTCTCGCCCTCCTGATTCTAGTGACGCTGGCCTTTGGCTGGATGCTGTTGCCGTACTGGGGAGCACTGTTCTGGGCGGTGGTGCTGGGCGTGCTGTTCGCTCCCTTGCAGCGGCGGCTGGCGCGGCGTTTCGGAGGTCGCGGTAACCTCTCGGCATCATTAACGCTGACAGTGTGTGTGGTGGTGGCGATCTTGCCGGTCACCCTCATCAGCATGGCGCTGGTCAGCGAAGGTTCGGCCATCTACGAGCGTATCGAACAGGGCGAGGTGGACATTGGCGCCTACGTCGAGCGGCTCAAGGATCGGCTTCCCGACATGCTGCAACAGCCGCTCGACCGTATTGGTCTGGGCAACTTCGAGGCGCTGCGCGAGCGTATTGCCCAGGGCGCACTACAGGGCAGCGAGTTTCTCGCGACCAAGGTGTTTGATATCGGCCAGAACACCTTCCAGTTTCTGGTCGGCTTTTTCGTCATGCTCTATCTGTTGTACTTCTTTCTGCGCGATGGTCCAGAGTTGGTGCGTCTGGTACGCACTGCTGTGCCGCTCGAGGATTCGCTCAAGCGCCGGCTGCAGATCAAGTTCACCCGAGTGGTGCGGTCTACGGTAAAGGGCAACTTGCTGGTAGCGGCCATTCAAGGCGCGCTGGGCGGCTTCATATTCTGGCTGTTGGGCATCGGTAGCCCACTGCTTTGGGGGGTGTTGATGACCTTCCTGTCGTTGTTACCTGCAGTCGGCTGCGGATTGGTCTGGGGGCCGGTGGCGTTGTACCTGCTGGCGACCGGCAAGCCGGTGCAGGGTATGACGCTGATCGCGTTTGGTGTGCTGGTGATCGGCTTGGTGGACAACCTGTTGCGACCGGTTCTGGTAGGTAAGGACACGCGAATGCCCGACTACCTGGTGCTCATCTCGACGCTGGGCGGGCTAACCCTGTTTGGCCTCAACGGCTTTGTGATCGGCCCGCTGATCGCTGCACTGTTCATCGCCAGTTGGGATCTGTACCGCATGCGACGGCAGGTGCATTTGCCCTGACTCCGGGCATTAAAAAACCGGCCGGAGCCGGTTTTTTATCGCTGCGATCAGTGCGCGACGGCGACCAGACCGGCTTGCTGCACCAGTTCCAGCAGCGGCTGGGGGTACACGCCGAGAATGAAGGCGAGCAGGGCGACGGCCAATAACATGATGCCGCCGGCGCGCTGGCCCCAGTTGAACGGCGCGTCGTGGCGGGTCAGGCCCGGCTCGACCATGAACAGGGTGACCATCACGCGCAGGTAGTAGAACACACCGATGGCGCTGCCCAGCACCAGGGCACCGAGCAGCCACCACTGCTGCGCCTGCACGCCGGCGGCGACCACGTAGAACTTGCCGATAAAGCCGGCGGTCAGCGGAATGCCGGCCAGCGACAGCATCATCACGGTCAGCACGGCGGTCAGGTACGGGCGGCGCCAGAACAGGCCGCGGTATTCGTACAGGGCATCGGCGTCGCGGCCGCTATAGGGTGTGGACATCAGGGTGATCACGCCAAACGCGCCCAGGCTGGTCAGCACGTAGGTCGCCAGGTATACGCCGATGGCTTCCACGGCCAGGCCCTGGCTGGCGATCAGTGCGATCAGCAGGTAGCCGAAGTGGGCGATGGACGAGTAACCGAGCAGGCGCTTGAGGTTGTTCTGCAATAGCGCCAGCAGGTTACCGAACAGGATCGAGGCGATGGCGATCGCCGTCAGCAAGCCTTCCAGCCAGCCGCCGGCAGCAACCGGGGCGATCTGGTACAGGCGCAGCAGTACGGCGAACACGGCGACCTTGCTGGCGGTGGCGAGGAAGGCGGCGACTGGCGCCGGGGCGCCCTCGTAGACGTCCGGCGTCCACAGGTGGAAGGGTACCAGCGACAGTTTGAAGGCCAGGCCGATCAGCATCATGCCGACACCGATCTGGGCGATCAGGCTGGGCAGTCCACCTTCGGCCAGCTTGGCGCCGATGCCGGCGAAGCTCAGGCTGCCGGACTCGGCGTAGAGCAGGGCCATGCCGAACAGCAGGAAGGCTGAGCCTGCGGCGGACAGCACCATGTACTTGATGCCGGCTTCCAGCGAGCGCTTGTTGAAGAAGGCGTAGGCGATCATGCCGTAGGTCGGTACCGACAGCAGCTCCAGGCCGATAAACAGGCCGGCCAGATGCTGCGCGCTGACCAGTACCAGACCGCCCAGGCCGGACAACAGCATCAGCAGATACAGTTCCTCGCGGTTGCCGGGATAGCCCTGGCGTCCGGATTCACCGCCCAAATAGGCATGGGTCAGGGTGGTGCAGGCCAGCGTTGCGGCCAATACCAGCGCCATGTAGTAGCAGGCGAATTTGTCGATCAGCAGCAGCGGGGTGACCTGGATCGGCGTGACGCCCAGGGCCGGGATGATCGACAGCAGTGCGAGATTCAGGCCTAGCACCGAGAGGATGAAGGCCATGGCATGGTTGCGCTTCCAGGCGATGGCCAGCATTACCACAATGATGGTGGCGCTGGTGACCAGCAGCGGCAGCAGCGCGATGAAGTGTTGAGTCGTCAGTTCCATAGCGCGTGATTACCGGACCGAAGCGAGTTGAGTGAGGGCACCGCTGAACCACTGCTGCACGCCGTGCATGCTGGCAGCGGAGGTGTCGAGCACCGGTTGCGGGTAGACGCCGAGCAGGATCAGCAGCGCGGCCAGGCCGAGCACCATGTACAGCTCGCGGGCTTTCATTGGCTGCAGTGGTTCGGTGGACTTGGCCGGACCGAAGTAGGCGCGGTGGATCATCGCCAGCGAGTACACCGAACCCAATACCAGGCCACAGGCGGCCAGCACGACGATCCACGGCGCGACCGGGAAGCTGCCGATGAGAATCAGGAACTCGCCGATGAAGTTGCCGGTGCCCGGCAGGCCGAGCGCGGCGGCGGCGAAGAATAGGCTGATGCCCGGCAGCCACGGCAGGCGTGCCCAGATGCCGCCCATCTCGCGCATGTCGCGAGTGTGCAGACGCTCATAGAGCTGACCGCAGAGGATGAACAGCGCGGCGGCGGACAGGCCGTGGGCCATCATCTGCACCACCGCGCCCTGCAGGGCGATCTGGCTGCCGGAGTAGATGGCGATCAGCACGAAGCCCATGTGCGAGACGCTGGAGTAGGCCACCAGGCGCTTGATGTCGGTCTGCGCGAACGACAGGAAGGCACCGTAGGCGATGGCGAACACGCCGAGCCACATGGCGATTGGCGCGAACTCCGCCGAGGCATTGGGGAACAGCGGCAGGGCGAAGCGCATCAGGCCGTAGGCGGCGGTCTTCAGCAGGATACCGGCGAGGTCCACCGAGCCGGCGGTCGGCGCCTGGGCGTGGGCATCCGGCAGCCAGGAGTGCACCGGCACCACCGGGAACTTCACCGCGAAAGCGACGAAGAAGCCAAGCATCAGCAGGTATTCGGTGCGTGGTGCCAGTTCGGTCTTCAGCAGGTCGGCGTAGTTGAAGGTGAACACGCCGGTCTGGCTGTAGTGCACGAACACCAGCGCCAGGATCGCCACCAGCATGATCAGGCCGCTGGCCTGGGTGTAGATGAAGAACTTGGTGGCGGCATTGATACGGGTGCGGCCCTTGCTGCCGCTATGACCCCAGAGCGCGATGAGGAAGTACATCGGCACCAGCATCATTTCCCAGAAGAAGAAGAACAGGAACAGGTCCACGGCGAGGAACACGCCGACCACGCCGCCGAGAATCCACATCAGGTTGAGGTGGAAGAAGCCGACGCGGTTCTGGATCTCGTTCCACGAGCACAGCACGGAAAGCACGCCGAGCAGGCCGGTAAGGGCAACCATCAGCACCGACAGGCCGTCCATCGCCAGGTGAATGGTGATGCCCAGACGCGGAATCCAGTCGGCCTTGAACTCGTGGGCCCAGACCGGATCAGCACCCGGTTGCGGGGCCAGGCTGAAGTCGCCGCTGGCCCACAGCCACAGGCCGAGGCCGAACAGCAGGCCCATGGTGATCAGGGCGATCCAGCGCGGCAGGACGGTGCCGAAGCGCTCGCCCTGCCAGCACAGCAGGCCGCCGATAAAGGGAATCAGGATTAGCCAGGGGAGAATCATCAGGCTGTTTTCCTTAACTCAGAAAGAGGATGGCGGCGAGCACCAATACGGCGCCCCCGGCGATCGAAGCGGCATACCAGCGCACCTGACCGGTTTCGCTGCGCACCAGCGCGGCATTGCCGCCACGGGCCAGCGCCGGGATCAGGCCGATGCTGCGGTCGATCGGGTCGCGACCGAGCAGGCGGCAGATCAGCAGGTACGGCTGGACGAAGAGCTTGTCGTAGAGCCAGTCGAAGCCCCAGGCGGCGAACCACCAGGCCGACAGGAAACGACCCGGCGCGCTGGTGGCCACGGCGCTGACGAAGCGGCGCTGACCGAGGAACAGCAGGGCAGCGAGGAGAATGCCGGCCAGGGCGATGGCGCCCGAGGCGATCTCCAGGCTGTGCTTGGCCTCGCCACCGGCATGGCCGATGCTCTGCGGCAGTACCCCGGCCAGCGGCGGGGTGATCAGCGCGCCGACGAAGGTCGACAGCACGATCAGCGTGGCTAGCGGCAGGTTGTGGGCGATGCCGTGACCGGCATGGGCCTCGGTCTTCTGCTCGCCGTGGAAGGCGATGAAGATCAGGCGGAAGGTGTAGATCGAGGTCAGGAACGCACCGGCCAGGCCCGCGTAGAGCAGCTCGCTGTGGCCGCTGGCGAAGGCTTCCCAGAGGATTTCGTCCTTCGAATAGAAGCCGGCGGTGACCAGCGGCAGGGCGGCCAGGGCGGCACCACCGACGACGAAGCTGGCATAGGCCAACGGCAGCTTCTTCCACAGCCCGCCCATCCTGAAGATGTTCTGCTCGTGGTGGCAGGCATGGATCACCGCGCCGGAAGCAAGGAACAGCAGGGCCTTGAAGAAGGCGTGGGTCATCAGGTGGAAGATCGCCGCGTCCCAGGCCTGCACGCCAAGGGCGAGGAACATGTAGCCGATCTGGCTCATGGTCGAGTAGGCGAGGATGCGCTTGATGTCGGTCTGCACCAGGGCGGCGAAACCGGCCAGCACCAGGGTCACGGCGCCGACGATGCCGACCAGTTCGAGAATGTCCGGGGTCAGCAGGAACAGGCCGTGGGTACGCGCGATCAGGTACACGCCGGCGGTGACCATGGTCGCCGCGTGGATCAGCGCCGACACCGGGGTCGGGCCGGCCATGGCATCGGCCAGCCAGGTCTGCAGCGGCAGCTGGGCGGACTTGCCGACAGCGCCGCCGAGCAGCATCAGGGTTGCGATCCACAGCCAGCTGTCACCGGCTACGTATTTCTGCGGCGCCAGCACCATCAGCTCCTGAATGTTCAGGGTGCCGAGATTCAGGAACAGGATGAACAGGCCGATCATCAGGAACACGTCGCCGATACGAGTAACGATGAAGGCCTTGAGCGCCGCGTTACCGTTGGGCACGTGCTTGTAGTAGAAGCCGATCAGCAGGTAAGAGCACAGGCCCACGCCTTCCCAGCCGAAGAACAGCACCAGCAGGTTGTCGCCGAGCACCAGCAGCAACATGCTGAAGATGAACAGGTTGGTGTAGGCGAAGAAGCGCGAGTAGCCCTCTTCACTGCGCATGTACCAGCTGGCGAACAGGTGGATCAGAAAGCCCACGCCGGTGACCACACCCAGCATGGTGGCCGACAGGCCGTCCAGGTGCAGGGTGAAGTTCGGCGCCAGTCCGCCAACATCCATCCACTGCCACAGGGTTTGGCTATAGACCGAGCCGGCCGGCAGCTGGAGGAACTGCAGGATGACCCAGGCGGCGCTCAGCGCGGCCAGACCGACCGAGCCGACGCCGATCACGGCAGCGCTATTTTCCGAAATACGCCCGCGGGAGAAAGCCAGCAGGAACCAGCCAATCAGCGGGAAGAGCAGGGTGAGAAATAGTAGGTTCATCCGCGCATCTCGCTGGCAGCGTCGACATCGAGGGTGTTGAAGCGGCGATACAGCTGCAACAGGATCGCCAGGCCGATACTGGCCTCGGCGGCTGCCAGGGTGATCACCAGAATGAACATCACCTGGCCGTCAGGCTGCACCCAGCGGCTGCCGGCGACGACGAAGGCGAGGGCGGTGGCGTTCATCATCACTTCCAGGCTCATCAGCACGAAGAGGATGTTGCGACGCACCATCAGGCCGATCAGGCCCAGGCTGAACAGCACGGCGGCCAGCGCCAGGCCGTGTTCCAGAGGAATGGCATTCATGCGGTGGGCTCCTTGGCATCGTGGCGGCCCAGGTGGTAGGCGGCGACCAGCGCGGCGAGCAGCAGCATGGAGGCCAGCTCCACGACCAGCAGGTAGGGGCCGAACAGGCTGATGCCGACGGCCTTGGCGTCCACGGTTTCAAGACCGATGGGTGCATTGCTCGGATTGGCGAACAGGGCATACAGCAGCTGCGCCAGCAGCAGGGCGGAAAGAATGGCGGGGCCGGTCCAGATACCCGGTGTCAGCCATTTCCTCTCCTGCTCCACGGCTTCCTGGCCGAGGTTGAGCATCATCACCACGAAGACGAACAGCACCATGATGGCGCCGGCGTAGACGATGATCTCCAGGGCACCGGCGAACGGCGCACCCAGGGCAAAGAAGGTGCAGGCCACGGCCAGCAGGGAGACGATCAGGTTGAGCAGGGCATGTACCGGGTTGGTCCCGGTAATGACCATCACTGTCGAAGCCACGGCAACGCCCGCGGCGAGGTAGAACGCAAATTCCATCATCCTCTCCTTAGGGCAGCAGGCCTTTGACGTTGATCGGTTCGGCTTCGCTCTGCGCGGCGCCTTTCGGCTTGCCGGCGATGGCCATGCCCGACACGCGGTAGAAGTTGTAGTCCGGGTTCTTGCCCGGCCCGCTGATCAGCAGGTCTTCCTTCTCGTAGACCAGGTCCTGACGCTTGAACTCGCCCATCTCGAAATCCGGGGTGAGCTGGATCGCGGTGGTCGGGCAGGCTTCCTCACACAGGCCGCAGAAGATGCAGCGCGAGAAGTTGATACGGAAGAACTCCGGGTACCAGCGACCGTCATCGGTCTCGGCCTTCTGCAGCGAGATGCAGCCGACCGGGCAGGCCACGGCGCACAGGTTGCAGGCCACGCAGCGCTCTTCACCGTCGGGGTCGCGGGTCAGCACGATGCGGCCACGGTAGCGCGGCGGCAGGTATACCGGCTCTTCCGGGTATTGCAGGGTGTCACGCTTGCGGAAGCCGTGACCGAAAATCATCACCAGGCTGCGCAGTTGGGTCCAGGTGCCGTGCACCACGTCCCAGATGTACTTGAACATTGTGTTTTCTCCTTACTGGGCCGCGGCCAGCACGAGCGCGCCGGTCACCAGCAGGTTGATCAGGGTCAGCGGCAGGCAGAACTTCCAGCTGAACGCCATGACCTGGTCATACCGCGGGCGCGGAATCGACGCGCGCAGCAGGATGAAGATCATGATGAAGAAGCAGGTCTTCAGGGCAAACCAGATGAAGGGGATCTGCGGCAGGATGCCGAACGGGCCGTGCCAGCCACCAAAGAACAGGGTCACCAGCAGCGCCGAAATGGTCACGATACCGATGTACTCGCCGACGAAGAACATGCCCCATTTCATACCGGCATATTCGATGTGGTAACCGTCGGCCAGCTCCTGCTCCGCTTCCGGCTGGTCGAACGGGTGACGGTGGGTCACGGCGACGCCGGCGATGAAGAAGGTACAGAAACCGAAGAACTGCGGAATGATGAACCACAGGTTCTCGGCCTGGTAGTCGACGATGTCGCGCATGTTGAACGAGCCGACCTGCGCCACCACGCCCATCAGCGCCAGGGCCAGGAACACCTCGTAGGACACGGTCTGCGCCGAGGCGCGCAGGGCACCGAGCAGGGCGAACTTGTTGGCGCTGGCCCAGCCGGCGAACAGCACGGCATACACCGACAGACCGGCCATGGCGAAGAAGAACAGGATGCCGATGTTCAGGTCCGCCACGCCCCAGGTCGGGGTCACCGGGATGATGGCGAAGGCCATCAGCATGGCGGCGAAGGCGATCATCGGCGCGATGATGAAGATGAACTTGTCGGCGAACGGCGGCGTCCAGTCCTCCTTGAAGAACATCTTGATCATGTCGGCGGCGATCTGAAACATGCCGAACGGGCCTACGCGGTTGGGGCCGTGGCGGTCCTGCCACCAGCCCAGCAGGCGGCGTTCGACGAAGCTCAGCAGCGCGCCACAGACCACCACCACCAGCAGGATGACGATGGCCTTGAGGACGGCGACGATGACGTCGATCAGTTCGGGCGTCAGCCAGCTCATTGCGCGGCCTCCTGGGTTCCTACAAGACCGAGAGCGGTGGCGGTGGCGCCGGCGATGGCCGCGGGGATACCGGCGAAGCCGGCTGGCAGGCCGATCAAACCCGGGGCCAGGTCTTCGCTGACCTTCACCGGCAGGCGCAGGGCCTGGCCGGCGACGGTCAGGCTGATCAGCGCACCGTCGTTGACGCCCAGGCGGTCGGCCTCGGCCTTGGCCAGGGCGACGTAGGCGGGCTGGATGCGTTCCTGCACCGGCGCGGCGCGGGAGGAGTTCTCCTCGCTGCCGAACAGGTGATGCATCGGTACCACCTGCCAGGTGCCCTGAGCCGGTGCGAAGGCGCCCGGCACGGCGAACCAGGCCAGGGTCTTGCCCTGGGACTCGATCAGACGCACGCCAGGGTCGCCGGCACGCAGATGGCCGCCGACTTCGTCCTGGAACTTGTTCCAGGCCTGCGGCGAGTTCCAGCCCGGTGACCAGGCGAACGGAATCTGCTGACGGTCTTCCTTGCTGCCCGAATAGCCTTCCATGGAGAAGGCGAAGGCGGAATCCTGATCCTGCGGCTGACGCGGCTCGTGCACGCTGATGTTGGCGCGCATGGCGGTACGGCCGCTGTAACGCAGCGGCTCGCGCGCCAGCTTCAGGCCCTTGATGCGGAACGAGGCGCTCGGTGCGGCATCGGTGATCGGTGCCAGCACGGAGTTGCTGGCGGCGACGGCGGCTGTGACCTGGTCCAGCTGGGTCCAGTCCACGGCCTTGCCCTGCAGGGTGCTGTGCAGCGCGTGCATCCAGCGCCAGCCCTCGCGCACGAGGATGCTGCTGTCGTAGTAGCTCGGCTCGAACACCTGGAAGAAGCGCTGGGCGCGACCTTCCTGGCTGACCAGGGTGCCGTCGCCCTCGGCGAAGCTGGCGGCGGACAGCACCAGGTGGGCCTTGGCGGTGGTCGCGGTCTGCTGATGGTCGGCGACGATCACTGCCTTGGCGGCGGCCAGGGCGGCATCGACCTTGGCTGCGTCGGCGCGGCGGTACAGGTCGTTTTCCAGCACGATCACGGCGTCGGCTTGGCCTGCGGTCAGCGCTTCCAGGGCAGCGTCGACCGAATCACCACCCAGCAGGGCCAGGCCCATGCTGTTGGCCTCAGGCACCACCAGGCTGATGGAGGCATTCTTCTCGCGGTTCTTCAAGGCCTGGGCGATGTTGGCCGCGGCCTCGACGATGCTCTTCTCGCCCAGCGAGGCGCCGCTGACGATCAGCGGGCGCTTGCCGGCCAGCAGCGCGTCGGCGATCAGTTGCACCAACTCCATGGCCTCGTCGTCCAGGCCGGTGACGGCCGGGGCGCTCGGGTCGATGGCGTGGGCCACGGCAAAGCCGATGCGCGCCAGGTCGGCGGGTGCTGCGTGCACGCAGGCTTCGGCGACGTCGTCGAGGCGAGTGGCGTCGACGCTGGCGATGAACAGCGGGTTCAGCGCGTCCTGAGCGACGTTCTGCACCGCAGCCATGTGCCAGTCCTGGATCTTCATCGAGGCGGCGATTTCGGTGGCCTTGCCCTTGACCGACTGGCGCAGGGCCAGGGCGATGCGCGCGGCGGTCTGAGTCAGGTCTTCACCGAGGACGAACACGGCGTCGTGGTCTTCGATCTCGCGGATCGACGGCACCGGCAGCGGGCCGTTCTGCAGCACGTCGCGGATCAGGCGCAGGTTATCCAGCTCGGCTGCGCCGATGCCGCTGTAGAAGTTGGCTTCGCCAACCAGTTCGCGCAGGGCGTAGTTGCCTTCCAGGCTGGCGCGCGGCGAGCCGATGCCGATCACGCGCTTGCCCTTGAGCAGCTCGGCGGCCTTGTCCAGCGCGGCGTCGATGCCCAGCTTGGTTTCGCCGCCGCTCTTATCAAGAAGCAGGGGCTGGCGCGGACGGTCGTCACGGTTGGTGTAGCCGTAGCCGAAGCGGCCGCGGTCGCACAGGAAGTAGTGGTTCACCGAGCCGTTGAAGCGGTTCTCGATGCGGCGGATCTCGCCGTAGCGCTCGCCGGGGCTGATGTTGCAACCGCTGGAGCAGCCATGGCAGATGCTCGGGGCGAACTGCATGTCCCACTTGCGGGTGTAGCGTTCGGAGTGGGTCTTGTCGGTGAACACGCCGGTCGGGCAGACCTCGGTGAGGTTGCCGGAGAACTCGCTCTCCAGAACGCCGTCCTCGACGCGGCCGAAGTACACGTTGTCGTGCGCGCCATAGACGCCCAGGTCGGTGCCGCCGGCGTAGTCCTTGTAGTAGCGCACGCAGCGGTAGCAGGCGATGCAGCGGTTCATCTCGTGGGAGATGAACGGGCCGAGCTGCTGGTTCTGGTGGGTGCGTTTGGTGAAGCGATAGCGGCGCTGGTTGTGGCCAGTCATCACCGTCATGTCCTGCAGGTGGCAGTGACCGCCTTCCTCGCACACCGGGCAGTCGTGCGGGTGGTTGGTCATCAGCCACTCGACGACGCTGGCGCGGAAGGCCTTGGACTCTTCGTCGTCGATGCTGATCCAGGTGTTGTCGGTCGCCGGCGTCATGCAGGACATGACGATGCGGCCGCGCTTGTCGTTCTCGTCGGTGTACTGCTTCACCGCGCACTGGCGGCAGGCGCCGACGCTACCGAGCGCCGGGTGCCAGCAGAAGTAGGGGATGTCGAGCCCGAGAGACAGACAGGCCTGCAGCAGGTTGTCCGCCCCATCGACTTCGAAATCTTTGCCGTCTACGTGGATAGTGGCCATGGTTCAGGTTTCTTCTTTACCCGCCGAAGCAGGCTTGGCTAATGGAATCACGGTTGCTTCGCGGCCTTGGCCGCGAGGCCAATGCTTCAGGCCGGCGCGAACTGCGCGGCGGCCGGTGCCAGAGTGGCCGAGCTGGATACGCCAGCCTCGAACTCCGGACGGAAATATTTGATCGCACTACCCAGCGGTTCGACGGCACCCGGTGCATGGGCGCAGAAGGTCTTGCCGGGGCCGAGGAAGTTGACCAGGCCGAGCAGGGTGTCGATGTCCTGCTGGGTGCCTTGCTTGTTTTCCAGGGCGCGGAGGATCTTCACGCTCCACGGCAGACCGTCTCGGCATGGGGTACACCAGCCGCAGGACTCGCGGGCGAAGAACTCTTCCATGTTGCGCAGCAGCGAGACCATGTTGACCGAGTCGTCCACGGCCAGGGCCAGGCCGGTACCCATACGGGTGCCGACCTTGGCGATGCCGCCGGCGAACATGGCTGCGTCCAGGTGCTCGGGCAGCAGGAAGCCGGTACCGGCGCCGCCGGGCTGCCAGCACTTCAGCTTGTAGCCGTCACGCATGCCGCCGGCATAGTCCTCGAACAGCTCGCGGGCCGGGATGCCGAACGGCAGCTCCCACAGGCCGGGGTTCTTCACCTTGCCGGAGAAGCCCATGAGCTTGGTGCCCATGTCTTCGCTGCCCGGGCGGGCCAGGGTCTTGTACCAGTCCACGCCGTTGGCGACGATCGCCGGCACGTTGCACAGGGTCTCGACGTTGTTCACGCAGGTCGGCTTGCCCCACACGCCGACGGCGGCGGGGAAGGGCGGCTTGGAGCGCGGGTTGGCGCGGCGACCTTCGAGGGAGTTGATCAGCGCGGTTTCTTCACCGCAGATATAGCGCCCTGCACCGGTGTGGACGAACAGCTCGAAGTCGAAGCCGCTGCCGAGGATGTTCTTGCCCAGCAGGCCGGCGGCCTTGGCCTCGGCGATGGCGCGATTGAGGTTGGCCGCCGCGTCGACGTACTCGCCGCGCAGGAAGATGTAGCCGCGGTAGGCCTTGAGCGCGCGCGCGGAGATCAGCATGCCTTCCACCAGCAGGTGCGGCAGCTGCTCCATGAGCAGGCGGTCCTTCCAGGTGTTTGGTTCCATTTCATCCGCATTGCACAGCAGGTAACGGATGTTCATGGATTCGTCGGCCGGCATCAGGCCCCACTTCACGCCGGTGGGGAAGCCCGCACCGCCGCGGCCCTTGAGGCCGGAGTCCTTGACCGTCTGCACGATGTCGGCCTGGGCCATTTCGCTCAGGGCCTTGCGCGCGGCGGCGTAGCCGTTCTTCGCCTGGTACTCCTCCAGCCATACCGGCTGGGCGTCGTCACGCAGGCGCCAGGTCAGCGGATGGGTCTCTTCGCTACGGGCGATGCTGTTGGCCGGGCCTACGGAAGTCAGGGTCTTCATGCGTAGTTCTCCAGCAGCTGGGCGATGCCACTGGCATCGAGGTTGCCGAAGGTGTCGTCGTCGATCATCACCGCCGGGGCCTTGTCGCAGTTACCCAGGCAGCACACCGGCAGCAGGGTGAAGCGGCCGTCGGCGGTGGTCTGGCCGGGAACGATGCCGAGCTTGTCCTTGAGGCTGCCGAGCAGGTTCTCGTGGCCGCCGATGAAGCAGGTCATGCTGTCGCACACGCGGATCACGTGGCGGCCGACCGGCACGCGGAAGATCTGGCTGTAGAAGGTGGCCACGCCCTCGACGTCGCTGGCAGGGATGCCAAGGATATCGGCGATGGCGTAGATGGCGCCGTCCGGCACCCAGCCGCGCTGCTTCTGCACGATCTTCAGGGCTTCGATGGACGCCGCACGCGGGTCCTCGTAGTGGTGCATTTCATGTTCGATGGCGTCGTACTCGGCCTGGCTGAGTTCGAAGCGGTCGGTTTGGATCAGATCAGTTTGGCTCATGTGATTAACGGTCCACGTCGGCCATAACGAAGTCGATGCTACCCAGGTAGGCGATCAGGTCCGCGATCATGCTGCCGCGGATCACCGAGGGGATCTGCTGCAGGTGCGGGAAGCTGGGCGTCCGGATGCGCGTGCGGTAGCTCATGGTGCTGCCGTCGCTCGTCAGGTAATAGCTGTTGATGCCCTTGGTCGCCTCGATCATCTGGAAGCTTTCGTTGGCCGGCATGACCGGGCCCCACGAGACTTGCAGGAAGTGGGTGATCAGGGTCTCGATGTGCTGCAGGGTGCGCTCTTTCGGCGGCGGCGTAGTCAGCGGGTGATCCGCCTTGTACGGGCCTTCCGGCATGTTGCGCAGACACTGGTCGATGATACGGATGCTCTGACGCATCTCCTCGACGCGGACCATGCAGCGGTCGTAGGCGTCGCCGTTATGCGCCAGCGGCACTTCGAATTCGAAGTTCTCGTAGCCGGAGTACGGGCGCGCCTTGCGCAGGTCGAAGTCCAGACCGGTAGAGCGCAGGCCGGCGCCGGTGACGCCCCATTCCAGCGCCTCTTTGGTGTTGTACTGGGCAACACCGATGGTACGACCCTTGAGGATGCTGTTCTGCAGAGCGGCCTTGGTGTACTCGTCGAGGCGCTTGGGCAGCCAGTCGACGAATTCCTTGACCAGCTTGTCCCAGCCGCGCGGCAGGTCATGAGCGACGCCACCGATGCGGTACCAGGCCGGGTGCAGGCGGAAGCCGGTGATGGCCTCGATTACCTTGTAGGCGCGCTGGCGGTCGGTGAAGGTGAAGAACACCGGGGTCATGGCGCCGACGTCCTGGATATAGGTACCCAGGAACAGCAGGTGGCTGGTGATGCGGAAGAACTCGGCGAGCATCACGCGGATAAAGTCGACGCGGTCCGGCACCTTGATTCCGGCCAGCTTCTCGACCGAGAGCACGTACGGCAGGTTGTTCATCACCCCGCCGAGGTAGTCGATACGGTCGGTGTAGGGGATGAAGCTGTGCCAGGACTGGCGCTCGGCCATTTTCTCGGCGCCACGGTGGTGGTAGCCGATGTCCGGTACGCAGTCGATGATCTCTTCGCCGTCCAGCTGCAGGATGATGCGGAACGCACCGTGCGCGGACGGGTGGTTCGGCCCGAGGTTGAGGAACATGTAGTCCTCGTGCTCGCCGTGGCGTTTCATGCCCCAGTCTTCCGGCTTGAAGCGCGCGGCTTCTTCTTCCAGCTGCTGTTTTGCCAGGGTCAGGCTGAACGGATCGAATTCGGTGGCGCGCGCCGGGTAGTCCTTGCGCAGCGGGTGACCTTCCCAGGTCGGCGGCATCATGATGCGGGTCAGGTGCGGGTGGCCCTGGAAGGTGATGCCGTACAGGTCCCAGACTTCGCGTTCGTACCAGTTGGCGTTGGGCCAGATGCTGGTGACGGTCGGGACGTTGAGATCGCTTTCCTTGAGCGCGACCTTGATCATGATGTCGCTGTTACGCTCGACCGACATCAGGTGGTAGAACACAGTGAAGTCGGCGCCCGGCAGGCCGCGGCGCTGGGTGCGCAGGCGCTCGTCGACGCCATGCAGGTCGTACAGCATGACGTAGGGGCGCGGCAGGTTGCGCAGGAAAGTCAGCACGTTGATCAGGCGATCACGGGCGACCCACAGCACCGGCATGCCGGTGCGGGTGCTCTGGACGGTGAAGGTCTCGGCACCGAAACGGGAGTTCAGTTCGACGACCACGTCCTGGTCATCGGCCTTGTAGGGTGGAACGGACAGAATGCTGTCTGCAGTCATGGTCTCGATCGCTATCGGCGGTATACGGCATCAGTGAGCAGGCACGGGCGCCGGCTCACACTTCGTCGGGGCTGCGCAGGTTGGTGACAGCGATGCGCTCGGCGCGGCGCTGCTCTTTCTGCGACGGCATGTCGGCACGGTAGATGCCTTGGTCGCCAACGACCCAGGACAGCGGGCGACGCTCCTGGCCGATCGACTCCTGCAGTAGCATCAGCCCCTGCAGAAAGGCTTCGGGACGCGGCGGGCAACCGGGAATGTAGACGTCCACCGGCAGGAACTTGTCGACGCCCTGGACGACCGAGTAGATGTCGTACATGCCGCCAGAGTTGGCGCAGGAGCCCATGGAGATCACCCACTTGGGTTCCAGCATCTGTTCGTACAGGCGCTGAATAACGGGAGCCATCTTGATGAAGCAGGTGCCGGCGATGACCATGAAGTCGGCCTGGCGTGGTGACGCACGAATGACTTCGGCACCGAAGCGCGCGATGTCGTGCGGCGCGGTGAAGGCCGTGGTCATTTCCACGTAGCAGCAGGATAGACCGAAGTTGTACGGCCACAGGGAGTTCTTGCGACCCCAGTTCACCGCACCGTTGAGCACATCTTCAAGCTTGCCCATGAAGATGTTCTTGTGGACCTCATCCTCTAGCAGTGGATCGGCTACGGTCTCCCGCGAGCCGATCGGATACTGCTCGTTCGGAGCATCCGGATCGATCCGTGTAAGTTTGTATTGCATCGCCAAAGCCTCATTGTTTTAGCTTCGCCTGCCGATTGCGACGGCCTTCGGGCGCCCAGTCGAGCGCGCCTATACGCCAAAGATAGACAAGACCTGCCAACAGAATTGCTATGAAAACTGTAGCTTCGATCAGACCGGCCCAGCCGCTTTCGCGTACCGAGACTGCCCAAGCGAAGAGAAAGAGGGCTTCAACGTCGAAGATCACGAAGAGCATCGCGACCAGATAGAACTTTGCCGAAAGGCGTAGACGGGCACTGCCTACGGGCAGCATGCCGGATTCGAAGGGGTCATTCTTGCTGCGGCCCCAGGCCTTGCTACCCAGAAGGCTGGACAGGCCAAGCATGAAGGCGATGAGCCCGAAGACTCCGAGCAGGAATACAGCGAAAGCCCAGTTATGGGACATGGTCGTTACCGCATCAGGCATGCCGGTTCTCCTTGGGGAAGGGACGGCTTCTTTTAATATTCGCTGCAGCCTGTAGCGACTGCATCGAGGAGTAGTGTGGACGCGATTTTATGCCCCTGCGCCCATGTAAGTAAATTTTTCCGAATAAAAAAATGAACGCGAATGCGTCATTTTGTTTTCGATATAAACAACTACAGCGAGTTAGTACTGCCTAATTAGCGCCCGGCAAAGCCGGAACGACTGGTGGCCACGCAGATACCTCTGATTCTTGGGTATTTCCCAGGAAAGTTGTCGTCGAAAATTGTTTACAGCGGCATCGTCAAGGTTCCGACAAGTGAGCGGGGCGTGGCGAGCGGCGATCCAGTAGCGGCTTAATTGCCCTGGAATGACAAAGCCCCGGCACTGCTGCCGGGGCTTTGCTTGATTACACCTGCGGCGAGCCGCAGAGCCGGTTCCTGTTAGTGGAACTGGTTCATGGTGTTGTCTTTACCGCTGGCCTTCAGAGCCGCTTCGCCAGCGAAGTACTCTTTGTGGTTGTCGCCGATGTCGGAGCCAGCCATGTTCTGGTGCTTGACGCAGGCGATACCCTGACGCAGTTCCTGACGCTGAACACCTTTCACGTAGGCCAGCATGCCCTGGTCGGCGAAGTAGCCTTTGGCCAGGTTGTCGGTCGACAGAGCAGCGGTGTGGTAGGTCGGCAGGGTGATCAGGTGGTGGAAGATGCCGGCGTGGGCCGAGCCGTCACGCTGGAAGGTGCGGATCTTCTCGTCAGCAACCTGAGCCAGTTCGGTCTCGTCGTACTCGACGCTCATCAGCTTGGAGCGGTCGTAGGCGGAAACGTCCTTGCCTTCGGCTACGAACGCGTCGAATACCTGCTGGCGGAAGTTCAGGGTCCAGTTGAAGGACGGGCTGTTGTTGTACACCAGCTTGGCATTCGGGATGACCTGACGGATGCGGTCAACCATGCCCTTGATCTGGCCAACGTGCGGCTTCTCGGTTTCGATCCACAGCAGGTCAGCGCCGTTCTGCAGGCTGGTGATGCAGTCCAGTACGCAGCGGTCTTCGCCGGTGCCAGCGCGGAACTGGAACAGGTTGGACGGCAGACGCTTGGGACGCAGCAGCTTGCCTTCGCGCTTGATCACAACGTCGCCGTTGCCCAGAGCGTCTTCGGAGACTTCTTCGCAATCCAGGAAGGAGTTGTACAGGTCGCCCAGGTCGCCCGGCTCTTTGGTCACGGCGATCTGCTTGGTCAGGCCAGCACCCAGGGAGTCGGTACGAGCAACGATCACGCCGTTGTCGATACCCAGTTCCAGGAAGGCGTAGCGAACGGCAGCGATCTTGGCGAGGAAGTCGGCGTGCGGAACGGTCACTTTGCCGTCCTGGTGGCCGCACTGCTTCTCGTCGGAAACCTGGTTTTCGATCTGGATGCAGCAAGCACCCGCTTCGATCATGCGCTTGGCCAGCAGGTAGGTGGCTTCCGGGTTACCGAAGCCAGCGTCGATGTCGGCGATGATCGGTACGATGTGGGTCTCGTAGTTGTCGATCTGGTTCTGGATCTCGGCAGCCTTGGCGCTGTCGCCGGCTTCGCGAGCGGCGTCCAGGGCGGTGAACAGCAGATCCAGTTCACGGCTGTCAGCCTGACGCAGGAAGGTGTAGAGCTCTTCGATCAGGTCGGAGACGGCAGTCTTCTCGTGCATCGACTGGTCCGGCAGCGGGCCGAAGTCGGAGCGCAGGGCGGCAACCATCCAGCCGGACAGGTACAGGTAACGCTTGTTGGTGGTCTTCAGGTGCTTCTTGATCGAGATCAGCTTCTGCTGACCGATGAAGCCGTGCCAGCAGCCCAGGGACTGGGTGTAGACGGACGAGTCGGCGTCGTACTCGGCCATGTCCTTGCGCATGATGTCAGCGGTGTACTGAGCGATTTCCAGACCGGTCTTGAAGCGGTTCTGGGCGCGCATACGAGCGACGGACTCGGGGTTGATCGCGCTCCAGCTGCTGCCGTACTGCTCTTTCAGGGCGGCTACAGCCTTGATGTCGTTTTGATATGCGGACATGGTCAATCCTTCAAAGTATGAGTGTGGTACCGACTTCCCACCCAGAACCACCGTGCAAGAACTCTTGCAGTGTTGCGGGCGACACACGACGAAACTTCGAGATATTGACGGGACGAGAGTGCAGCAGAGGAGGGGAGACAGCCGCTCGTAGATCAGTTGGTGCGGCACTTGTCGGCTCGTGGATGCCGGTAGGCGCTGCGGGTGCTGGTCTGCGGTTTGGCTGATAACGCTTGGCTTCCCCGTCCCTCAGGACAACTTTCGTTCCAGTCGCAACCTCGTTGAAACGCCTTGTGGGCTGTTAGAACACGGACCGGTCCGAATGGTGTTGCGGACGCGGTCTGGAGGCTCTTTTCAGAGCCCCTGGCTAGCGGGAGCGGGGCCATGATGCGCTTTCAAACGGGCGTTCGTCAAACGTTTTGTAGTGTCTTTTCGTCGCAACTACATAATTGGGGTGCGCGCATTGTCAGTCCAGGGCCTCTACCTTGATGCGCATGCTCATGTCATTGCTGCCCTGTGTGGAGTAACGGCGCAGTACATCGCTGTCGTTGCCTTGGCTCTGCTGGCTGATGCCGCCCAGGTTGATCCACTCGCCCAGGCGACCACTGACTCGGGTATCGGTACTTTGCGTGTCGATCACGCCCGGCTGGTAGCGGTTAACCCGATCATTGTTGCTGTTGATGCTGACGTGAACGATGTCGCCGCTCAGGTTGGCGGTGACGTAGAAGCCCTGGCTGACATTGCGGTACTGGGTGTTCTGGTAGACCTGGCCGTAAGGGCCTACGCTGGTGCTGGTCAGTGGCACGCTCTGACCGACCTGGATCAGTGCCGGATAACCTTCGGTGGCCTGGATCTGCTGAGTGCCGCCGCTGCGGCTGTTGGTGGAGCGGCGAATGATGCGAGCCTGGTCGCGGCCCTGTACCTCACCTCGGCCGACGATTACTTCGGCGTCGCCTGCACTGATGCTGCCGTCCACGCGGTAGCCGCTGCCACTGTCCAGGGTCTGCTCGCTGGTGTCGACACTGATCAGCAGGCGGCGTGGGGCCTGGTCCAGTTGGCCGAGCAGGTCGCGGATTTCGGCGATCTTGTCGGGCGAGGCATTTACCATCAGCTGGTTGCCATAGGCGCTGGCTTTGCCCTGGCCGTCCAGGGCTGCCTGTACCAGCGGTAGTACCTCGTCGGCCATGCGGTAGTTGAGCTGAATCAGCTCGGTGGCGGCGGGTAGGGGCAGGCTGAAGGCGAGCAAGTAAGCGAGCAGGCAGGCGCGCAGTTTCATAGCAGGAAGCTCCGCAGGTCTGGATCGGAAAGACTGGCATCCCAGGCTTGGTCGAACTGCGCTTGGCGTTGGCGCACGCGGCCGGGATCGTTATACAGGGCGTAGCCTGCATAGTGCTCGGGCGTCTCGCGCAGCAACAGGCCACGATCATCTGCCAGCAGATAGGCGCTTTCGTCGCCGGGGTGGTCAGGGTTGATCTTGCGGATCTGCAGGTTGCTGGTAATGCGCTGAGCCAGATTGAGTAGACGATGCCCCAGCTTTACGGGCTTGGCGACGTCTCTGAGCAGGATGCGCAGCCGGTTCTTCGGGCTGGCCAGGAGAAACTGAGTGCAGGCTTCTTGCACGCTACTATGGCTATACAGCCAGGCCTCAAGGTCCGGACTGTGGATGCACAGGTTGAAGCGGGCTTGCTGCAGCAAGGCCAGTGCGTGGGCCTGAACTTGTTCCGGGCGACTAAAACGCTCCAGATTGGCATGGGTGCCAAGCAGGAAGGGCGCAGGTTCACGGGGCTCGCTGGCGATGCCTGGCTGGTTCTGCGGGTTGTGCACAGCAAAACGCCCCGGCGACTGGAACTCGATGGCCGGTAATTCCGGTTCGTTCTCGTCGGGCGGGGCGTTCGTTTCGCTCATGCTGCTTTCCTAGTGGCTATGGCGCACCATCATCACATGCGGGATGCCGGCTTCGAGGTACTCGTCGCCCTCGATGTGAAAGCCCAGGCGTTCGTAGAAGGCGGCAGCGTGTACTTGTGCGCTGAGCTTCTGTACATGCTGGCCGCGTGCTTCGGCGAACTCAATGGCGGCCTGCATCAGGGCATCGCCGACCTTGAGGCCACGCCAGTCCTTGAGTACCGAAACCCGACCGATTTGCCCGTCAGCCAACAGGCGCGCCGTACCGATCGGATAATCGCCCTCACAGGCGAGGAAGTGGACGGCCTCGCTGTCTTCGTCATCCCATTCGAGCTCTGCCGGAACGGCTTGTTCCGCGATGAAGACTGCTTCGCGGATGCGTCGCAGGTCGGCGTTGTCCTTCTGCCAGTGGGCCAGGCGGACGTGAATCTCACTCATCAGCAAACTCCAAACTTCCTTGCTGGACCAGTTCACGCACCAGTGTACGCCCGTCTTCGTCAGCCAACCATGGTGCGAGGTTTTCGCCGTGCAGTGCTTCGGCGGCGCACACTAGACGCAGCAGTTCCTTGAGGTGCGCCGGCAGCAAACGGCTCTGGCCGCTGGCGAACAGCACCAGGCCGACGTCCACTTCGCTCCAGGCCAGGCGGGCGCTGGGGTTGCGCACCAGCACCGCACCATCTTCGAGGGCGGCGAGGAAATCCGCTTCCTCGATCTCCGGGCCGCTGACCAGTTCCGGGTAGCGCGGCTCGGTCATGAACTGGCCGAACCAGGTCAGCAGCAGGCGCTCGTCGCTCATGTGTTCGGTCAGCAGTGACTTGAGGCGGTCGAGGGCGTCCTGCTGGATTTGGTGCGGGTCGCCAACCGGCGCCATGCCGGCGTCGCTGTAGCGCTCCTCGTCCGGCAGGAACTGGGCAAGGAAGTCGGTGAAGTGGGTCAGTACCTCGGCAGCGCTGGGGGCGCGGAAGCCGACCGAGTAGGTCATGCAGTCGTCTTCGGCGATGCCGTAGTGGGCCAGGCGCGGCGGCAGGTAAAGCATGTCGCCCGGTTCCAGCACCCATTCGTCGGTCTGCTCGAAGTCGGCCAGGATACGGAGGTCGGCGTGCTGCAGCAGTTTGCTGTCGGCATCGCACATCTGGCCGATCTTCCATCGGCGCTGGCCTTCGGCCTGCAGGAGGAACACGTCGTAGTTGTCGAAATGCGGGCCGACACTGCCGCCCGGCGCGGCGAAGCTGATCATCAGATCATCGATGCGCCAGCTGGGCAGGAAGCCGAAGTCCTTGAGCACGTCGGCCACTTCCGGCACGAACTGGTCGACGGCCTGCACCAGCAGGGTCCAGTCGCGCTCCGGCAGCTGGCTGAAGGCGTCCTCGGCGAAGGGGCCGCGGCGCAGCTCCCAGGGATGGGCGCCATGCTCCAGTACCAGGCGCGATTCGACTTCCTCTTCCAGGGCCAGGCCGGCCAGTTCGTCGGCGGTAATCGGGCTTTCGAAGCCGGGGATGGCCTGACGTACCAGTAGAGGCTTCTGTTGCCAGTAGTCGCGCAGGAACTCGCGAGGGGTGAGGCCGCCCAGCAGCTGCAGAGGAGTATCAGGATTCATGGCTAAGCCCTTGAAAGAGATGAAATGGCTAAAACAAAAACGCCCGGCTCAGCCGGGCGTTATGGAGGCTGGTGGCGCTCAGACGCGCTTGGCCTGGGCGACGGCGTTGCCGATGTAGCGGGCCGGGGTGAGCTGCTTGAGCTCCTCCTTGGCGGCTGCCGGCATGTCCAGGCCGTCGATGAAGGCGAGCAGGGCGTCAGGGCTGATGCCCTTGCCGCGGGTCAGCTCCTTGAGCTTCTCGTAGGGATTCTCGATGGCGTAGCGGCGCATCACGGTCTGGATCGGCTCGGCCAGGACTTCCCAGCAGGCATCCAGGTCTTCGGCGATGCGCGCTTCGTTCAGCTCCAGCTTGCCGATGCCCTTGAGGCTGGCTTCATAGGCGATGACGCTGTGGGCGAAGCCGACACCGAGATTGCGCAACACGGTGGAGTCGGTCAGGTCGCGTTGCCAGCGGGAGATCGGCAGCTTGCTGGCCAGGTGCTGGAAGATCGCGTTGGCAATGCCCAGGTTGCCTTCGGAGTTCTCGAAGTCGATCGGGTTGACCTTGTGCGGCATGGTCGAGGAGCCGATCTCGCCGGCCACGGTCTTCTGCTTGAAGTAGCCGAGGGAGATGTAGCCCCAGACGTCACGGTCGAAGTCGATGAGGATGGTGTTGAAGCGGGCGATGGCGTCGAACAGCTCGGCGATGTAGTCGTGCGGCTCGATCTGGGTGGTGTAGGGGTTCCACTGCAGGCCCAGGTCGCCTTCGATGAACTGCTTGGCATTGGCCTCCCAGTCGATCTGCGGGTAGGCCGACAGGTGAGCGTTGTAGTTGCCCACGGCGCCGTTGATCTTGCCGAGTAGCGGCACGGCGGCCACTTGAGCGATCTGGCGCTCAAGGCGGTAAACCACGTTGGCCAGTTCCTTGCCCAGGGTAGTCGGCGAGGCAGGTTGACCGTGGGTGCGCGACAGCATCGGCACGCCGGCGAACTTGACGGCCAGCTCGCGGATGGCACCGGCGATCTGCTTCATCAGCGGCAGCAGCACAGCGTCGCGGCCTTCGCGCAACATCAGGGCGTGGGACAGGTTGTTGATGTCCTCGCTGGTGCAGGCGAAGTGGATGAACTCGCTGACTGCGGCCAGTTCCGGCAGCTTGGCGGCCTGCTCCTTGAGCAGGTACTCCACGGCCTTGACGTCGTGGTTGGTGGTGCGCTCGATCTCTTTCACGCGCTCGGCGTGTTCGATGGCGAAGTTCTCGGCCAGCTCGTTGAGCAGGGCATTGGCCTCGGCGGAGAAGGGCGCGACCTCGGCAACGCCTTCATGGGCGGCCAGGCGCTGCAGCCAGCGGACTTCGACCATCACGCGAAAGCGGATCAGGCCGTATTCGCTGAAGATCGGGCGCAGGGAGCTGGTTTTGCCGGCGTAGCGGCCATCGACGGGGGAAACCGCGGTGAGCGAGGAGAGCTGCATGGAGGCGTTCTCGGACAGGTCGGTCAACGAAAAGGGCGCACATCATACACGATGTCGCTGAGGGTGGCCCGTCCGCTTAGCGCGAAGGCGTGCGAGTGATCGAGAGCAGGCTGGCGGCAAAGATCAGGGCGGCGCCCGTCAGGGACAGGAGGTCCGGTGTCTCACCCCAGCGCAGCCAGGCGATTACCCCGCCAAAGACGATGGCGAGGTACGCAAAGGGGCCGATCAGCCCTGGCGGGGCCAGGCCATAGGCCTTGGACATGACGATCTGGCTCACGGTGGCGAGCAGGCCGATGGCCAGCAGCAGGCCCAGTTGGTGCTGACTCAGCGGTTGCCAGGCCCAGGTAAGCGGCACGGCGGAGATCAGGGCGCTGAAGAGCGAGAAGTAGAAGACGATGCGAAAAGCCGGCTCGCTGTCGCTCATCTCACGGATGGAGACGAATGCCAGTGCGGCCAGGATGCTGGCGGCGAGGCCAATGAGGGCCTGAGTGTCGAGTAGCGCTTCGCTGGGCTTGGCCACCATTAACACGCCCACCAGGCCGATAGCGGTGGTCATCAGCATGCGTTTGGTCAGGGGTTCCTTGAGCAGCCACCAGGCCAGTACGGGGGTGAACACCGGCGCCGAGTAGGTGAAGAGCATGGCGTCGGCCAGTGGCAGGTGGGCGAGGGCATAAAAGAAGCAGTACATCGCTGCCAGGCCGTAGGTGGTGCGCCACAGGTGCGACTTGATGCGCCCGGTCTTCAGCGGGCCGGTGCCCTTGAGCAGCACCAGAGGCAGGAAGAACAGCACGCCGACCAGGTTGCGGAAGAACACCACCGATTCGTTGTTGACCCCGCTGGAGACCTCGCGGATTCCCACGCCCATCAGCGAGAACAGCAGGGCAGAGAGCGCCAGCAGCAGGGCGCCCTGCATGGGCTTCATGCTGCGACTGGGCAAGCTCATATCAGCCCCGTAGCAGCGGGTAGAGTTCCTTGAGTAGCTTGCCGCGACTGAACACCAGTTGCCAGCGATGGCCGCCGAGCTGGCGCCACAGGCGAGCCGAGCGAATGCCGGTCAGCAGCAGGGCGCGTACCTTGGCGGCAATGGCGGGCTGCTGGAGAAAACGCATGTCGCCCTGCACCTGGATACGCTGGCGGAACGTACTGATGGTGTCCTGATAAAGGCCGCCGCAGGCCGCCACCACGTTGTCGTGGGTGATGCCGAAATGCTCAACCTGGTTATGGATTTGGTCCAGGCGGCTGGCGATTACCTGCAGCAGGTCGTCGCGCTTGGCCAGTTGGCGCTCCAGGCCAAGCAGCGCCAGGGCATAACGCAGCGGTTCGCGCTGCAGACTGGCCGGACTGCGCTCCAGCGCGCCGACCAGGGCCTTGTAACCTTCGCGCAGGTTGAGATCGTCGCCGCCGTAGACGTCCAGCGTACTTTTCGGATCGCGCACGAGCAGGCTGCCGAGCAGGCAGCCGACCTGGGCTTCTGGCGCCTGGCCGGTGCGGGCCAGTTTGTCCACCAGGGTGGCCGCCTCGAAGACGGCGGAAAGAGCGATCAACTGTTCCTGGATCGGATTCATGCCTGCGGAGCTCCCTCGGCGCAAGGTTCGGCAACTTCGATCACGCCGCCCCCCAGACAGATTTCACCGTCGTAGAACACCACGGACTGGCCTGGAGTGACGGCGCGTTGCGGCTCGTCGAACGTCGCGCGGTAGCCGTGCTCGGTCTTCTCCAGGGTGCAGGCCTGGTCGGCCTGGCGATAGCGTACCTTGGCTGCAAGACGGCGCGGGCTGGACAGGTCGACAGGGTTGACCCAGTAGATGTCCGAGGCCAGCAGGGCGCGGGAGAACAGCCAGGGGTGATCATTGCCCTGGCCGACGATCAGTACATTGCGCTTCAGGTCCTTGTGCAGCACATACCAGGGCTCGTCGCCGGCGTTTTTCATGCCGCCGATACCCAGGCCCTGGCGCTGGCCGATGGTGTGATACATCAGGCCTACATGACGGCCGATCACCTGGCCTTCGGTGGTCTCGATATCACCCGGCTGGGCCGGTAGGTACTGCTTGAGGAAATCACTGAAGCGGCGTTCACCGATGAAGCAGATGCCGGTCGAGTCCTTCTTCTTGGCGGTGGCCAGCTCGTATTTTTCGGCAATGGCACGCACCTGCGGCTTTTCCAGCTCTCCGACCGGGAACAGGGTGCGGCCGATCTGCTCGCCGCCGACGGCGTGCAGGAAGTAGCTCTGGTCCTTGTTCGGATCGAGGCCCTTGAGCAGCTCACTACGGCTGTCGACATCGCGGCGGCGCACATAGTGGCCGGTGGCGATCAGGTCGGCGCCCAGGGAGAGGGCGTAGTCGAGGAAGGCTTTGAACTTGATCTCGCGGTTGCACAGGATGTCCGGGTTCGGCGTACGTCCAGCCTTGTACTCGGCGAGGAAATGCTCGAACACGTTGTCCCAGTATTCCGCGGCGAAGTTGGCGGTGTGCAGCTTGATGCCGATACGGTCACACACGGCCTGGGCGTCGGCCAGATCGTCCATGGCGGTGCAGTATTCGGTGCCGTCATCCTCTTCCCAGTTCTTCATGAACAGGCCTTCCACCTGATAGCCCTGTTCGAGCAGGAGAAGGGCGGAGACGGAGGAGTCGACGCCGCCGGACATGCCGACGATCACTCGGGTATTGGCTGGTTCGCGCATGGGAATGGTGATGGCTGACTGCGGAAAGCTGGCGATTCTATCAGGAGCGGATGCCGTGCGGCGAATCAGGCTGAGCCGCGCTAGGCCGGATCGCGGATCAGGCTGAGGCTATGGCGCTCGCCTGCCAGGTAGTCGTCGATGCAGCGCAAAACCAACTCGCTACGCCAGCGCTCGGGCTGGGCGGCCAGCTCTTCGCGGGTCAGCCATTGCGGGCCGATGATGCCCTCGTCCAGTGGTGATTCTGGCAGATGGCGCAGCGGCTTGGCGGCGAAGCATACGCGCTGGTAAGTCACGCCGTTGCTGGGGGCGGTGTACAGGTAGATGCCCGTGACGGCGGTCAGCTCCACTTCCCAGCCGGTTTCTTCGAGGGTTTCGCGCAGTGCGGCCTGCAGCAGGCTTTCGTCAGCCTCCAGATGGCCCGCAGGTTGGTTGAAGACGGCCTTGCCGTCGCTCAGCTCCTCGACCAGTAGGAAGCGGCCCTGGTCTTCTACGACGGTGGCGACGGTGATGTGGGGATTCCAGCTCATGTTGAAGCTCCTTGAGTGCGTGGCGTCATGCTGTAGAAACGAAAACCCCGGCGCAAGGCCGGGGTTTCGTCGAAACGGCTGGACTTAGTGGCTCAGTGAGTCGATTGCCGCATTGAAGGTGGCGCTGGGGCGCATGACCTGGCTGGTCAGCTCCGGGTTGGAGCGGTAGTAGCCGCCAATATCGACGGCCTTGCCCTGGGCGCCGTTCAGTTCGGCAACGATGGTCGCCTCCTGCTCGGTCAGGGTCTTGGCCAGCGGGGCGAAGTGCGCCTTGAGTTCGGCGTCATCGTTTTGCGCGGCCAGGGCCTGGGCCCAGTACATAGCCAGATAGAAGTGACTGCCACGGTTGTCGATATCGCCGACCTTGCGCGCTGGGGACTTGTTGTTGTCCAGCAGTTTGCCGGTCGCTTCGTCCAGGCACTTGCCGAGGACTTTGGCCTTGGCGTTGTTGGTCTTGATGCCTTCCTCTTCGAAGGAAACGGCCAGAGCCAGGAACTCGCCCAGCGAATCCCAGCGCAGGTAGTTCTCTTCGATCAGCTGCTGCACGTGCTTGGGGGCCGAGCCGCCGGCACCGGTTTCGTACATGCCGCCGCCGGCCATCAGTGGGACGATGGACAGCATCTTGGCCGAGGTGCCCAGTTCCATGATCGGGAAGAGGTCGGTCAGGTAGTCGCGCAGGACGTTGCCGGTCACCGAGATGGTGTCCAGGCCACGCAGCTGGCGCTCCATGCTGGTGCGGATGGCTTCGTTGTAGCCCTTGATGCTGATATCCAGGCCGCTCAGATCGTGGTCCTTGAGGTATAGCTCGACTTTCTTGCGCAGCTCGTTGTCGTGGGCGCGCTCCGGATCCAGCCAGAAAATGGCCGGGGTGTTGGACTGGCGGGCGCGGGTAACGGCCAGCTTGACCCAGTCGCGGATCGCGGCGTCCTTGGTCTGGCAGGCGCGCCAGATGTCGCCTGCTTCCACTTCGTGCTGCATCAGCACGCTGCCGTCGTCGGCGACGACGCGCATCGTGCCGCTGGCAGTCAGTTCGAAGGTCTTGTCGTGAGAGCCGTATTCCTCGGCTTTCTGCGCCATCAGGCCGACGTTCGACACGCTGCCCATGGTGGTGGGATCGAAGGCGCCGTTGGTTTTGCAGAAGTTGATCATTTCCTGGTAGATGCGCGCATAGGTGCTTTCCGGCATTACCGCTTTGGTGTCTTTCTGCTTGCCGTCCTTGCCCCACATCTGGCCGGAGTTACGGATCATCGCCGGCATGGAGGCGTCGACGATCACGTCGCTTGGGATGTGCAGGTTGGTGATGCCCTTGACCGAGTCAACCATCGCCATTTCCGGGCGGTGACTGTAAACCTCGTGGATGTCGTGAAGGATTTCTTCCTGCTGCGAGGCCGGCAACGACTTGATCTTGTCGTAGACGCTGCTGATGCCGTTGTTCGGGTTGACGCCCAGTTCCTTGAATAGCTCGCCGTACTTGTCGAAGACATCCTTGTAGTAAACGGTCACGGCGTGGCCGAAAACGATCGGGTGGGAGATCTTCATCATGGTCGCCTTGACGTGCAGGGACCACATGACACCGGTTTCCTTGCAGTCCTGCAGGGTCTTTTCGAAGAAGGCACGCAACGCCTGGCAGCTCATGAACATGCTGTCGAGGACTTCGCCTTCTTGCAGGGACAGGGTCTTCTTGACTTCGACCTTGCCATCCTTGCCGACGAACTCAATGCGCACGTCACCGGCCTTGGCCATGGTGATGGACTGCTCGCTGGAGAAGAAGTCGCCGCCGCGCATGTAGTCGGCGTGCGAGCGCGAAGCCATATTCCACTGGCCCATGCTGTGCGGGTGCTTGCGGGCGTACGCTTTGACGGCGGCAGGGGCGCGGCGGTCGGAGTTACCTTCGCGTAGTACCGGGTTCACTGCGCTACCGAGCACCTTGGCGTAGCGGGCGCGGGTGTCTTTTTCTTCTTCGCTCTGCGGGTCTTCCGGGTAATTCGGAATGTCGTAGCCCTGGGCCTGCAGCTCGGCGATGGCGCCTTTCAGCTGGGGTACTGAGGCACTGATGTTCGGTAGTTTGATGATATTGGCTTCGGGAGCGGTTGCCAGACGGGCCAGGTAGGCCAGATCGTCTTCGATGGCTTTGTCACCGAGTTTGTCAGTGAAAGCGGCGAGGATGCGGCCTGAAAGAGAGATGTCGCGGGTTTCGACGTCGATATCGGCAGAGGCGGCAAAGGCTTTGACGATGGGCAGTAAGGAGTAGGTGGCGAGGGCTGGGGCTTCGTCGGTGAAGGTGTAGGTAATCTTCGAACGATTGGACATCTACTATGACTCTCTTCTTTGCTGGGCGCGCACAGAGTCTCGATACGCCTTGGTGAGCGCTTTCGTCCGGCTCGGCGAGCCAGCATCGAGATTTGCCGCGGGGATATTGGGGCGCCAGTAGAGCGATGTGCCTCCAGACCAGGGTGATGGCCAGGCGGCAGCGAGGGGAGAGTCTGGTCCCAGACTGCTCGGACCTCGAGACTGTTAGGTCATCCGAGAAGTATACCATTACTCAAGTCCGGGTAGCGCGGTCGGTCTTTTTAGACCATTGCAGAGGTGGTTGAGCCCTGCCAGCTAGGCTAGGCTAGATGGTCACGAGCGAGTCACTCACAAGGAGCCCAACATGGGATACCAGAAGATCCAGGTGCCTGCGAACGGCAGCAAGATTACTGTCAACGCAGATATGTCCCTGAACGTGCCGAACAACCCGATCATCCCTTTTATTGAGGGCGATGGTATCGGTGTCGACATCAGTCCGGTCATGATCAAGGTCGTCGATGCGGCCGTCGAAAAAGCCTATGGCGGCGAGCGCAAGATCGCCTGGATGGAAGTCTACGCCGGCGAAAAAGCCACTCAGGTATACGATCAGGACACCTGGTTGCCGAAAGAAACCCTGGAAGCCGTGCGTGACTACGTCGTTTCCATCAAGGGGCCGCTGACTACCCCGGTTGGCGGTGGTATTCGCTCGCTTAACGTGGCGCTACGTCAGGAGCTTGACCTTTATGTCTGCCTGCGTCCGGTGCGTTGGTTCGAAGGTGTGCCGAGCCCGGTGAAGAAGCCTGGCGACGTTGACATGACCATCTTCCGCGAGAACTCCGAAGACATCTATGCCGGCATCGAGTGGAAAGCCGGCTCCCCTGAGGCCGAGAAGGTCATCAAGTTCCTGAAGGAAGAAATGGGCGTCACCAAGATCCGTTTCGATCAGGACTGCGGTATCGGCGTCAAGCCGGTCTCGAAAGAGGGTACCAAGCGTCTGGTGCGCAAGGCTCTGCAGTACGCGGTCGACAACGATCGTAGCTCCATGACCATCGTGCACAAAGGCAACATCATGAAGTTCACCGAAGGTGCCTTCAAAGATTGGGGCTATGAAGTAGCTCGCGACGAGTTCGGTGCCGAGTTGCTGGATGGCGGCCCTTGGATGCAGTTCAAGAACCCGAAAACCGGCAAGACCATCGTGGTCAAGGATGCCATTGCCGACGCCATGCTGCAGCAGATTCTGCTGCGTCCGGCCGAGTACGACGTGATCGCCACCCTGAACCTGAACGGCGACTACCTGTCCGACGCCCTGGCGGCGGAAGTGGGCGGCATCGGTATCGCTCCGGGTGCCAACCTGTCCGACACCATTGCCATGTTCGAGGCGACTCACGGCACCGCGCCGAAGTATGCCGGTCAGGACAAGGTGAACCCGGGCTCCGTGATCCTCTCTGCCGAGATGATGCTGCGCCACATGGGCTGGACCGAAGCTGCCGACCTAATCATCAAGGGCACCAATGGCGCCATCGGTGCCAAGACCGTGACCTATGACTTCGAGCGTCTGATGGATGGCGCCAAGCTGCTGTCTTGCTCGCAGTTCGGCGATGCCCTGATCGCGCACATGTAAGTGATTAGTGGTCACAAAAAAGGCCGGTCAACTGACCGGCCTTTTTATTGGATCGCTCTTTTCAGGCTTCTATCGGAGTGCTTTGCGGCATACTGGTGGCTGCCGGGGATTCACTGGTTGCCAGAGCCGAGCTGATATTGACTGCATGCAAGCCTTTCGGGCCCTGCACAATATCGAACTTGACCGCTTGGCCGGCCTTGAGAGTCTTATAGCCGTCCATCTGGATAGCCGAGTAATGGGCGAACAGGTCCTCATCTCGGCCGTCGGCCACGATGAAACCGTAGCCCTTGGCGTTGTTGAACCACTTGACCTTACCGCTAAGCATGCTGACATCCCTCTGCAAAGGACTCCATCACTGGAGTATCATCCACTTCAGCCCCACGCCCGACTTCGGCCTTGATGGCACGAGCCGCGGAGCCCCGATACCCAAGGTGGGTATTCACTGTTTGTAACACCGTTTCATCTTTAGTCAAGGTGCTAGGACGGGCGGCTGCGAAGCCTGTCAAAATACGTCTAGCATCACCTTCCGACCGACCCAGACGCATTCAGTTCAGCATGCTTTCATGTAGCCAGATTCGACTAACATTCAATCAGGATCGACCGGATGCCCATGAGGATGATTCCTCTGGATTGGCGGTGCAGGAGGCGAAGCCCGCGTTGCAGGCTCCGCCGATGTATAAGGTTCTGATGTTTAACGATGATTACACCCCCATGGATTTCGTGGTCGAAGTGCTGGAGGTGTTTTTTGGAATGAATCGTGAGCAGGCTACCAAGGTCATGCTGACGGTTCATACCGAAGGAAAGGCAGTGTGTGGACTGTTTACCCGTGATATCGCAGAGACCAAGGCAATGCAGGTCAACCAGTACGCCCGGGATAGCCAGCATCCGCTACTCTGTGAGATAGAAAAGGACGACTGAAGTCGTCCCGCTTGGGCAAGAGGTGAAGCTATGTTGAATCGAGAGCTGGAAGTCACCCTCAATCTGGCCTTCAAGGAGGCACGTGCCAAGCGCCATGAATTCATGACGGTCGAGCACCTGCTGCTGGCTTTGCTGGATAACGAGGCCGCAGCAACCGTGTTGCGCGCCTGCGGTGCGAACCTCGACAAGCTGCGGCACGATCTTCAGGAGTTCATCGACTCCACCACGCCGCTCATCCCTCAGCACGATGAAGAGCGTGAAACGCAGCCTACGCTCGGCTTTCAGCGCGTCCTGCAGCGTGCGGTCTTCCATGTGCAAAGCTCCGGCAAGCGCGAGGTCACTGGCGCCAACGTGCTAGTGGCGATCTTCAGTGAGCAGGAAAGCCAGGCTGTATTCCTGTTGAAGCAGCAAAGCGTTGCGCGTATCGACGTGGTCAACTACATCGCCCATGGCATTTCCAAGGTGCCCGGCCATGTCGATCACAGCGAGAGCGAGCAGGAGATGCAGGATGAGGAGGGCGGCGAGTCTTCTACTTCCGGCAATCCACTGGATGCCTATGCCAGCAACCTGAATGAGCTGTCGAGGCAAGGCCGGATCGATCCGTTGGTTGGTCGTGAACATGAGGTTGAGCGCGTCGCGCAGATTCTGGCCCGTCGACGCAAGAACAACCCCTTGCTGGTGGGTGAGGCGGGTGTCGGTAAGACGGCAATTGCCGAAGGTCTGGCCAAGCGTATCGTCGATGGACAGGTACCCGACCTGCTGTCGGAAAGCGTGGTTTACTCCCTCGATCTGGGTGCATTGCTGGCCGGCACCAAGTATCGCGGCGACTTCGAGAAGCGTTTCAAGGCGCTGCTCAACGAGTTGCGCAAGCGTCCGCACGCCATCCTGTTCATCGACGAAATTCACACCATCATTGGCGCCGGCGCTGCGTCTGGCGGCGTGATGGATGCATCCAACCTGCTCAAGCCGCTGCTGTCTTCGGGTGAGATTCGTTGCATCGGCTCGACCACATTCCAGGAGTTTCGCGGCATCTTCGAGAAAGATCGCGCTTTGGCGCGTCGCTTTCAGAAGGTCGATGTTACCGAGCCTTCGGTGGAGGATACCGTCGGTATTCTCAAAGGGCTCAAGGCGCGTTTCGAGCAGCATCACCATATCGAGTACAGCGACGAAGCGCTGCGTGCGGCAGCCGAGCTGGCTGCTCGCTATATCAATGATAGACACATGCCGGACAAGGCAATCGACGTGATCGATGAGGCGGGCGCGTATCAGCGCCTGCAGCCGGAGGAGAAGCGCGCCAAGCGCATCGAGGTTGCTCAGGTCGAGGATATCGTGGCGAAGATCGCTCGGATTCCGCCGAAGCATGTCAGCAGTTCCGACAAGGAACTACTGCGCAACCTGGAGCGCGATCTCAAGTTGACCGTGTTCGGTCAGGATGCGGCGATCGACTCGCTGTCCACGGCCATCAAACTGTCTCGCGCCGGCCTCAAGGCGCCGGACAAGCCGGTTGGCTCCTTCCTCTTCGCCGGCCCTACCGGGGTTGGCAAGACCGAAGTGGCGCGCCAGCTGGCCAAGGCCATGGGCATTGAGCTGGTGCGCTTCGATATGTCCGAGTACATGGAGCGCCACACCGTGTCGCGCCTGATCGGTGCGCCGCCCGGTTATGTTGGATTCGATCAGGGCGGTCTACTCACCGAGGCCATCACCAAGCAGCCGCACTGTGTGTTGCTGCTGGATGAGATAGAGAAAGCCCACCCGGAGGTCTTCAATCTGCTGTTGCAGGTGATGGATCACGGTACGCTGACCGACAACAATGGGCGCAAGGCGGACTTCCGCAATGTGATCCTGGTCATGACCACCAATGCCGGTGCTGAAACGGCAGCTCGTGCCTCCATCGGTTTCACTCAGCAGGATCATTCCACCGATGCTATGGAAGTGATTAAGAAGAGCTTCACGCCGGAGTTCCGTAACCGACTGGATACCATCATCCAGTTCGGCCGGTTGAGTCACGAGACCATCAAGAGCATCGTCGACAAGTTCCTGACCGAGCTGCAGGCGCAACTGGAGGACAAGCGGGTACAGCTGGAAGTCAGTGATGCGGCGCGTGGCTGGCTGGCCGAGCGTGGCTACGATGTGCAGATGGGCGCCCGCCCCATGGCGCGGTTGATTCAGGACAAGATCAAGCGGCCGTTGGCCGAGGAGATTCTGTTCGGGGAGCTGGCCGAGCATGGCGGTGTGGTGCATGTCGATCTCGAGAACGGCGAATTGCATTTCGAGTTCGAGACCACGGCAGAGCCTGCTTGATGGATAGAGCGTTAACGAAAACGCCCGGCATTGCCGGGCGTTTTTGCATTCGGATTCCGCTTTGTGGGAATCAGCGGGCGCGGTAGGTGATGCGGCCCTTGCTCAGGTCGTACGGCGTCAGTTCGACGCGGACCTTGTCGCCAGTCAGAATGCGGATGTAGTTCTTGCGCATCTTGCCGGAGATGTGCGCGGTAACGACGTGCCCGTTTTCCAACTCCACACGGAACATGGTGTTGGGCAGGGTGTCGACGACAGTACCTTCCATTTCGAAGCTGTCTTCTTTCGACATGCAGTAAAGCCCTCGGTATCCAAAAGATTGGCCCGGCGCGTGGTGCCCGAGCAAAAGCGGCGTGCATTGTGCCCGAAAACGATATGTAACGCCAAGTGGCTGGCGGGTCGGGAAACGCCTGGCTGTCGCTCAAAGGTCGTTTGTGGGGGCTGAGTTACCCGGCGCTCAAGTCAGGATGGTCCAGCGTTGGTTGACGAAAAGCTCGATGGGGCGGTACTGGGTCTTATAGTTCATCTTTCGGCAGTTCTTGATCCAATAGCCCAGGTAGACAGCCTGCAGGCCAAGGCGTGCGGTTTCGCCAATCTGCCAGAGGATGGCAAAGCGGCCGAGGCTGCGCTTTTCTTCGAGCGGGTCGTAGAAGGTGTATACGGCCGAAAGACCGTTCGGCAAGAGATCGGTTACAGCGATGGCAACCAGGCGACCTGACAGGCGGAACTCGTAAAAGCGGGCGAAGGGGAGGTCACGTACCAGGAAGGTGCTGAACTGCTCGCGGCTCGGCGGGTACATGTCACCATCGGCGTGGCGCTGCTCTATGTAGCGCACATAGAGGTCGTAGTATTCCTCGCTGAACGCAGGCCTTACCGAGGTCACCTGAATGTCGGCGTTGCGTTTGAGAATGCGCTTTTGTTGGCGGTCGGGGATGAACTGATCGGCAGGGATGCGCGCCGGAATGCAGGCCGTGCAGCGCTGGCAGTGGGGGCGGTAGAGGTGGTCGCCGCTGCGGCGAAAGCCCATCTCTGAAAGCTCAGCATAGACCTGCACATCCATAGGCTGGCTGGGATCGAGGAACAGGGTAGTCGCCTGCTCTTCGGGCAGATAGCTGCATGGATGTGGCTGAGTGGCGTAGAACTTGAGACGAGCCAGCTCGGTCATGGTCAACCCTCGGGAAACCCCTTGGGCAAGTGTATGACAGCATTCCGGTGGCTACCACCGGGGCATCTCAGGTGCGCCAGTTGGCTGTGCTAGGTTGATCCAGGAAGCGGTGTAGATAATCGGCAAACTCGCCGCGCGGAATCGGGCGGGCGCCGAAGCTGTGCAGGTGATTGGTCGGCATCTGGCAGTCGATCATGGCGAAATCCCATTCGTGAAGCTTTCCAACCAGCGTGGCAAAGCCGACTTTGGAGGCGTTATCGACGCGGCTGAACATGGACTCGCCGAAAAACAGTCTTCCCATGGCCAGGCCATAAAGGCCGCCGACCAGCTGCTCGCCATCCCGGACCTCAACAGAGTGGGCGTGTCCGAGTCGGTGCAGCTCGATATAAGCGTCCTGCATGTTGCGGGTGATCCAGGTGCCGTCGGCGTAGTCGCGAGGTGCAGCGCAGCCTTGGATGACGCCGGCGAAATCTGTGTCGAAGGTGACGTGAAACCGCTGTTGGCGCAGTAGCTTGGCCAGGCTGCGCGACAGGTGGAATTCTTCCGGAAATAGCACTGTGCGTGGGTCGGGCGACCACCAGAGCAGCGGTTGTCCTTCTGCAAACCAGGGAAAACAGCCATGCCGATAAGCCGCAATGAGGCGTGCGGCTGACAGGTCTCCGCCAGCTGCTAGCAGGCCTTCGGGTTCCCTTAGCGCCTTGTTTAGCGGTGGGAACTCCAGTGAGTCGCGTTGCAGCCAGGTCAGCATGGCGGGTAGGGCAGGTGTAATGACCCGCCCTCTGTCCTTAGGCGTCGAGGTATTTCTCGGCGTCCAGCGCGGCCATGCAGCCGGCGCCTGCCGAGGTGATGGCCTGGCGATAGACATGATCGGCCACGTCGCCAGCAGCGAAAACGCCTTCGATGCTGGTGGCGGTGGCATTGCCCTCGCTTCCGCCCTGGACCACCAGATAGCCGTCGCGCATCTCCAGCTGCCCGTTGAACAGGTCGGTGTTCGGCTTGTGGCCGATGGCAATGAAGACGCCCGCCAGTTGCAGCTCCTGAGTGCTGCCGTCTGCGGTGCTCTTGAGGCGTACACCAGTGACGCCGGTGTTGTCGCCGAGTACTTCGTCGAGGGTGTGGTTCCAGTGCAGGCGTACATTGCCGTTGGCGGCTTTGTCGAACAGCTTGTCCTGCAGGATCTTCTCCGAGCGCAGTTTGTCGCGGCGGTGGATCAGGTGTACTTCCTTGGCGATATTCGACAGGTACAGGGCTTCTTCGACGGCGGTGTTACCGCCGCCAACCACGCAGACCACCTGGTTGCGATAGAAGAAGCCGTCGCAAGTCGCGCAAGCGGAAACGCCCTTGCCGGCGAAGGCTTCTTCGGAGGGCAGGCCGAGATACTGAGCGCTGGCGCCGGTGGCGATGATCAGTGCGTCGCAGGTATAGGTGCCGCTATCGCCCTTGAGGGTGAAGGGCTTGCTTTGCAACTCGGCGGTGTGGATGTGGTCGTAGACGATCTCGGTATCGAAACGCTCGGCGTGTTCCTGCATGCGCTGCATAAGCGCTGGGCCAGTCAAGCCATGGACGTCACCCGGCCAGTTGTCGACTTCGGTGGTGGTGGTCAGCTGGCCGCCGGGCTGGATGCCGGTGATAACAACGGGCTTGAGGTTGGCGCGGGCAGCGTAGACGGCGGCGGTGTAACCGGCCGGGCCGGAGCCCAGAATGATCAGGCGTGAATGCTTGACTTCGCTCATAAAAAGACCTCATAAGCCTTTGTCACAAAAGAGAATGCATGCTCCAATTGAGCCGCACGTAAGGGATTGCCAAGTATCCTACCCGATGCAAGGGAGGCCGGCAAAACGACGCCGCGCCTAGCGTGATACCTGTAAATTTGTACAATGGTCGCGCCTTTTCGTGTTCCGCCTATCGCCAATCGCGCCCCGGGCGCAGGAATGACCGCGTTTTGAAGAATTCCAGCACAACTGCTCAGGTCCCGGCCTGGCGCCAGCACTTGCAGTACCGCCTCAAAGAGGGTGCGCTGATCGCCCTGGGAGCGCTCTGCCTGATCCTGTGGATGGCTCTGCTGACCTACAACCAGAACGATCCGGGTTGGAGTCACACCAGCAGCTCCGCGCAGGTACACAATGCGGCAGGGCGCGCAGGTGCCTGGTTCGCCGATATCCTGTTTATGGCGCTCGGCTACTTCGCCTACATTTTTCCGCTGCTGCTGGCCGTCAGGACCTGGCAAGTATTCCGCGCCCGGCATCAGCCGTGGCAGTGGAACGGCTGGATGTTCTCCTGGCGCCTGATCGGTCTGGTGTTCCTGGTGCTGGCAGGCGCGGCGCTGGCCGATATTCACTTCCAAGACAACAGTGGTCTGCCGGCATCCGCCGGCGGTGCCCTGGGTGAGAGTCTCAGCGCTCTGGCTGTCGGCGCATTGAATATTCAAGGCAGCACCTTGCTGTTCCTGTCACTGTTCCTCTTCGGCCTGACGGCGTTCACCGACCTGTCGTGGTTCAAGGTGATGGACCTGACTGGCAAGATCACCCTCGATCTGATCGAGTTGGTGCAGAGCCTGATCACTCGCTGGTGGGAAGCCCGTGTGCAGCGCAAGCAACTGGTCGCCCAGCTGCGCGAAGTCGATGAGCGAGTCATCGAGGTTGCCGCTCCCATCGTGTCCGACCGACGCGAACAGGCGAAGGTCAAGGAACGTCTGATCGCTCGGGAAGAGTCCCTGAACAAGCACATGAGCGAGCGCGAGAGCCGCCCGGCGCCGACGATTGCACCACCGCCACCGCCCAAGGCGGTGGAGCCGAGTAAACGTGTACTCAAGGAAAAGCAGGTTCCGTTATTCGAAGATGCTGCGGTAGCAGGCACGCTGCCGCCAATTTCCATCCTCGATGTGGCCGAGAAAAAACAGAAGAGCTTCTCCCCCGAGTCCCTGGAGGCGATGTCGCGCTTGCTGGAGATCAAGCTCAAGGAGTTCGGTGTTGAGGTGGTGGTCGAGTCCGTGCATCCGGGCCCGGTGATCACGCGTTTCGAGATCCAGCCGGGCGTAGGCGTCAAGGTCAGCCGGATTTCCAACCTGGCTAAGGACCTGGCCCGTTCGTTGGCAGTGATCAGCGTGCGGGTGGTCGAGGTCATTCCCGGCAAGACCACGGTCGGCATCGAGATTCCCAACGAGGACCGCCAGATCGTGCGCTTCTCCGAGGTGCTGTCGTCCAACGAGTACGACGACGCCAAGTCGCCGGTCACCCTGGCGCTCGGCCACGATATTGGCGGCAAGCCGATCATCACCGATCTGGCGAAAATGCCGCACTTGCTGGTAGCTGGTACCACTGGCTCCGGTAAGTCGGTCGGGGTCAACGCCATGATCCTGTCGATCCTGTTCAAGTCCACGCCGGAAGAGGCGCGGATGATCATGATCGACCCGAAGATGCTCGAACTGTCCATCTACGAAGGCATCCCGCACTTGCTGTGCCCGGTGGTGACCGACATGAAGGAGGCCGCCAATGCCCTGCGCTGGTCGGTGGCCGAGATGGAGCGCCGTTACAAGCTGATGGCGGCCATGGGCGTGCGTAACCTGGCCGGCTTCAATCGCAAGGTGAAGGATGCCGAGGAGGCCGGCACACCATTGTCCGATCCGCTGTACAAGCGTCAGTCGATGGAAGACGAGGCGCCGCTGCTGAAGACTCTGCCGACCATCGTGGTGGTGGTCGACGAATTCGCCGACATGATGATGATCGTCGGCAAGAAGGTCGAAGAGCTGATCGCTCGAATCGCCCAGAAGGCGCGTGCCGCCGGTATCCACCTGATCCTCGCCACCCAGCGCCCCTCGGTGGACGTGATCACTGGCCTGATCAAGGCCAACATCCCGACCCGCATGGCGTTCCAGGTGTCCAGCAAGATCGACTCGCGCACCATTCTCGACCAGGGTGGCGCCGAGCAACTGCTGGGCCACGGTGACATGCTCTACCTACCGCCCGGCACTGGCTTGCCGATTCGCGTGCACGGCGCCTTCGTCTCCGACGACGAAGTGCACCGCGTGGTCGAGGCCTGGAAGCAGCGTGGCGCGCCGGATTACATCGAAGACATCCTCGCCGGCGTTGAAGAGTCCGGCAGCGGCTTCGAGGGTGGTGGCAGCGGAGAGGGCAGTGAGGGCAGCGAGGAAGACCCGCTGTACGACGAGGCCGTCAACTTCGTGCTGGAAAGCCGTCGCGCCTCCATCTCTGCCGTGCAGCGCAAGCTGAAGATCGGCTACAACCGCGCCGCGCGCATGATTGAAGCGATGGAAATGGCGGGCGTAGTCACGCCAATGAACACCAATGGCTCGCGCGAGGTCATAGCGCCAGGGCCTTCCCGAGACTGACGAAAGAGGATTTCCATGCGCCTGATTCGCATGCTGCTGCTGGCCGCGCTGGCCTGCAGCCCCGTATTTGCCCATGCCGACGACGAGGCCGCGGTCAAGCGCCTGACTGGCTTGCTCGACCAGGCGCAGACTCTGAGCGGGCGCTTCTCCCAGCTGACCCTCGATGGCTCTGGCACCCAGTTGCAGGAAACCTCCGGGCAGATGGCGCTCAAGCGTCCTGGCCTGTTCCGCTGGCACACCGATGCACCACAGGAGCAGCTGCTGGTGTCCAACGGCCAGAAAGTCTGGCTGTACGACCCGGACCTGATGCAGGTGACCATCCAGACCCTGGATCAGCGCCTGACCCACACCCCGGCGCTGCTGCTCTCCGGTGACGTGTCGAAGATTCGCGAGAACTTCGAAATCACCCACAAGGAAGGCGGCGATGTGGTCGACTTCATCCTCAAGCCCAAGGCCAAGGACAGCCTGTTCGACAACCTGCGCCTGTCTTTCCGCAAGGGCGTGATCAACGACATGCAGCTGATCGACAGCATCGGTCAGCGCACCAACATCCTGTTTCTCGGCGTGAAGATGAACGAGAAGCTGGATGCCGGTCTGTTCGACTTCCAGGTGCCGGAAGGCGCCGACGTCATCCAGGAATAAGGAATTCTGGTGGACCTGTTCCGTGCCGCGCCTGTCGCCCAGCCTCTGGCTGCGCGCTTGCGCGCCACCAGCCTGGAGGAATACGTCGGCCAGGAGCACGTGCTGGGCCACGGCAAGCCGCTGCGCGAGGCCCTGGAGCAGGGTGCGCTGCACTCGATGATCTTCTGGGGCCCGCCCGGGGTCGGCAAGACCACCCTGGCCAAGCTCCTGGCCCAGGTTTCCGAGGCGCATTTCGAGACGATTTCCGCCGTATTGTCCGGTGTGAAGGAAATCCGCCAGTCGGTAGAGGTGGCCAAGCAGCAGGCCGCCCAGTACGGCCGCCGCACCATCCTCTTCGTCGACGAGGTGCACCGCTTCAACAAGAGCCAGCAGGACGCCTTTCTGCCCTATGTCGAAGACGGCACGCTGATCTTCATCGGCGCCACCACCGAGAACCCCTCGTTCGAGCTGAATAACGCGCTGCTGTCGCGAGCTCGCGTGTACGTGCTCAAGAGTCTCGACGAGGAGGCCATGCGCAAGCTGGTGGCGCGCGCACTGGGCGAGGACAAGGGACTCGGCAAGCGCAACCTGTCGTTGCCCGAAGAGAGCTTCCAGATCCTGCTGGCCGCCGCCGATGGCGATGGCCGGCGCCTGCTCAACCTGCTGGAGAACGCCGCCGACCTGGCCGAGGACGGTGACGAGATTGGGCCTGAGTTGCTGCACAACCTGCTGGGCGACAGCCGGCGCCGCTTCGACAAGGGGGGCGAGGCCTTCTACGACCAGATTTCCGCGCTGCACAAATCGGTGCGCGGCTCCAATCCGGATGCGGCGCTGTACTGGTATGCACGCATGATCGACGGTGGCTGCGATCCGCTGTACCTGGCGCGGCGCGTGGTGCGCATGGCCAGCGAGGATATCGGCAATGCCGATCCGCGGGCCTTGACCCTGTGCCTGAATGCCTGGGATGTGCAGGAGCGTCTGGGCAGCCCGGAGGGTGAGCTGGCGGTCGCTCAGGCCGTGGTGTACCTGGCTTGCGCGCCGAAGAGCAACGCGGTGTACATGGGCTTCAAGGCCGCCCTGCGCGATGCAGCCGAGCACGGTTCGCTGGAGGTGCCGCTGCACCTGCGCAATGCGCCGACCAAGTTGATGAAGCAGCTTGGCTACGGCGACGAGTATCGTTATGCCCATGACGAGCCGGAGGCATACGCCGCCGGGGAGGACTATTTCCCTGAACAGTTGCAGCCGCAGCGCTACTACGACCCGGTGCCGCGTGGGCTGGAGCTGAAAATTCGCGAGAAGCTGCAGCGCCTGGCTGAGCTCGACCGCCAGAGCCCGAGGAAACGGCGCACATGATCAAGGTTGTGCTGGCGGTTGCAGCCGGAGGCGCCCTGGGCTCATGCCTGCGTTTTTGGGTTTCCCATTGGGTGGCTGCCCAGGCCCCGCGTCATTTCTATCTGGCGACCCTGGCGGTAAACCTGATCGGTTGCCTGGCCATCGGCTTTCTGGCCACCTGGTTCCTGACCCGTACCGATCTGCCGCTGGCACTGCGCACCGGTATCCTGACCGGGGTGCTGGGTGGTCTCACCACTTTCTCCAGTTTCAGCCTGGAAGTGCTGCGCCTGCTGGAGCAGGGGCGCTGGGGCATGGCACTGGGGTATCTGCTCACCAGTGTGGTGGGTGGCCTGCTGGCGGCCTGGCTCGGCATGAGCCTGGCGCGCAATTAAGGCTCGGCTTGCCGGTCCTAAGTCCGTAAACTGCGCAGCATCGTCAACCGACCCTGCGTCGTTTCATTTTGATTCGTTGAGAGAGTTACATGCTCGATTCCAAACTCGTCCGTGGCCAGCTCGAAGAAGTGGCCGCCCGCCTGGCTACTCGTGGTTTTCAACTGGATGTTGCGCGCTTCGAGGCGCTCGAAAGCCAGCGCAAATCGGTACAGACCCGTACCGAACAGCTGCAGGCCGAGCGCAATGCCCGTTCCAAGTCTATCGGTCAGGCCAAGGCGCGTGGCGAGGACATCGCACCGCTGCTGGCGGAAGTCGACAAGATGGGCAGCGAGCTGGAAGAGGGCAAGCGCGAGCTGGACAGCATCCAGACCGAACTCGACAACCTGCTGCTGAACATCCCCAACCTGCCGCACGAGTCGGTGCCGGTGGGCGAGGACGAGGACGGCAACGTCGAAGTGGCGCGCTGGGGCACGCCGCGCAGCTTCGATTTTGAAATCAAGGATCACGTCGCCCTCGGCGAGCAGCATGGCTGGCTGGACTTCGAGACCGCCGCCAAACTGTCCGGTGCCCGTTTCGCCCTGCTGCGCGGCCCCATCGCCCGTCTGCACCGTGCCCTGGCCCAGTTCATGATCAACCTGCACACCGGCGAGCACGGCTACGAAGAGGCCTACACCCCGTACCTGGTACAGGCCCCGGCGCTGCAGGGCACCGGTCAGCTGCCGAAGTTCGAGGAAGACCTGTTCAAGATCAGCCGCGAGGGCGAGGCGGACTTCTACCTGATCCCGACTGCCGAGGTGTCGCTGACCAACATCGTCTCCGGCGAGATCCTCGATGCCAAGCAGCTGCCGCTGAAGTTCGTCGCCCATACCCCGTGCTTCCGCAGCGAGGCCGGTGCTTCCGGTCGCGACACTCGCGGCATGATTCGTCAACACCAGTTCGACAAGGTCGAGATGGTGCAGATCGTCGAGCCGAGCAAATCCTTCGATGCGCTGGAAGGCATGACCGCCAACGCCGAACGCGTGCTGCAGCTGCTCGAACTGCCGTACCGCAAGCTGGCGCTGTGCACCGGCGACATGGGCTTCAGTGCTGTGAAGACCTACGACCTGGAAGTCTGGGTGCCGAGCCAGGACAAGTACCGCGAAATTTCCTCCTGCTCCAACTGCGGCGACTTCCAGGCCCGTCGCATGCAGGCGCGCTACCGCAACCCGGAGACCGGCAAGCCGGAACTGGTACACACCCTCAATGGCTCCGGCCTGGCAGTGGGGCGTACCCTGGTGGCGGTGCTGGAGAACTACCAGCAAGCCGACGGCAGCATCCGCGTGCCAGAGGTGCTGAAACCGTACATGGGCGGGCTGGACGTGATCGGCTGAGCCGATGACGGAGGCACGATGCGGGGTGGCGAGGGCCGCCCCGTTTTTTTACCTGCGACGAGAGTGAGTCATGGATTTCCTACCGCTGTTCCATAAGCTTCAAGGCCGCCTGGTGCTGGTTGTCGGCGGCGGTGAGGTGGCGCTGCGCAAGGCGCGCCTGCTGGCCGATGCCGGTGCGCGCCTGCGGGTGGTGGCGCCGGCCATTCGTGACGAGCTGCAAGCCATGGCGGGGGCAGGTAATTGTCTGCTGCGCGGCTACCAGAGTGACGATCTGCAGGACGTGGTCTTGGTGATCGCCGCGACGGATGACGAACCGCTCAACGCGCGTATCTCGGCCGAGGCCCAGGTGCGGGGTGTACCGGTCAATGTGGTGGATGCGCCGGCGCTGTGCAGCGTGATTTTCCCGGCCATCGTCGATCGCTCGCCGCTGATCGTAGCGGTCACCAGCGGTGGTGATGCGCCGGTACTGGCACGGCTGATCCGCGCCAAGATCGAAACCTGGATTCCGGCCACCTATGGTCAGCTGGCCGGGCTGGCCAAGCGCTTCCGCGCCCAGGTCAAGGCTCTGTTGCCCGATGTGCAGCGCCGTCGGGTGTTCTGGGAAGAGGTATTCCAGGGGCAGATTGCCGAAAGCATGTTTGCCGGCAAACCGGCAGAGGCGCAGCGTCTGCTGGAGGAAAAGATCGCCGGCGGCCGGGAGCAGTTTCTCGGTGAGGTTTATCTGGTTGGCGCAGGCCCGGGCGATCCCGACCTGCTGACCTTCCGCGCCCTGCGTCTGATGCAGCAGGCCGACGTGGTGCTCTACGACCGCCTGGTGGCGCCGGCCATCATCGAACTGTGCCGGCGCGATGCCGAGCGCATCTACGTAGGCAAGCAGCGCGCCGAACATGCCGTGCCGCAGGAGCAGATCAACCGTCGTCTGGTGGATCTGGCCAAGGCCGGCAAGCGCGTGCTGCGCCTGAAGGGCGGCGATCCGTTCATCTTCGGGCGTGGCGGCGAGGAAATCGAGGAGCTGGCCGCCGAAGGCATTCCCTTCCAGGTGGTACCGGGGATCACGGCGGCGTCGGGTTGCGCAGCCTATGCGGGCATCCCCTTGACCCACCGCGACCATGCACAGTCGGTACGCTTCGTCACCGGCCATCTCAAGGACGGCAGCTGTGATTTGCCCTGGACCGATCTGGTAGCGCCGGGGCAGACCCTGGTGTTCTACATGGGCCTGGTAGGGCTGCCGCAGATCTGCAGCGAGCTGATTGCCCACGGGCGCGGCGGCGATACGCCTGCGGCGCTGGTGCAGCAGGGCACCACGCAGAATCAGCGGGTATTCACTGGCACCCTGGCCAGCCTGCCGCAGCTGGTGGCCGAGCATGAAGTGCATGCGCCGACCCTGGTGATCGTCGGTGAGGTGGTGCAGCTGCGCGACAAGCTGGCCTGGTTCGAAGGCGCGCAGGCACTCTAGCGCGGCAGTTCTATGCGCGCGGTTTCCCCGGGTACCTTCGGCCAATCGCCGTTCGCCCAGTCCCGCTTGGCGCGCTCGAGCAGGGCCGCGTCAGTGGCGACGAAGTTCCAGTACAGGCGCCGCGGCCCCAGCGGCTCACCGCCGATCAGTGCCAGGTGACATTCGCCGCAGGCGCTGAGCAGCAGTTCTTCGCCTTCCGGCAGCACGGCTAGGCTGCGCTGCGGCAGGTCGGTGTCCTCCAGTCTGGCCTCACCCTCGATCAGATACAGCGCCCGCTCGCGGTGCTCGGCAGGGATCAGCAGGCTGGCGCCCGCTTGCAGCTTGAGCTCGGCATACAGGGTGGGCGAGTGCATGGGAACGGGTGACTCCAGGCAGAAGCCTGAGCCGGCGATCAGGGTGATCTGTACACCCATGGATTCGCTGCGCGGCAGACTGGCTGCCGGGTGGTGGCTATAGCTTGGCTCGCCTTCCTCGCGCGCCTGCGGCAGGGCCAGCCAGACCTGCAGGCCATGCAGGCGCGAGCCGCTCCGCCATAAGTGCTGCGGGGTGCGCTCGACGTGAGCGACGGCACGCCCGGCGGTCATCCAGCTGACGTCGCCGGGCTTCACCACCTGGTCGGAGCCGAGGCTGTCCTTGTGCTGCAGCTCGCCCTCGAACAGATAGGTGAGGGTAGACAGGCCGATATGCGGGTGCTGGTTGATGTTCAGGCCGCTGCCAGGGGCATAGGCCTTGCCCAGGATATGGTCGAAGAATACGAAGGGACCGATGCTGCGGCACTTGGCGTTGGGCAGCGGACGCAGGATGGGCTGGCCGGAAATATCCTCGGCTTTGGGCTGGATCAGCAGCAGCTTGCTCATGTGTCGTTGCTCAGGCGGGTCTCCACCTGGACCTCGGTGCTGGTCATCAGTTTGTGGATCGGGCATTTGTCGGCGATGCGCAGCAACTGCTGGCGCTGGCTGTCGTCCAGGGCACCATGCAGGTCCAGTTCGACGTGGAGTCGGTACAGGCCCTGGCGCTCCTGGCTGTCGTCGCGAGCGACGCGCACGTCGAGACTGTCCAGCGGCAGACCCTTCTGCTTGGCATAGAGCATCAAAGTCAGCGCCTTGCAGGCTCCCAGGGCGGCATCGAAGAGGTCGTGGGGCTCGGGGCCGGAATCAGTGCCGCCAAAGGATTCGGGGACATCGGTGAGTAGCTGATGCTCGCCGATTGTGATGCTGTGACGCAGGCCTGACTCGGTGCTGATGCGGATCATGCTGGCTCCCAAAAGATGCTAGGCGATTGCTCAATCCTAGCCCATGCATCGCTCTACCATCGCCGCCAGACGCTGTTGGCGGCGGCTAAGGCGCGCCTGCAGGCTGGTACCAGAGTTCAGTGCGGTTGAAAGGGGTTTGTTCCGGCAGGTCCGGATTGTCCAGTTCGATTACCCGGCGTTTCGCCAGTCGGGCGCGCTCCAGCGTGGCGCCATGGTGCTGCTGGAACAGCCGCTCGAAGCTGCCATCGGCGAGCATGCTTTCCAGGCCGCGCTCGATGGTCTCGGCCAAGTCGGCTCGGGCGCGAGAGGTGAAGAAGTAGAAGGCGGTGGGGTAGTGAAGGACGATATGTTCGTCGACCGCCAGCTTGAGTCCGGCACTTTCGGCTCGCGCCTGCTCGTCCCAGACGACTACCACCTCGCGGGGGAAGAGGTCGAAGCGCCCCGCGTCGAGCATGCGAAACAGGCTGTCGTAGCTCTGGCTGGTGAGCACCTGCAGGCCGTTGCTGCGCAGGATGCGCGTATCGGGCCAGTCGGCGCGCTGACCGATGCGCAGTGGTTTGAGATCGGCCAGGCTGCGGGTGCGGCTGAGCCAGCGACGATCCTCGGCGCGTACCAAAGGGATGCGCCAGCCAATCAGGCCGCGATAAATCGGAATGCGGATGGGCAGCAGGATATCCTCGCGCGCCTTGCTGGTCATGGCCCACATTACCTGTACCCGGCCGTCGTTGTGCTCCAGCGATTGTTCTGCACGGCTCTGGGTCATGCTTTGGGGCGAGGGCTGCAGAAGATGCTCGGTACCGCTCTTGTCCAGAGCCATTTGCAGCAGCTCCACCACATAAGCCTCGGGGTCGACTCCGTCGGAATGCAGTGGATAGGTCAGTGACTCGGCTGCACTGGGGGTTATGTAGAGCAGGGCGAGCAACAGGGCTAGGCGGCAGGTAGGCATGTGCAGGGTTCGCCGGACGATGACGCTCATGATGGCCTCTGTGCGGGCACATGGCCAGTGAACGGTAATGAGGCTTTGGCGGTCTACTCTTGCTCAACACGCCAGGGAGAGACGCCGTTGCCTATCCGTCACCTACTGTTCGCTGCTTTGGTCGGCCTGCTTGCCCCTCTGGCCGAGGCCCGCGAGTACCGTTTCAGCGATGCCCATCTGCACTACGTGGACTTCTTTCAGGAGTCCGAAGGCATGACGCCGTTGCTGGAGGCCATGGCGGCCGGCAATATCGATCACGTCATGATCAGCGGCATTTCGGTGGCCAAGAAATGGCACGAGGATGAGCCCAAGCGCCCGCGCTACTATGCCGGCGACGATGCGGGTGCGTACTGGTACAGCGCCACGGATGTGCAGATTGCTGCTGCGCTCAAGCGACTGCCGGCCGAGCAGCGCGAGCGGTTCCATCCATTCCTCACCGGCTTCAACCCTACGGACAAGAACGCCGATGCCCATGTACGGCGCATGCTGGAGCTGGACCCGGGGCTCTGGCAGGGCATCGGCGAGGTGTTCACCCGGCATGACGACCTCACGGCGCTGATCTACGGCGATACGCCGCGGGCCAACAACGAAGCGATGGCACGCATCTACCACCTGGCGGCCGAATATGACCTGCCGGTGATGCTGCACAGCAACATCACTTCCAAGCGCGAGCGCAATCCGCTGTACCTGGAAGAGATCGAGGAGCCGCTGCGCAATCACCCGCATGTGCGCTTCATCTGGGCTCATGCCGGCACCAGCATGGAAATCCATCGCCACCAGCAGAAGCTGGACTTTCTTCTGCCGACCCTCACGCGCATGCTCGACGAGTATCCGAACCTGTATATCGATTTGTCCTGGACCGTGTTGCGGCCCTACCTGCTGGATGCCGAAGGCCGCCCCGACGAAGGCTGGCTGCAGCTGGTGCGCAGCTATCCGGCACGTTTCATGATCGGCTCCGACGTGGTAGGGCGTTTCGACGGGCTCGGCCAGTATCTCGACGATTTTCGGCCGTTCCTCGATGCGCTGCCGGAAGAGGTGGCGCGGCAGGTGGCTCGCGACAATTTCCTCGCCGTGCTGCCGCGCAAGCGTCAGGCCGAGTTGCGCGACTGATTGTCATCAGCCTGTAACCGCGGCGTCATAGCCTTCGCGCCATCCCAAACAAGGAGCGCGAGATGAAATTTTCGAATCTGTTTATGGCGGTACTGACCCTGGCGTCGGGATTGGCCATGGCCGATGTACAGGTGCAAGGGCCCGTGGAGTACGGGGTCTTTACCGCTCAGATCAAGGACCCACAGCCGGGCGAGCGCATCCTGGCGCGCGCCAACCAGCCGATCGAGCAGACTACCGAGGTGCCGGCCCGCCTGGGCACCAAGTTCGGCGTGCGCTACCAGCTGGTCGGCAAGCAGGAAACCGATACCCCGCTGACCCTGCTGTATTTCACCCCAGGCCTGATCGGCCCCGACGGTAAGCGCCAGGACAAGATCGAGCTGCAGCAGAAACTGGTACCGGGCGCGCCGCTGGACGTGATGGCTTTCGAGTTCACCGAGCACTATGAAGTGGTGCCGGGCGAGTGGCAGTTCATGGTCTTTCAGGGTGACCGCAAGCTGGTGGATCAGCGCTTCAATGTGCGCTGAGTGCCATAGCCGCCTGCTTGGCGGTTTTTACGGTTCGCCAAGACTCACGCTCGAAGCATCCAAACCGGTGCGTTTGGCCCTGTCACAAGGTCAAGCGGACAGTCACTTCGGTGCTCGGCGTAGTAGGCTTGAGTCGTGCTCGCTTGCAAAGCAGAGCATTGGCAAAACGAAAACGGCGCCCGTAGGCGCCGTTTTCATTCCCCGCAGAATCAGCCCTTATAGCGCTGTAACACCAGGGTGGCATTAGTGCCGCCGAAGCCGAAGCTGTTGCTCATCACGGTGTTGATCTCGGCGTTCTCGCGGGTCTGGCGCAGGATCGGCAGATCGGCTACTTCCGGGTCCAGCTCGTCGATGTTGGCCGAGCCGGCGATGAAGTTGCCTTCCATCATCAGCATGCAGTAGATCGCTTCCTGCACGCCGGCGGCACCCAGGGAGTGACCGGACAGACTCTTGGTGGAGCTGATGGCCGGGGCCTTGTCGCCGAATACCGCGCGAACACCTTTGATCTCCGCGACGTCGCCAACCGGGGTCGAGGTGCCGTGGGTGTTCAGGTAGTCAATGGGTGCGTTGACGGTGGCCAGCGCCTGCTGCATGCAGCGGATGGCGCCTTCACCGCTCGGGGCAACCATGTCGTAGCCATCGGAAGTAGCGCCGTAGCCGACGATTTCTGCGTAGATCTTGGCGCCGCGCTTGAGGGCGTGCTCCAGTTCTTCGACCACCACCATGCCGCCGCCGCCAGCGATGACGAAGCCGTCACGCTGGGCATCGTAAGCACGAGAGGCTTTTTCCGGGGTTTCGTTGTACTGGGTGGAGAGGGCGCCCATGGCGTCGAACAGGCAGCTCTGGCTCCAGTGCTCTTCCTCGCCGCCGCCGGCGAAGACGATGTCCTGCTTGCCCAGTTGGATCTGCTCCATGGCGTGGCCGATGCAGTGCGCGCTGGTGGCGCAGGCGGACGAGATCGAGTAGTTCACGCCCTTGATCTGGAACGGCGTGGCCAGGCAGGCCGACACGGTGCTGCCCATGGTCCGGGTCACGCGGTATGGGCCGATGCGCTTGACCCCTTTCTCACGCAGGGTGTCGACGGCTTCCATGATGTTCAGGGTGGAGGCACCGCCGGAACCGGCGATCAGGCCGGTGCGTGGGTTGGAGACTTGTTCGGGCGTCAGGCCGGCGTCGGCGATCGCTTGCTCCATGGACAGGTAGGCATACGCCGCCGCATCCCCCATGAAGCGCAGAGTCTTGCGGTCGATCAGCTCTTCGAGGTTCAGGTCGACGGTGCCGCTGACCTGGCTGCGCAGGCCCATCTCGGCATAGCTGGGGTTGGCGCGAATGCCCGCTTTGCTGGCACGCAGGTTGGCGGAAACGGTGTCTTTGTCATTGCCCAGGCAGGAAACGATACCCAGACCGGTGATCACGACGCGACGCATACGGATGTCCTTCAGAAACTGTCGGTAGAGGTGAACAGACCCACGCGCAGGCCTTCGGCACTGTAGATCTCGCGGCCATCGACGGCCACGCTGCCGTCGGCGATGCCGAGGATCAGGGAGCGGTTGATGGTGCGCTTGATGTGGATGTTGTAGGTGACTTTCTTGGCGGTCGGCAGCACCTGGCCGAAGAATTTAACCTCTCCGGAGCCCAGTGCACGGCCGCGGCCAGGGTTGCCCTGCCAGCCGAGGTAGAAACCGACCAGCTGCCACATGGCATCGAGACCCAGACAGCCCGGCATTACGGGGTCGCCTTCGAAGTGACAGCCAAAGAACCAAAGATCCGGGGTGATATCGAGTTCGGCGACGATTTCGCCCTTGCCGTATTTACCGCCGGTGTCACTGATATGGACGATGCGATCCATCATCAGCATGTTGGGGGCGGGCAATTGCGCATTACCAGGGCCAAACAGTTCGCCGCGGCTGCAGGCGAGCAATTCTTCCCGGGAATAGGCGTTTTGCTGGGTCATGCGAACTCCTCAATGATCCCCTTTCCGGGGGCTTAAGCTGTACCGCGTATGTTCTTGTGCTGCGGCAGACTAGTCGTAGACTGTTGCGCCTTGGTGAAAGTCACAGGGTTTTGTGAACACTTGTAAACCCGAAGTCATGCGTCAGTTCACCCTTCGCCCGACTCTAGCACCCCCACACGATTGGAGCTGTGTTTGCCCAGCCAGCGCAGCAACATGCGTTCGAGGTCTGCACGTTTGAAAGGCTTGGCCAGGTAATCGTTCATGCCGGCCTGCAAGCAGGCCTCACGATCGCCCTGCAGGGCATTGGCGGTCAGGGCGATGATTGGCGTGCCGCAATGCGGCGAGTTATGCCGAATCTGCCGAGTCGCCTCATAGCCGTCGAGCAGTGGCAGGCGGCAGTCCATCAGTACTGCAGCGAAGCGCCGGGCATCGAACTGCTGCACGGCCTGGGCGCCATCGCTGACCAGTACGACGCGATAGCCGAGGCTGCGCAGCATGGCTTCTATCACGGTCTGATTCACCGGGTTGTCTTCGACTAACAGTACCTCCTGGCCTGCCCCTGAGGGGCCGTCCGACATTTCATGCAACATTTCATCAGGCCGCTGGGCGCTGAAGGGCAGAGGAATTTCCAGGGTAAATACCGAGCCTATGCCTTCCTCGCTATCGGCATGCAGGGTACCGCCCATGCGTTCTGCCAGAGTGCGAGCGATGGACAGACCGAGACCGGTGCCGCCATAGCGACGGGAAATCGAGGTATCAGCCTGCTGGAAGGCATCGAACATGCGCTCCAGACGCTGCGGTGCGATACCAATGCCACTGTCGTGGACGGCGCAGGTTAGCCAGAGCACCTCGTTGTCCAGCGGCTGCCAGCGCACCTCGATGCGGATACCGCCTTCCTCTGTAAATTTCAGGGCGTTACCCAGCAGGTTGACCAGAATCTGCCGGATACGGGTCGGGTCGCCTTGCACCTCCAGACGCTCCAGGCCTTCCTGGGCGTCCAGGCGCAGGCGCAGGCCGCGTTGTTGGGCGCTGTGCTGGAACACCTGGATGGACCCTTGCAGCAGATCCTGCAGATTGAAGGGGATTAGCTCCAGCTCCAGGGCGCCGCGTTCGATGCGGGAGAAGTCGAGAATATCGTTGATCACCTTAAGCAGGTGCTCGGTGGACTCGGTGGCCAGCGCGGCGTATTCGGCCTGCTCCTGGCTCATCTCGGTGGTTTCCAGCAGCTGCAGCATGCCCAGCACGCCATTCATCGGTGTGCGCAGTTCATGGCTCATCATCGCCAGGAAGTCGGATTTGGCCCGGCTGGCCTGTTCGGCCTGTTCGCGGGTCTGGATCAGTTGCTGCATGGCCTCCTGTTGCTCGCGGCTGGCGTGCTGGAGTGCGGCGGCCAGGCTGTTGATGTGGCGCGCCAGATCGCCAAGCTCACCGCTGTCGTTTTCTGCCAGGTGAGTGTCATAGCGCCCGGCTTTGATGCCTTGCAGGGCCTTGCCCATGGTGCTTAGGGGTTGTGCCAGTCTTCGAGCAAGCTGGCGGGCGAGCAGGAAGGTCAGCAGCAGGGCGCCGAGGGCCAGGATGGTGGCTTTCAGCAAAATGGCCTGCTGGCGGCTAGTGAAAGCCTCGTCGGACATGCCCACGACGACTCGCCCCAGATACTCGCCGTCGGTCTTCAGCACCGTGCTGGCTGGTTCGCTGAGGTCATCATCCTGTAACGGGCGTTGTAGCCGAATGGGGGCATGGAAGATTTCCACATGCGCGGTAGGTGCACTCCCGCTCTGTTCGACGTAGACAAGGATATTCTCGTTGCGGTCGCGCACTTCCAGGAAGCGCACATGTGGGTTTTTCAGGGTGGCACGCAGCAGGCCTTCGATCGCCTGTGGATTGTCGGTAAGTACGCCGTGTTCTGCAGCGGGGGCCAGTTGGTCGGCGATCAGTTGGCCGGTGTGATTCAGCTCTTGGCGCAAATCCTGCAGTCGCGAGTAGGTGAAGAAGCCTGTGAGCAATAGAGTCAACAGCAGGGCAGGGCCGACGCTGATCAGTTGGGTGCGGGTGTGGATATCCCAGTTGCGCCCGAAAGTCATTGACGCTCGTTCTCCTTGAGCCGGCATGGGCTTTTCTGGTGCAGGCGAGAGGTTCTGTTTAAGCGTTGCATGTTAACCGAGGCGTCTGTGTTTGCCAGTGCGCATCCCTGGCTTCTGTGTCGCGATACACCTTTGGCCGCTGCGGTGAATTCGGGCTGGCCGCTCGGCCAAGGCTTCGTGATAATGCCGGCATTCGCCAGTGATGGCCCGTTATGGAAGTCCTATGACCGAGCAACAACCCGTTGCAGTGCTGGGCGGTGGCAGCTTCGGCACCGCTATTGCAAACCTTCTGGCCGAGAATGGCCAGCGCGTCCTGCAGTGGATGCGTGATCCCGAGCAGGCTGCGGCGATGCGCACCCTGCGGGAAAATCCGCGTTACCTCAAAGGCATCAGGCTTCACGATGGCGTTGAGCCTGTCGCTGACCTGGAGTCGACGCTGGCGGCCTGTGAACTGGTCTTCGTCGCCATTCCCTCCTCGGGCCTGCGTCAGGCCCTACAGCCGGTGGCTGACGCCCTGGCGGGTAAGCTGTTGGTGAGCCTGACCAAGGGCATCGAACCCAAGAGCTTCAAGTTAATGAGCCAGATCATTGCCGATGTCGCGCCGCTGGCCCGTATCGGTGTGCTGTCCGGGCCGAATCTGGCGCGCGAAATTGCCGAGCATGCGCTGACGGCCACGGTGATCGCCAGCGAAGATGAGGAACTCTGTCAGCGAGTGCAGCAGGCCCTACATGGCGGCACTTTCCGCGTGTATGCCAGCAACGACAGCTTTGGTGTCGAGCTGGGCGGTGCCCTGAAGAATGTCTATGCGATCATCGCCGGAATGGCCGCCGCGCTGGGCATGGGTGAGAACACCAAGAGCATGCTGATTACTCGGGCCCTGGCCGAGATGACCCGTTTCGCCGTCACCCTGGGCGCCAACCCCATGACGTTCCTTGGCTTGGCTGGGGTGGGGGATTTGATCGTCACGTGCTCCTCGCCGAAGAGCCGCAATTTCCAGGTCGGCCACGCTCTGGGCGAGGGGCTTTCGCTGGAGGAGGCGGTGGAGCGCCTCGGCGAGGTTGCCGAGGGAGTCAATACACTCAAGGTGTTGAAAACCAAGGCCGAAGAGTTGCAGGTCTACATGCCGCTGGTGGCAGGTCTGCATGCCATCCTGTTCGAGGGACGCACCCTGGCTCAGGTGATCGAGGTGCTGATGAGTGGCGACCCGAAGACCGACGTAGACTTCATTTCTCCCAGCGGATTCTGAAAGAGGAAAGTGGCATGACTGAAGAGAACAAGGTGCTGGAGCGCGAATCCATCGGTTTGCGCGTTCTGTGGATGGTGATCTTCGCCATCGTCTGGCAGCTGGCGGAAATCGTCCTGGCCGTAGTGGTGATCGTGCAGCTTGGTTATCGCGTGTTCTACGGTGCGCCCAGCGGCAGCCTGCAGGGCTTTGGCGACAGCCTCAGCCAGTACCTGCAGCAAATCGGCCGCTTCGGCACCTTCAACAGCGAAGAGAAGCCTTGGCCGTTCGCCGATTGGCCGGCACCGCGCGCGCCCGAGGACAACGAGCCGCACAGCATCCCGCCAGCGCCGCACCCAGTGCGTGACGAAGAGCCCAAGTTGTGACGCTCTGGCTGCTGCGCCACGGCGAAGCTGAGCCGCGAGCGCGCAGCGATGCTGAGCGGCCGCTGACCGAGCGCGGCCGCAGAGAGGTACGCAAGGCTGCCGAGCGTCTGCGTGGCTGCGAGCTGGCGCATATTCTGGTCAGCCCCTATCTGCGTGCCCAGCAAACCGCCGAGTTGGTGCGTGAGAGCCTGGGCCTGAAGCTGCCGTTGACCACGGTGGACTGGGCCACGCCCGATGACTCCCCGCGCGCAGCCGCCAATCAACTGGATGCATACCCCGGAGAGTGCTTGCTGGTCAGCCACAACCCCTTGCTAGGCAGCCTTGCAGGGCTGCTGCTGCATGGCCATTTGCAGCAACCGCTGGGCCTGAGTACTGCCAGTCTGGTGGCCCTCGACGGCGAAACCATTCCCGGGCTGATGCAATTGGCCGGTCTGTATCACCCGAGCTAGGGCGCTTGGGTTACCTGTAACATTTCTTCACTTGCGACGCCTCCTGACGCATGGAATATTCAACCAAGCAAGTGCTTGGTTGCTCCCTGTGACAAAAACAATAAACAAGGAGGCCCCGTGGCCAGTGCAGTTCGTTTACCGCTTGACCTGTTCTTCGAACGTGAGTCGCGTCACCCCAACAAAACCTACCTGATCCAACCGCAGGCGGGGGGCCAGGTCGAACAGCTGAGCTGGGCCGAGGTAGGTGACCAAGCTCGACGAGCTGCCGCCTGGCTGCGCAGCCTGGAGCTGGAGCCCGGCAGCAAAATCGCGATCATCTCGAAAAACTGCGCACACTGGATTGTCACCGACCTGGCGATCTGGATGGCTGGCCACGTCTCCGTGCCCCTTTATCCCAATCTCACCGCCGAATCGATGCGCCAGGTACTGGAGCATGCGGAGGCGAAGGTGGCCTTTATCGGTAAGCTCGACGACTGGCCAGCAATGGCGCCAGGGCTGCCGGCGGGAGTACTGACCGTGGCCCTGCCGCTGCATGCGCCCGGCAATTTCGATAAACAGTGGAGTGACCTGCAGGCGTGTGCGCCAATTCAGGATCGGCCCGCGCCTGCGCCTGAGCAGCTCGCCACTATCATCTACACCTCCGGTACTACCGGGATGCCCAAGGGCGTGATGCACAGCTTCGGCAACTTCGGTTTTACCGCCAGCCACGCTACGGAGCTGTTCGGTGTGGGTGAGGATGACCGCGTGCTGTCCTATCTGCCGCTGTGCCACGTGGCGGAACGCATGTTCGTCGAGCTGAACTCGCTCTACAGCGGGCTTACCGTGTTCTTTGCCGAGAGTCTCGATACCTTCCTCGAAGACCTGCGCCGGGCGCGGCCGACGGTATTCTTTGGCGTGCCGCGCATCTGGACCAAGTTCCAGATGGGCGTATACGCCAAAATGCCGGCCAAGAAACTGGATTTCCTGCTATCCCTGCCGCTCGTTGGCCGTCTGGTCGGGCGCAAGGTACTGCGTGGCCTGGGGCTGGACGCGGTCCGCTTCGGCCTTTCCGGCGCCGCGCCGGTGCCAGATGCGCTGCTGGCCTGGTATCGACGCCTGGGCCTGGAGTTGCAGGAGGTCTACGGCATGACCGAGAACTGTGGTTACTCGCATGTGTGCCGGCCTGGCAAGTTCAAGTCTGGCTGGATTGGCCAGAACAACCCGGGCGTCGAGGTTCGTATCAGCGACGTGGGTGAAGTGTTGGTGCGCAGTGGCTCGACCATGCAGGGCTACTACAAGGAGCCAGGCAAGACCGCCGAAGCGATGACCGAGGACGGCTTCCTGCGTACCGGCGACAAGGGCGAGCAGGACGCCGAGGGCAACCTGCGCCTGACCGGGCGGATCAAGGAAATCTTCAAGACCAGCAAGGGCAAGTACGTCGCCCCGGCGCCCATCGAGAACCGCCTGGCCGTGCACAGCCATATCGAACAGGTCTGCGTGGTTGGCGACGGCCTGCCCCAGCCGCTCGCTCTGTGCGTGCTGTCCGAGGCCGGGCGCAAGGAGCCGCGCGAGGAGCTTGAGGGCAGCCTCAAGCGTCTGCTGGAGGAAACCAATCAGGTGCTGGACAAGCATGAGCAGCTCAATGGTCTGGTGCTGGTGCCCGAAGTATGGGCGGTGGAGAACGGCTTTCTGACACCGACGCTGAAGATCAAGCGGGCGTCGGTGGAGAGTGTCTATGGTCCGCACTTCGGGGCTTGGGGCGAGCGGCGCGAGGGGGTGGTTTGGCATCAGCAGGTCAGTTGAGCATCTTTGGAATGGGGGCGCTCTGATACTGGACTGGCAAGATTGTGTTTGCCTGATTCGGTGTCCAGCCGTTTTCAGAGCGAGCTGAAGGCTCCGGTTTCGCCCCTCCCGGGCGAGTCACTTTCTCTTGTCTGGCCAAGAGAAAGTAACCAAAGAGAAGGCCACCCCGGCATCCGGCCCCGCCTGCGGCGGGGTTCCCTCCTTCCGGTGTCGCTCCGGGGGCCGTCACGAAGGGACGTCCCTGTCCCTTCGTTCCTCGCTCGGCGTCCTGCCTCGCGTCCCCCTGCGCAACACCTCCACTCGGCCTCCTGACGGGGACTTGGGTTCCGAGTTGCTTGAGCGGTTTTCTTTCTCTCTTGGTTTTCCGATGCGAGCCATCAGGCAGCACCCAAGGCCCCTTCAGGAGGCCGAGTGGAATCGTTGCGTAAGGGTTAGAGCGGCATGGATGCCGCGAGAGGCGCGATGGGCCACGGAGGGCCCTTCGCGACGTGCCCCTGGAGCAGCGATGGAGCGAGCGAACCCGGAGCGAAGCGCAGGGCCGGATGCAGGGGCAAGCGGTTTTGCTTACTTTTGTCCCGGTCGGGCATGACGCGATTGGCAAAAGTAAGTCGCCCGGCGGGGCGAAATAGGAAGTATCGGTAAGCGAGGAAAACGGTCGGACAAGGATCAAGTACACGTGATCAGCCCAGCGCTGAGGCCTCATGCCTCACTCAACGCAAAAAAACCCGGCCATACGGCCGGGCGAGGCACTACTCCGCAGGAGCGAAGGGGATCAGGCAGTTTCTGCCAAAGCTTCAATCTGTTGCTGCGCCGCCACTTCACCGATCACCAGAATCGCCGGGCTTTTCAGCTGAAAGTCTTGAGCGGCCTGCTGCATGCCAGCCAGGGTACTGCGGCATTCGCGCTGCTGCGGCAGCGAGGCGTTCTCGATCATCGCCACCGGCATGTCGGCGCGCATGCCGCCGGCCAGCAGGCTTTCGCGGATTTCCGGCAGCTTGGCCACGCCCATGTACACCACCAGGGTGGTGCCGCCCTGGGCCAGGGCCTGCCAGTTGAGGCTGCTGTCGTCCTGGGTGTGGGCGGTGACCAGGGTCACGCCGCGGGCCACGCCACGCAGGGTCAGCGGGATGCCGCAGTTGGTGGCGCCGGCCAGGCCGGCGGTGATGCCGTTGACCATTTCCGCTTCGACGCCGTGCTCGGCCAGCCAGTCGGCTTCCTCGCTGCCACGACCGAAGATGCACGGGTCGCCGCCTTTCAGGCGTACCACGCACTTGCCCTGACGGGCGTAGCGCAGCATCAGGCGGTGGATGAAGGCCTGCGGGGTAGAGCGGCAGCCGCCGCGCTTGCCCACCGGCACCACGCGGGCAGCGGGGCAGTGCTCAAACACGGCCGGGTTGACCAGGTCGTCGATCATCACCACGTCGGCCTGGTTGAGAGCTTTCACTGCCTTGAGGGTCAGCAATTCCGGGTCGCCGGGGCCAGCGCCTACCAGCCAGACTTTTGCGCTCATGCTTATCTCCTCATCACTGCGCCGGGATCGCCAGTGGCTAATCCGGCCTAGGGTTGTTTCAGGCTTCTACCGCTACGGGCTGCGTGGCCAGTAGTCGTTTGATTTCCGGCACGCACGAGCCACAGCTGGTGCCGCACTTCAGTTCGTTCTTCAGACCATTCAGATCCAGTCCGCGAGCGATGCCGGCGCAGACCGCGTCCTGGCTGACGTTCATGCAGTTGCACAGGGTTTTGCTGGCCTTGACCCCTCCACCGGGTGGCGTGGCCAGCGGGGCCAGCAGCCAGCGGCGCAGGTCGGTGTCGGCCTTGCCTTCCTGCCACATCCCCTTGAGCCAGTCGCGGGCAGCGGTTTCACCGGCCAGGCGGATGGCGACGATGCGCCCGTCCTCGATACGGATGCGTTTGCCCACGGCGCGCTGCGGGTCGTCGTAGGTCAGCACCGGGCCCTGATCGACCCCCAACAGGGCATCAATCTGTGCCAGCAGTGCGGTATCGGGCGCCGTGGCGCAGGCGGCGCGCAACAGCAGTGCGGGGCGTTCTTCGCGGCCGGTCGGGTTCAGGCTGGCGTAAGCGAAACTTTCGAACAGCGGACGCAGGGCGTTGAAGCGGCGCTGTACATCGCCTTCGACCAGGGCAAACAGCTGCCAGGGCAGCTCGGCCTTGGCGACCTGCACGCCGCTGATCTTCAGCTCCGGCTGTTTGGAGAGCGGATCGAACGCCGGTTGGGTCAGCACATTGGTGCCCAGGCCCTTGAGGAAACGGTCGCCCCAATGCATCGGCAGATAGGCCTGGCCCGCTTGCAGGCTGTCGTCAGCCTGCACTGGCAGAGTCAGTCGGCCGCGACGGCTGCGCAGCTCGACCAGATCACCGCTTTGCAGGCCGCGCTGGCTCAGCTCGATCGGATGCAGGCCGAGCAGCGCTTCCGGCACATGACCAAACAAGCGCGCGGCGGTGCCGGTGCGGCTCATACCGTGCCACTGGTCGCGCAGGCGGCCGGTGTTGAGCAGCAGCGGGAAGTCCTTCTCCTGGCGTTCCCTGGCCGGCACGTAGGCATCGGCGACGAACTGGGCACGGCCGCTGGCGGTGGGAAAGCGGCCATCCCGGTACAGGCGTGCGGTGCCCTGCTGGGCGCCGGCGGGGAAGGGCCATTGTTGCGGACCTTGGTTGTCCAGAATCGCGTAGCTGAGACCGGACAGATCCAGGTCGCGACCGCTGGTGAGGTGCTTGTATTCCTCGAACAGCATTTCTGCGCTGAGGAAGTTGAACAGGCTTGGCAGGCCGGGGCGGAGCAGTTGTTCGAGGCGACGGGCGAAGTCGGTGGTGATCGCCCAGTCCGGCCGCGCCTCTGCGGGCGCTGGCACGGCGCGGCGCACGTGGGTCACGCGCCGCTCGGAGTTGGTTACGCTGCCTTCCTTTTCGCCCCAGCTGGCGGCCGGGAGCAGAAGGTCGGCGTATTTGCAGGTTTCGGTAGTGAAGAAGGCTTCCTGTACTACCACGAAGGGGCACAGGGTCAGCGCTTCGTGGATCTTCTGCTGGTCCGGCAGGGACTGGGCCGGATTGGTGCAGGCGATCCACAGGGCCTTGATCTTGCCGGCACGCACCGCCTCGAACAGCTCCACGGCGGTCAGGCCGGGCTTGCTCGGCAGTTCGTCGACACCCCAGTAGCGGGCGACCTCGGCGCGGTGCTCGGCATTGCCGGCCTCGCGGTGGCCGGGAAGCAGGTTGCTCAGGCTGCCGGTTTCGCGCCCGCCCATGGCGTTGGGCTGGCCGGTCAGCGAGAAGGGGCCGGCGCCGACCTTGCCGATCTGTCCGGTGGCCAGGTGCAGGTTGATCAGTGCGCTGTTCTTGGCGCTACCGGCGCTGGACTGGTTGAGGCCCATGCACCACAGCGAGAGAAAGGCCGGCGACTGGCCGATTAGCTCGGCCGCTTGGCGCAGGTCATCTTCATCGATGCCGCACAGCCGCGCGACTTCGCTTGGCGGGTAGTCGGCGGCCAGCTCGCGCAGGGTTTCGAAGCCTTCGGTGTGGTTCTCGATATAGGCCGGGTCGTAATTGCCGCCAGCCAGCAGCAGATGCAGCAGGCCGTGGAACAGGGCCACATCGGTGCCGGGGGCGATGGCCAGATGCAGATCGGCCAGCTCGCAGGTGTCGGTGCGCCGTGGGTCGACCACGATGATCTTCATCTCGGGCCGCGCGGCCTTGGCGGCTTCCAGACGGCGGAACAGGATCGGGTGGGCGTAGGCCATGTTGCTGCCGGCGATCAGCAGGCAGTCTGCCTGTTCGATGTCCTCGTAGCTGCACGGCGGGGCGTCGGCGCCCAGGCTGCGCTTGTAACCGACCACCGCCGAGCTCATGCACAGGCGCGAGTTGGAGTCGATGTTGTTGGTGCCGACCAGGGCGCGGGCCAGCTTGTTGAAGGCGTAGTAGTCCTCGGTCAGCAGCTGACCGGAGATGTAGAACGCCACGCTGTCCGGGCCGTGATCGCGGATGGTCTCGGCGAACACGCTGGCGGCGTGATCCAGGGCGTTGTCCCAGCTGCTGCGGCTGCGGGCCAGAGCCTTGCCCAGACGCAGCTCGGGGTAGAGCGCGCGGGCATCGAGATCGCCGGTCAGGTGCAGGGTCGAGCCCTTGCTGCACAGCTTGCCGAAGTTGGCCGGGTGCGCGGGGTCGCCGCGCACGCCGCTGATGCGTTCGCCATCGTGGTCGATCAGCACGCCACAGCCGACGCCGCAGTAGCAGCAGGTCGCGGCGGTGGTGTGCAGGACGGGATTGGGGGCAGGCAGGGTCATCGGCTCAGGCACCTATACCGCTGGTGTCGCCAAACATCAGGTGGTCGCGCACCTGGCTGATGTTGGCGTTGTTGCGGATTTGCTGGAAATACCAGCCGCCATCCAGGGTGTCGCCGTACAGGCAGCCGCCGACCAGCACGTCGTCCTTGATCACCAGCTTCTTGTAGATGTTGCTGATGGGGTCGTTGAGGGTGATGGTTTCGGTGCCTTCGCCGCCCATGAAGTCGCCGGCCGAGAACAGCTCGATGCCGGTGACCTTGAGCTTGGTGGACACCACCGAGCCCTTGTAGCGGGCAGTGCCGAGCATGGCCAGGTGGTTGGCACAGACCTGGGCTTGCTCGAACAGTGGCGCCACCAGGCCATAGGCGATACCGCGGTGGTTGGCGCATTCGCCAATGGCGTAAACCCTTGGGTCGTAGGTCTGCAGGCAGTCGTCGACCAGAATGCCGCGGTTGCAGGGAATGCCGGCCTTTTCCGCCAGTTCGGTGCAGGGGCGGATGCCGGCGGCCATCACCACCAGGTCGGCGGGAATCACGTCGCCGCTCTTGAACTGCACGGCACAGACCCGGCCGCTACCGTAGTCCAGAAGTTCTTCGGTCTGCTCGTTGAGACGGAAACGGATGCCTCGGGCCTCCAGAGCTGCCTGCAGCAGCTTGCCGGCGGCCTTGTCCAGTTGACGCTCCAGCAGCCAGTCGGCGAGGTGCACCACGGTTACGTTCATGCCACGCTGGCGCAGGCCGTTGGCGGCCTCCAGGCCGAGCAGTCCGCCGCCGATGACCACCGCGTGGCTGTGGTTGCGGGCGGTTTCGATCATGCTCTGAGTGTCGGCGATGTCACGGTAGGCGATCACGCCCGGCAGGCGATTGCCCGGCACCGGCAGGATGAAGGGGGTGGAGCCGGTGGCCAGGAGCAGGCGATCGTATTCGGCGGTGCTGCCGTCGTCGGCGGTGACGATGCGCTTCTTGCGATCGATATGCACCACCTTGCGGCCCATGCGCAGGTCGATGTTGTTGTCGCGGTACCAGCTCAGGTCGTTGAGCACGATGTCATCGAAGTTCTGCTCGCCGGCCAGTACGGGGGAGAGCAGGATGCGGTTGTAGTTGGGGTGCGGCTCGGCACCGAACACGGTGATGTCGTAGAGGTCCGGGGCGAGCTTGAGCAGCTCTTCCAGGGTGCGTACCCCGGCCATGCCGTTACCTACCAGTACCAGCTTGAGTTTTTTCATGCCGGCCATCTCCTGCATCTCTAATCACGGAAAACAAAAAAGGCGTCCCGCTAGCTCACTAGCGAGGACGCCTTTGTCCTTGTCCCGATCTGTCGGGAGGCACCACCTTCTACGTTGAAGGCGCTGCCTTTATGTAATGTCGGTATTCACCAAGCATGCGCCGTGCCAAAAGCCGCAAGCCCGCGAATTGCGGGTTTGCGCGAGGGCTAGGGCGGTGCTGCGGGTAGGGGTGCACTCGATTGAGGCCGGCTCGCCTCGTCGTGGTGCGAAATGGCTCAGGGCGCCTTGCGAATCTGGCTCGTCGTCCATTCAAGCAACTGCTCGGCCAGCCGGTCGCTGGCCTGCCCGAAAGCCTGCACTACGGCGGGCACCTGAGCATCCTGAGTGGGCTGGCGTATGACGAAGCTGCGACTGGCCAGTACGCTCTGATCCCGGCTGCGTACCAGGCGGGCATCGAAGCGGATGCGGGCCTCGGGGCGCCCATCCTGGTACTCGCTCTGGAAGGCCAGCAGGTTGCCGATCAGCTTGTAATCGCTGTGCAGGTGCTGCATGTCGCTGCTCAGCGCGGCAAAGCGGCCGTCATTCTGGAAGGCTTCCAGCAGCTGGTCGCGCAACAGGGCCGGGGCTGGGTCGCTCCAGCGCGCGCCTTTGTAGTTGGTGATCTCACTGCCCTGCGGCACGACGGCGATGCGGGTGCTGTCGAGCGTCAGGCTGGCCTGCGGCCGGCTGATGCTGAGCGATGTGTTCAGACTCTGGTTGCTGGCCTTGATCTGCGAGTTGGGGAGCAGGTAGGTCTGCACCTGTTCGGCCTTGGGCAGCACCGAGCAGCCAGCAAGCAACAGCAGGCCGGCCAGGCAGCTGTGACGCAACGGCGATGGGATCATGGCTGAAATTCCTTGTTCTGTTGATGATCCAGCAGCAAGGCGCCGGGGTTTTCGGAGAGTTGCCGGGTCATCTGCCGCAGCGCCGCGAGGGTGCTGCGCAGCTCACCAATGGCCGGGCCGAGTTCAGCCAGGCCCTGCATGCCGCCGCTGAGGGCATCCTGGTTGCGCTCGATGAGTTGCTCGATGTCGCGGCTGCTGTCTTCCAGGCTGGCCATGGCCCTGGCGGCCGAGTTCATGGCGCTGCGGCCTTGCTGATCGACCAGGCTGTTGGCATTGCGCAGGGTGCTGGCGCCCTGGGTCAGCATGTCATTGGCCTGCCGGCTGGCGGCAGCCAGGTTGCTCAGGGCTTCACGGATCTCGTCACGACGCTCGGCCACACTGCCGGTCATCTGCTCCAGGTGCGCCATGGTTTGCCCCATGCGTTCGATGTTTTCGTCGGAGAACATGCGGTTGGCATTGAGCAGCAGCTTGTTGATGTTACTGACCAGATCCTCGCCGTTATCGAGTAGACGAGCCAGCGGTGATGGCTCGGCGGTGATCCGGGTGGGCTGGTCATTGTTGGTGAGCAGTGGCGGGCTGTCCGGGGTTCCGCCGTAGAGCTGGATGGCGGCGCTGCCAGTGATGCTGGTCAGCGCCAGGCGGACATGGGTGTCCTGCTTGAGCGGGGTGGCACCGGCCACTCGAATACGCGCCCTGACCCGGCGTGGGTCCTGCGGGTCCAGGCTCAGGTCGGTGACGTCGCCCACGACAATACCGCTGTATTGCACGGGGCTGCCCACGGACAGGCCGCTGACCGGCTCGTTGAATATCACGTCGTACAGTTTGAACTCGCGGTCTACCTGGGATTTACCCAGCCACAGGGCGAAGAGCAGGGCACTGCCGACGGCGATCACGGTGAACAGCCCGATGAGAATGTGATGGGCACGGGTTTCCATCAGCGGCACTCCTGGTTGGCGGCGCGTTGCGCCGCTCGGCCTCGTGGGCCGTGAAAGTAATCGCGAATCCAGGCGTCGTCGGTGGCTTCGACTTCTTCCAGCGGACCTGCGACCAATACGCGCTTCTGCGACAGCACGGCCACGCGATCGCAGATGGTATAGAGCGTGTCGAGGTCGTGGGTGACCAGAAATACGCTCAGGCCCAAGGCATCGCGCAGGGTCAGGATCAGTTGGTCGAAGGCCGCGGCACCAATCGGGTCGAGGCCCGCCGTGGGTTCGTCGAGAAAGAGGATTTCCGGGTCCAGGGCAATGGCCCTGGCCAGCGCAGCGCGCTTGACCATGCCACCGGACAGCGAGTCCGGGTACTTATCGCCGGCATCAGCAGGCAGGCCCGCCAGGCCCACCTTGACCCTGGCCAGGCGTTCAGCCTCGGGGCGCGGCAGACCGGCATGCTCGATCAGCGGCAGGGCGATGTTCTCGACCACGGTCAGCGAGGAGAACAGGGCGCCGCGCTGGAACAGCACGCCAAAGCGTCGCTCCAGCTCGGAGCGGCGTTTGGGCGGTGCTTCCAGCAGACTTTCCCCGAACACCTGGATCTGGCCAGCAGCGGGCCGCAGCAGGCCGACGATACTGCGCAGCAATACCGACTTGCCGGTGCCGGAGCCGCCGACCACGCCTAGCACCTCGCCGCGACGGATATCCAGGTCGAGATCCTGATGCACCACTTGCGTGCCGAACTGATTGCGCAGGCCGCGTGCCTGTACCAGGACGTCGTCGTTCACCAGCCCATCTCCATGAAGAACATGGCGGCGACTGCGTCAAGCAGGATCACCATGAAGATCGACTGCACCACGGCGGAGGTGGTGTGGTCGCCGACCGACTTGGCGCTACCGCCGGATTTGAAGCCTTCCAGGCAGCCGATGATGGCGATGATGAAGGCGAAGAAGGGTGCTTTGGCCAGGCCGATGTAGAAGTGTTTGACGGCGACATCCGTCTGCAAAATGCCGAGAAACAGGGTAGGAGAAATATCCAGCAGCAGGGTGCTGACCATGGCGCCACCGAGGATGCCGGACAGCATGGCGATAAAGGTGAGGATCGGCAGGCTGATCATCATGGCCAGGAGGCGCGGCAGCACCAGCAGCTCCACTGGGTTGAGGCCGAGCACGCGGATGGCGTCGATTTCCTCGTTGGCCTTCATCGAGCCGATCTGCGCAGTGAAGGCGCTGGCGGTACGGCCGGCCATGAGGATGGCGGTGAGCAGTACGCCAAATTCGCGGAGAAAGGAGAAGGCCACCAGATGAACGGTGTAGATCGTGGCGCCGAAGTTGGCGAGCACCGTGGCACCGAGGAAGGCGACGACGGCGCCGACCATGAAGGTCAGCAGTACGATGATGGGGATGGCATTCAGGCCGGTCTGCTCGACATGGGCTGCCAGCGAGGTGATACGCCAGCGACGAGGTTGGAACAGGCAGAGAAACAGGCTTTCCAGCGCAAGCCCGATGAAACCGAGCAGGGCGCGCAGCTGTTTCCAGTAGCCTTCGACGGCGCCGCCGATTTTTTCCAGCAACTCCAACGCGGCAGCGTGTTTGGCTGGGCGGGCGTGGGTGGGGGTGTGCGGCAGGGCTTCGGCGACGGTGCGCAGAAGCGCCAGGCGTTCGGCTGGTAGATCCTGGCTTTGGGTCAGTTGTTGCAGGCGCTCGTGGCCGATCCAGCGACCGAGCAGGGCGGCGCCAGCGGTGTCCAGACGCCCCAGTTGGCTAAGGTCCAGCGAGTATCCGTCGGCTGAGCCGGGCTGACGGGTCAGTTGGGCCTGGAGATGGGCGTAGTGCTGAAGCGTCCAGTCCCCTCTCAGTTGCAGGCGGGCGGGCTCTTCACTGCTGCTCTGGATGATGCTGCCAGCTTCCGACATGGGCGTCCTGCTGTGGGCTCGGGCCCGGATAAAACTGGGCGAAAAGCCTCTGGAACGCAAGTCTCAGCCGAGTATCAGCGCCAATAACATCAGGTTGAGCAGAAGCGAAGCCAGCGCAACTCCGCGCCAAACCTTCAGTAGCTCGCGCTCCAGCAGCGGGCGCGGGCGACTGGCCAGGGCCGCGCGCTCCCCCTGTTCGAGTTGCAGCAGCCATTCTTCAGCGGTTTCGAAACGCTCCTGCGGGTTGCTGGCCACGGCGCGTAGCAGGCACTCATCGAGCCAGGCGGGCAAGTCCGGGCGATAGCGGCTGGGCGGCGTGACCTTGCCGAAGCGCGGGTGCTGGAAGGCTTCGATCTCGCCGTAGGGGTAGTGGCCGGTGAGCAGGCGATAGAGAGTGACGCCGGTGGCATACAGATCCTGCCCTGGGTTCGGTTCGGCTCCGGTAAAGGCTTCCGGGGCGATATAGCTGGGCGTGCCGGGCAGGCTGTGCTGTTCGTCACGGGACAGGCCGGGGCAGTAGGCCAGGCCGAAGTCGAGCAGGCGCAGTTCGCCGTCGTCTCCCCACAGCAGGTTTTCCGGCTTGATGTCGCGGTGCAGGATATTGCGCCGGTGCAACATACCCACGGCCTTGAGCAGGCGCGGGGCGAGGTCCAGCCATTCCGTCAGACCCAGTTGGCCGCTTAGGCGCAGGTGTTCCTCCAGCGTCTGCCCGGCGTACTCGCGCTGCACGTAGTACAGGTGCTGGCGCTGCGGCAGCGGGTGCAGTTCGGGGAAGTGGCGGCCAGCCACGCGGCGCAGGAACCACTCCTCCAACAGCAGCGCCGGGCCGGCCAGTTCTTCGTCGCGGCGAGTGTCTGGCAGGGTCTTGAGTATCCAGCGGCGCGATTGCGCATCACGCACCCGGTAGACCAGCGACTGGCGCGACTCGGCCAGCAGGCGCTCGACTTGCCAGCCTTCGAAGTCCTGTCCCTCGCGCAGGCGTGGCGGCAGTGGCCAGTGGCTGAGCTGGGCAAGGGTATCGGCCAGGTTGTTGTCGGGCAGGTTCTCGATGCTGACCAGTACAGCGCTGGCATTGTCCTGGCTGCCGGCCAGATGGGCGGCGCCAACCAGCGCGCGGCAGGCGGCGGTGGGGTCGGCCTCGTCACTGAGCAGATTACGGATGGTGCTGTCACCGAGTGCCGACCAGACGCCATCGCTGACCAGCAGATAGCGCTCGCCCTGGCGCAGCTCGCCTTCCAGGTAGTCGACCACCAGGTGCTGATCCAGGCCCATGGCACGCTTGAGCACGTGCTGCATGCCGGGCTGCTCCCAGACATGGTCTTCGCTGAGTCGTTCCAGTTGCCCCTCGTACCAGCGGTACACGCGGCAGTCACCCACGTGCGCGAGGGTGAAGCGGCGCCCGCGCAGGACCAGGGCGGAGAGGGTGGTGAGCAACGGCTGACCACCGCCGTTGGCCTGTAGCCAGCGATTGTGGGCTACCAGCAGGCGGTCGAGTGATTGCGCCACGGCCCAGGTTTCCGGGGTGGCGTAGTAGTCCAGGGCCAGCGCCTGCAGGGTGGCTCGCGCGGCCAGGCCTCCGTCGGCACATTGACTGACGCCATCGGCCAGGGCCAGCAGGAAACCCTTGCTGGCGGCCAGGCCTGGCGCCGGCGTGACCACGCGCACGGCATCCTGGTTTTCCGCGCGTGGGCCGGTGGCGGAGGCTTCGCCGAAACTCAGTTGCAGGGCCATAAGGCTTCTCGATAGGCGAAAGGCGCCGATCGGCGCCCGAAGGAAGTCAAGTCGGTTGAGACAAAGGCCGGGCCGTTGGTGCCCTAGGAGCGTTGCTACCTGACCAGTGCGATGAGCCTTGCCCGGCTCAGCCTTTGTCGCAACCGACCTGAGCAGGCGCCGCACAGGATGGCGGCGCCTGCTGCAGGTTATACGCGAGCTGCCGTGACGGCGGCGCTCCCCCAAGTGGTACGCCAGCGCAGCTTGACCCCGTGCAGACCGACCCAGGCCAGCACGCCGAGGCTGGCGAACAGCCACAGACCGAGCTGATAGTCGCCAGTGGCCTGCTTGATGGCGCCCAGGCCTGCGGTGAGGCAGAAGCCGCCGATGCCACCGGCCATGCCGACCAGACCGGTCATCACGCCGATCTCTTTACGGAAACGCTGCGGCACCAGCTGGAATACCGCGCCGTTGCCGGCGCCCAGGCTGAGCATGGCGGCGACGAACAGGGCCAGGGCGGCATAGGCGCTGGGCAGGTTGAAGCCCACGGCGGCGATGCAGATGGAGGCGCAGGTGTACATCATCAACAGAGAACGGATGCCGCCGATGCGGTCGGCCAGGGCACCGCCGAGCGGGCGCATCATGCTGCCGGCAAACACGCAGGCGGCGGTGTACAGGCCGGCTTTCACCGGGTCGAAGCCGTACTGGTCGTGGAAGTAGCCGGGCAGGGTGCTGGCCAGGCCGAGGAAGCCACCAAAGGTGATGCTGTAGAAGAACATGAACCACCAGCTGTCACGGTCACCCAGGGCTTTGAGGTAGTCGGCCATCGACTTTGGGGCCGGCCGCTCGGGGGCGTTCTTGGCCACGCTGGCGAAGATGATCAGGGTCAGCACCAGCGGGATCAGGGCCAGGCCGAACACGTTGCCCCATCCGAACAGTGCAGCCAGTGCCGGCGCGAACAGGGCCGCCAGCACGGTGCCGGAGTTGCCGGCGCCGGCGATGCCCATGGCCTTGCCCTGGTGCTGCGGCGGATACCACTGCGACGCCAGTGGCAGGGCCACGGCGAAGGAGGCACCGGCGAAGCCGAGGAACAGGCCGAGCAACAGGGCTTGCTCATAGCTCTGGATACCATGCAGCCAGGCTACCGCCAGCGCAGCGATGACGATTACCTGACCGAACAGGCCGGCTGCCTTGGGCGAAGTGCGATCCGCCAGGGCGCCCATGAACAGACGCAGCACGGCGCCGGCCAGAATGGGCGTTGCGACCATCATGGCGCGTTGCTGGGTGCTCAGGCCCAGGTCGGTGGCAATCTGTACGCCCAGCGGGCCGAGTACGTACCAGACCATGAAGCTCAGGTCGAAATAGAGAAAGGCGGCGAACAGCGTCGGTGCATGGCCGGCTTTCCAGAAACTTGTATTCATCCAACACCTCGTCAGGAAAGAGTCCCGGTGGACGGACGGCGCCGCGTTCGTGGGCACGTCGCCGGCCGCCTGCCGGGGTGGTTTCGGCTTGTGGCCGCAACCGAGTGGCCGAAGCCACAATCGTTATGAAGAGAGTCCTGGTCGACGCCCGGATCACGGCTCGTCCACCCGCCCCGATCGCTGGGGCCGAAACGCAAAAGGCGCCGCGCCACCCTGAGGGTGTCGCGACGCCTTTGTCGTATGTGGGCAGCCGCCGTTGGATGCCGATGTCACTAGCAAAGCAAGACTTGGGCCAGCATGCTGAGTCCAGGTAAATGGCCGGGATGAAGGCGAGTGAGCGTGGTGGCCTGTTTCGCAATGGTGCGATCGCTGTCGCCTGCGCACTCTATTGAGGCGATTTACAGCCAGTTCACCTCGGGAAATTTGTCGCGGAAGCTGTCTGGCATCTGGGTTACCTTGCCGGCGATGTAGTCGAAAAAGACAAAACCGGACTTGGCCAGGGCGATCAGCGTGCTGTCGGCGGGGCGGGTGATGCGGAAGATGATGTCGCCACCATAGCGGTTGAAGTCCATCACCCCGACTTCGAACAGCAACTGGTCGCGCGAATGCGACTCGGCGCGGTACATGGTGGCCAGGTCGGTGACGATGATGCCGTGCTGCTGATCGGCTTCGCGGATGCCGAAGTCATAAAGGAAGCGCGCCCGGGCCTCGGAGATCATCGAGATCATGGCGTCGTTGCCGAGGTGGTTGCTGGCGTTGATATCGGTGCTGCGTACAGTCATGTGGGTGCTGTAACAGAATTCTTGTTGCGAGAAGTCGAGCTGGAGACGGGCCATTACTGCTGCCTGATGAAAACGCGGGGGCCCAGTCTACCCTTGGTGCCCCGTTACGGAAGCAGCATTGCGCTGCTGAATAAGGAGTGTGCATGGAGTGGGGGATGACTGTGCAGGCCGGGCTGTGGGGCTGGCTGGCGGCCAGCAGCCTGTTGCTGGGGGCGATGATCGGTATGTTTGCCAGGTTGTCGCGCAAGGTGGTGGCCTCGGTCATGGCCTATGGCAGTGGGGTACTGATCGCCGCGGTCTGTTTCGAGCAGCTGCCGGATGCGCTGCGCCTGGGCGGCCATCTGCCGACTTTGGCGGGGATGTTCTGTGGCGGCGTGGTGTTCGTGCTGGCCAGTCGCTGGCTGGATGGCCTGCAAGGTGGCGGGCAGGGCGCGTTGGTGGGGCTGCTGATCGCCGCCGGAGCATTTCTCGATGGTATTCCCGAGTCGCTTGGGTTGGGCCTGGGCCTGCTCGATGGTGGCTCGGTAAGCCTGGTGATGCTGGTGGCGATCTTTCTCTCGAATCTGCCAGAGGGTCTGGCCAGTGCCGCCAGCTTGCGTGATGAAGGGCGCAGCAAGGCCTGGGTATTCGGTTTGTGGGCCGTCATCGTGCTGCTCTCGGGATTGGCGTCGATGGCCGGGCCTGGGCTATTCGCCGGCTTGCCCGACAGTTGGCTGGCCTTCGTGCTGGGCTTCTCGGCCGGTGCCGTGCTGTGCATGCTGGTGGACAGCATGATTCCCGAGGCCTTCGCTGAAACCCATGCGCTGACTGGGCTGATTACCCTGTCCGGCTTCATGACCGCGCTGGCGCTGGACAAGGTGCTCTGACCAGCGCTCGCCGCTTCCGCTACAATGCGCGGCGTTTTCGACTTGCCTGTGAGCCCGCCATGTCCTGCCAGAGCCCCATCATCGTTGCCCTCGACTTTCCTTCCCGTGACGCCGCCCTGGCGCTGGCGGATCGTCTCGACCCGAAGCTGTGCCGGGTCAAGGTGGGCAAGGAGCTGTTCACCCGCAGCGGCCCGGCCGTGGTGGAAACCCTGCAGGCCAAGGGCTTCGAGGTGTTCCTCGACCTGAAATTCCACGACATCCCCAATACCACGGCGATGGCGGTCAAGGCCGCTGCCGAATTGGGCGTGTGGATGGTCAACGTGCACTGCTCCGGCGGCCTGCGCATGATGGCGGCCTGCCGCGAGGAGCTGGACAAACTCTCCGGCGCCAAGCCGCTGCTGATCGGCGTGACCGTGCTGACCAGCATGGAGCAGAGCGACCTGGCCGGCATCGGCCTGGATATCGCTCCGCAGGAGCAGGTGCTGCGCCTGGCCGGTCTGGCCGCGCAGGCGGGTATGGACGGTCTGGTTTGCTCGGCCCAGGAGGCGCCGGCGCTGAAAGCCGCGCAGCCGTCCCTGCAGCTGGTGACCCCGGGCATCCGCCCGGCCGGCAGCGCGGCCGACGACCAGCGCCGCATCCTGACCCCGGCCGATGCGATCAAGGCCGGCTCCGACTTCCTGGTGATCGGTCGCCCGATCAGCCAGGCTGCCGACCCGGCCCAGGCCTTGGCAGCCGTGGTCGCCGAACTGGCCTGAGTCTGGCTACGCCTGCAGTTGACGTTGTAGGTTGGGCTGAGCACAGCGAAGCCCAACGGCGCCGCGGCGTCTACTCCTTGAGCATCTGCCGCAACACGTAGTGCAGGATGCCGCCGGCCTTGAAGTACTCCACCTCGTTCTGCGTGTCGATGCGGCACAGCACCTCGGCCTCTTCCTGGCTGCCGTCTTCGCGCTGAATGTTCAGCTTCAGGCTCATCTGGGGGCGCAGGCTTGCTTCGTTCAGGCCGGTAATGGTGACTTTTTCCCGCCCCGTCAGGCCCAGGCTCTTACGCGTCTGTCCACTCTTGAACTGCAGCGGCAGCACGCCCATGCCCACGAGGTTGGAGCGGTGGATGCGCTCGAAGCTTTCGGCGATTACCGCTTTCACACCCAGCAGGTTGGTGCCCTTGGCGGCCCAGTCGCGGGATGAGCCGGTGCCGTACTCCTTGCCGGCGAAAATCACCAGCGGTACGCCATCCTGCTGGTAGCGCATGGCGGCATCGTAGATCGCCAGCTTGTCGCCACTGGGCTGGTGCAGCGTGTTGCCGCCTTCCTCGCCGTCGAGCATTTCGTTCTTGATGCGGATATTGGCGAAGGTGCCGCGCATCATCACTTCATGATTGCCGCGGCGCGAACCGTAGGAGTTGAAGTCCGCCGGCGCCACGCCGTGCTCGCTCAGGTAGCGGCCGGCAGGGCTATCCTTTTTGATATTACCGGCGGGGGAGATGTGGTCGGTGGTTACCGAGTCGCCCAGCAGAGCGAGGATGCGGGCGCCCTGGATATCAGCGATCTGCGGTGGCTCGCCGGCAATGCCCTCAAAAAAGGGCGGATGCTGGATATAGGTGGAGTCCGCCTGCCACTGGTAGGTGGCTGCCTGCGGCACGGCGATGGCCTGCCACTGGGCGTCACCGGCGAACACCTCGGCGTACTCCTTGCGGAACATGGCGGTATCGACTTTGGTGATGGCTTCGGCGATCTCCGCCTGGCTGGGCCAGATGTCCTTGAGGTAGACCGCTTGGCCGTCCTTGCCCGTGCCCAGTGGTTCACTGGCCAGGTCGGTGCGTACGCTACCGGCCAGGGCATAGGCCACCACCAGTGGTGGCGAAGCCAGCCAGTTGGTTTTCACCAGAGGGTGTACGCGACCTTCGAAGTTGCGGTTGCCGGACAGCACCGAGGCTACCGTGAGATCGGCAGACTGAATGGCTGCCTCGATGGGGTCGAGCAGCGGCCCGGAGTTGCCGATGCAGGTGGTGCAGCCATAGCCGACCAGATCGAAGCCCAGTTCGTCCAGGTAACGGGTCAGCCCGGCAGCAGCAAAGTATTCGGTGACCACCTTGGAGCCGGGCGCCAGCGAACTCTTCACCCAGGGCTTGCGGGTCAGCCCTTTCTCCACGGCTTTCTTGGCCAGCAGCCCAGCAGCCATCATCACGCTGGGGTTGGAGGTGTTGGTGCAGGAGGTGATGGCGGCGATCACGACGGCGCCATTTTTCAGGCGATAGCGTTGGCCTTCGTGTTCATACTCGGCTTCGCCCACCAGCGCCTCGCTGCCGACAGCGGTGCCGCCACCACCCTCGCTCAGCAGGCGACCTTCTTCCTTGGCGGACGGTTTGAGTTGCAGGCCGACGAAGTCGTCGAAGGCTTGGCTGACCTGGCTCAGGGCCACGCGATCCTGCGGACGTTTGGGGCCGGCCAGGCTGGCCTCCACCTCGCCCAGGTCGAGGCTCAGGCTGTCGCTGAACGACGGCTCGTCACCCGGCTCGCGCCACAGACCCTGGGTTTTGCAGTAGGCCTCTACCAACTGCACGCTGTCTTCCGGGCGCCCGGACAGGCGCAAGTAGCCCAGGGTGATGTCGTCGACCGGGAAGAAGCCGCAAGTGGCGCCGTATTCCGGGGCCATGTTGGCGATGGTGGCGCGGTCGGCCAGGGGCAGGTCGGCCAGGCCATCGCCGTAGAATTCGACGAATTTGCCCACCACGCCCTTCTTGCGCAGCATCTGCGTCACGGTCAGCACCAGGTCGGTGGCGGTGATGCCTTGCTTGAGCTTGCCGCTGAGCTTGAAGCCGATCACTTCGGGAATCAGCATCGACACCGGCTGGCCGAGCATGGCGGCCTCCGCCTCGATGCCGCCGACGCCCCAGCCCAGCACGCCGAGGCCGTTGATCATGGTGGTGTGCGAGTCGGTGCCGACCAGGGTGTCGGGGAAGGCGAAGGTGGTGCCATCTTCCTCTTTGGTCCACACGCTGCGCGCCAGGTATTCCAGGTTGACCTGGTGGCAGATGCCGGTGCCCGGTGGCACCACGCGGAAGTTGTCGAAGGCACTCTGGCCCCAGCGCAGGAAGGCGTAGCGTTCGCCGTTGCGCTGCATTTCGATGTCGACGTTCTGTGCGAAGGCGGACGGCGAGGCGTACTTGTCGACCATCACGGAGTGGTCGATCACCAGGTCGACCGGCGACAGCGGGTTGATGCGCTGGGCATCACCGCCGGCTGCGGCCATGGCGGCGCGCATGGCCGCCAGATCGACCACGGCCGGCACGCCGGTGAAGTCCTGCATCAGTACCCGTGCCGGGCGGAACTGGATCTCGTGATCGCTGGAGCGATCTTTCAGCCAGTCGATCATGGCCTTGATGTCGTAGGCGCTGACCGTGGCATTGTCTTCGAAGCGCAGCAGGTTCTCCAGCAGCACCTTGAGTGACTTGGGCAAATGGCTGATGTCACCGAGGTTTTCGGCGGCATGTTGCAGGCTGTAGTAGTGGTAGGTCTTGCCAGCGATCTGCAGTTCGCGGCGGCAATTCAGGCTATCCAAAGAAGGCATCTGAGTCTCCTGCTCATTGGGCCAGAGCACTGAGAAACTAGACCCGTAGGTCAGCTCTCGCCACTTCTCTGGACAGGGCAAGTGCGCTTCGGGTTCCCGACTCAGCTATCATGCGCGGCCTTGAGGAGAGCCCTGATGAATACCTTGTTACTGCACTGCCGCCCCGGTTTCGAGGGAGAGGTCTGCGCCGAACTGTCTGAGCTGGCCGCCAACCTGGGGGTGGCAGGCTACGCCAAGGGCAAGGCCGGTGGTGCCCATGCCGAGTTCGTCTGCAGTGAGACCGGTGGTGCCGAGCGCCTGATGCAGGGGGCTCGCTTCAATCAGCTGATATTCCCCCGCCAATGGGCCCGTGGCGACTACCTGGCCCTGCCGGAAACCGACCGCATCAGCGTGCTGCTGCAGGCCCTGGCCGGTTACCCCCAGTGCGGCAGCCTGTGGCTGGAAGTGTTCGATACCAACGAGGGCAAGGAACTGTCGAATTTCTGCAAGAAGTTCGAGGCGCCCCTGCGCAAAGCCCTGGAGAAAGCCGGGCGTCTGGTCGAAGACCCCAGCAAGCCGCGTTTGCTGCTGACGTTCAAGAGCGGCCGCGAGGTGTTTCTCGGTATCGCTGAAACGCGCAATTCGGCGCTGTGGCCCATGGGCATTCCGCGCCTGAAGTTCCCACGCGAAGCGCCCAGCCGCTCCACGCTGAAGCTGGAAGAGGCCTGGCATACCTTCATTCCCCGCGAGCAGTGGGACGCACGCCTGTCCGAGGACATGACCGGTGTCGACCTGGGCGCGGCGCCTGGCGGCTGGACCTACCAACTGGTGCGTCGCGGCATGCTGGTGACCGCCATCGACAACGGGCCGATGGCGCAGAGCCTGATGGATACCGGCCTGGTCACCCACCTGATGGTCGACGGTTTCACCTGGAAGCCGAAACAGCCGGTGGACTGGATGGTCTGCGACATCGTCGAGAAACCGGCGCGCACGGTGGCCATGGTCGAGGAGTGGATCAGTGGCGGCCACTGCCGTGAGACGGTGGTCAACCTCAAGCTGCCGATGAAGCAGCGTTATGCCGAGGTGCGCAAGCTGCTGCAGCGCCTGGATGAGGCCTTCAAGGCCGGGCGTCTGAGAGTGTCCATTGCCTGCAAGCAGCTGTATCACGACCGCGAAGAGGTCACCTGTCATCTGCGCCGGCTATGAATCCAACGTTTACGCCACAATAGCCGCCTGATTTACGGAGTAGTCCATGTCCCTGCAACCCGACGCCATTCTCGATGCTACCGGCCTCAACTGCCCAGAGCCGGTGATGATGCTGCACAACAAGGTGCGCGACCTGCCGGCCGGCGGCCTGCTCAAGGTGATCGCTACCGACCCCTCGACCAAGCGTGACATTCCCAAGTTCTGCATGTTTCTCGGCCATGAGCTGCTGGAGCAGGGCGAGGAGAGCGGCAGCTACCTGTACTGGATCCGCAAGAAGGCAGACTGATGTCGTACTACTTTGCCTATGGCTCCAACATGAACCCGATGCGTATGCAGGCGCGCGGATTAGCCGTTGAGGAGGCCATGGCTGCGAGGCTGCCGGGCTATGCGTTGTGCTTCAACAAGCGAGCTCATGATCATCCGGGGCGGGCTTACGCCAACATCCGCCATCAGCCGGGTAGCGTGGTCGAGGGTGTGCTGTATCGCCTGACGAGCGGCGATGAGATCGTCAAGATGGACCCCTTCGAAGGCACGCCGATCTACTACAGCCGTGAGCGCATGTGGGTCGAAACTGCGCAGGTGACTATCGCCGCCTGGTTGTATGTCGCGAACCCTGCCTGGCGTCAGGAAGGGCTGTCGCCCAGCGTCAGCTATCTGAGTCACCTGCTGGCCGGGCGCGAGTGGTTGTCTGCTGATTACTGGGCGGCGCTCGCGGCCACTCCGGCCCTGGCGGACTGATTGCGGATATGCCGCCGCGCACTGCGCGCCAGGCGAATGCCCAGCAGCACTGCCGCGCAGGTCAACCCCACCACCAGGCCCTGCCACAGCCCTCGTGGCCCCGAAGGCTCGCCAAACCAGTCGGCCAGGCCCAACCCATAGCCGATCGGCAGGCCGATGCCCCAGTAGGCGAGCAGGGTGAACAGCATGGTCACGCGGGTGTCCTGATAACCGCGCAAGGCCCCGGCGGCCGTGACCTGCACGGCATCGGAGAACTGGAACAGCGCCGAGTAGACGATCAGCGACGCGGCGATGGCGATCACCGTCGGATCGGGCGTATAGATCGCCGCGATCTGCTCGCGCAACAACAGGGCCAGACTGGCGGACAGGCAGGCATAGGCCAGCGCCGTGCCCATCGCCACGCCAGCAGCGAAGCGCGCATCCCGAGGGGCACTGCGCCCCAGCGATTGGCCGACCCGCACAGTGGCGGCCATGCCCAGCGAGTAGGGGATCATGAAGATCATCGAGCTGAAGTTCAGGGCGATCTGGTGGCCGGCCACCACGTCGGCACCGAGGCCGCCGATCAGCAGGGCGATCACGGCGAAGATGCTTGACTCGGCGAAGACCGCCACACCAATCGGCACGCCGATCGACAGCAGGCGGCGGATCACCGCCCATTGCGGCTGCTCGAAACGGGCGAACAGTTGACTCGGCTTGTAGTACGGCGCCCAGCTGACCCAGGCCAGCATGCCCAGCAACATGCACCACATGACGATGCCCGTGGCCCAGCCGCAACCGACGCCACCCAGGGCTGGCAGGCCCAGCTTGCCGTAGATCAGCACATAGTTGAGGGGGATGTTCAGCAGCAGGCAGAGCAGGCTCAGCACCATGCTCGGTCGGGTATGGCCCAGGCCATCGCTGAAGCAGCGCAGCACGTAGTACAGCGCCACGGCCGGGAAGCCACAGGCCACGCCGCGCAGGTAACCCATGGCCGGCTCGATCAGCGTTGGGTCGACTTTCATCACCTGCAGTACTGGCGTGGCATTCCAGAGCAACACTGCGCAACTGCAGCCGACGAACAGGCCCAGCCACAGGGCCTGGCGCACCAGTGGGCCGGTTTCTTCCTGTTTGCCGGCACCGAAGCGCTGCGCCACCTTGGCCGTAGTGGCCAGGAGGATGCCGGTCATCAGCAGGAACACAGGAATCCACAGCGAGTTGCCCAGGGCTACGGCGGCCAGGTCGTGGGCGCCGACGCGGCCAGCCATCACGGTATCGACGAAGCCCATGGCGGTGTTGGCCAGCTGCGCAATGATGATTGGCAGAGCCAGCTTCAACAGGGCGCTCAACTCAGCGCGCACACGGGCGGGGCGGGAGAGGGTGGACATCGACAGAACCAGGCTTGTGCGGGGCGCTAGTCTAGCCCTGACGCTGTGGTCAGGAAAGCGTAAAGACGGCGCGCTTATCGCGGGGCGCCGAAGGGCCTAGAATGCCCGCAGCTAACAGGAGTGCACCATGCTGATCGTGGCCGACGAAAACATCCCGCTGCTCGACGAATTCTTTGCCGGTTTCGGCGCTATCCAGCGCTACCCCGGGCGGGCCATCGGCCGTGCGGCGTTGGGCGATGCCGAGGTGCTGCTGGTGCGCTCGGTGACGCGCGTCGACCGGGCGCTGCTGGAAGGCAGCAAGGTGCGTTTTGTCGGCACTTGCACCATCGGCACCGACCACCTCGATCTGGATTACTTCGCCGAAGCCGGTATCGCCTGGTCCAGCGCTCCCGGCTGCAATGCCCGTGGTGTGGTGGACTATGTGCTGGGCTGCCTGCTGGCGCTGGCCGAACGTACCGGCGCCAGCCTGCCCGAACTGCGTTATGGCGTGGTGGGCGCCGGCCAGGTGGGCGGGCGGCTGGTCGAGGTGTTGCGCGGCATGGGCTGGGACGTGCGCGTGTGCGATCCGCCACGACAGGCCGCCGAGGACGGCGACTTCGTCGAACTGGCGAGTATCCTGCGCGACTGCGACGTGATCAGCCTGCATACGCCGCTGGATGCCGGCACTCGCCACCTGATCGGAGCGGCCGAGCTGCTGCAGCTCAAGCCTGGCGCCTGGCTGATCAATGCCAGTCGCGGCGCGGTGATCGACAACCAGGCCCTGAAGGCGCACCTGCAAGGCGGCGCTGATCTGCAGGTGGCGCTGGATGTGTGGGAAGGCGAGCCGCTGGCCGACCCTGCACTGGCCGCGCTGTGCCAAATCGCCACACCGCATATCGCCGGCTACAGCCTGGATGGCAAGCTGCGCGGCACGGCGCAGATCTACCAGGCCTATTGCCGGGCGATGGGGCTGAGTGAAACGGTGCAGTTGAACGACCTGCTGCCGGCACCCTGGCTGGGCGCTGTGGAGTTGCACGACTCGGCCGCTATCGATTGGGCGCTGGCCAGCCTGTGCCGGGCAGTCTATGACCCGCGGCGGGACGATGCGGATTTTCGCCGCGCCCTGGTAGGCGATGAGCAGCAGCGCAAGGCGGCCTTTGATGCCCTGCGCAAGCACTATCCCTATCGTCGCGAGATCGAGGGCTTGTCGGTGAGCCTCAGCGGCGAAGCCCCACACCTGGCGCAGCTGGCCACGGCGTTGGGCTGTCGCCTGCTGTAGTCGGTCGAGTGCGGATCAGGCGTGGCGTGGGATTTGCCAGGCTTTGTCGAGTTCACGACAGGCTTGCTGGATCATCTGCTCGGTGATGGGTATTTCCCGACCTTCGGCATCGATGATCGAACCACCGACGGGCTGTTGCGGGTTGAACGGGGTGACGCGAGGTTGTTGGGGCTGTTGCTGCGCTTTCATGGCCGAGTCTCCTGGCTGTGGAAATAGTCTAGGCAGGGCATATGAAAGCGCCGTGACAGCTGGCGCGAGAGGTTTATTCGGGGCACCGAACGGTGCGCCGGGATGTGGAGTGGTTATGAGTGTTTTCCATCTTGGCCTGATCATCAACCCGCTGGCCGGCCTCGGCGGACCAGCGGCGCTCAAGGGCAGCGACGGTGTCGCTGCCGAAGCCTTGGCGCTGGGGGCCGAGCCGCGGGCCGCGGCGCGTACGCGTATCGCCCTGGAGTGTCTGCGGCCGGTGGCCGGGCGATTGCAGTTCGTCACCTTTCCCGGGCCGATGGGCGCTGATCTGCTGGCCGAGCTGGGCTACGAGCATCGTGTACTGGGTAGTCTGGGTGAGAGGCCGACCACGGCAGCGGATACCCAGCAGGCCGTTAAAACGCTGCAGGAAGCCGGCTGCGCGCTGATCCTGTTTGCCGGCGGTGATGGCACGGCGCGGGACGTCTGCGCGGCGGCGCGCGAGGATCAGCCGGTGCTGGGCATTCCGGCCGGGGTGAAGATTCATTCGGCGGTCTACGCCATCAGCCCGCGCGCGGCGGGATTGATGGCCCTGCGCCTGGTCGAGGGAGGTTTGGTGCGCCTGAGCAGCGGCGAGGTGCGCGACATCGACGAGACGGCCTTGCGCGAGGGACGGGTCAATGCCCGGCACTACGGCGAGCTGTGCGTGCCGGTCGAGGGCGAGTACATGCAGCACGTCAAGCAGGGCGGCATGGAGTCCGAGGAGCTGGTGCTGGTGGATCTGGCCGATTGGCTGGCCGAAAGCTGGGAGGAGGGCGTGCGCTATGTTTTCGGCCCCGGCTCCACGCTGCACGGGCTCGCCGAGAATCTGGGCCTGGAGACCACGCTGCTGGGTGTGGACGTGATCGAGAATGGTCAGGTGATCGCCCGTGACGTGACTGAAACGCAGCTGTTCGAGCTGATTGACGGCAAGCCGGCGCGCTTGCTGGTGACCGCCATCGGCGGCCAGGGTCATATCATCGGGCGCGGCAATCAGCAGATCAGCCCCCGTGTGCTGAGAAGCATCGGCCTGGAGCAACTGCGGGTGGTCGCCACCAAGCGCAAACTCGCTACGCTGGAAGGCCGGCCATTGCTGGTCGACAGCGGCGACCCGGCGCTGGACGCGGCTTTCCCCGATGCGATTCGCGTCTGGGCTGGGTACCGGGAAGAGCTGCTCTACCCCGTGGGGCATCATTGAGCGGTGACAGGCATTAGCACTTCACATCATGAGCAACAAGGACGTCCCCATGCCAAACACCGGATTACCGCCGCATATCCAGGCCCACGAGCGGGTCGTGCTGTTCGACGGGGTGTGCCGCCTGTGCAATGGCTGGGCGAAGTTTCTGATTCGCCGCGACCCTGAGCGGCGTTTTCGCCTGTGCTCGGTGCAGTCGCAGGAGGGCCAGGCGATCCTGGCCTGGTTCGGTCTGCCGACCGATAGCTTCGAGACGATGGCCTATATCGAGGGCTCCCAGCTGTTTGTTCGCTCCGATGCGGTGCTGCGTGTGGTCACACAGTTGCCCGGTGGCTGGCGTCTGTTGAACGGCTTGCGGGGGCTGCCGCGGGGGCTGCGCGACTGGTGCTACGACCGGATCGCGCTGAACCGCTACCGCCTGTTCGGTCGCTATGACAGCTGCCTGCTGCCCAGTGCCGATCACCAGGCTCGTTTCATCGATGGCGAGTCGCACTCATGAGCCTGATTTCTGGCAGTCGGCGCCAGGCGCTGGGCATGGCCTGGCGTTTCATTCGGCCCTATCGCGGGCGCCTGGCCGGGGCGCTGGCGGCGCTGATGTTCACCGCGGCGATTACCCTGTCCATGGGCCAGGGCATCCGTCTGCTGGTGGATCAAGGCCTGACCACCCAGTCGCCTGAGGCGCTGCGTCATTCCATTGGCCTGTTCTTCGTGCTGGTGTTGGCCCTGGCGGTGGGCACCTTCACCCGCTTTTATCTGGTGAGTTGGATTGGTGAGCGCTTCGTTGCCGATATCCGCAAGCGCGTGTTCGACCACCTGATCGAGCTGCATCCGGGCTTCTACGAGAGCAATCGGGCCTCGGAGATCCAGTCGCGCCTGACGGCCGACACCACCTTGCTGCAGACGGTGATCGGCTCGTCGCTGTCCATGGCCCTGCGCAACCTGATCATGCTGATCGGCGGCATCGGCCTGCTGTTCGTCACCAATGCCAAACTCACCGCCATCGTCATGGCCGCGCTGCCGCTGGTGGTGGCGCCGATCCTGATCTTCGGCCGCCGCGTGCGCGCACTGGCCCGGCAGAGCCAGGATCGGGTGGCCGATGTTGGCAGCTATATCGGCGAGACCCTGGGCCAGATCAAGACGGTACAGGCCTACAACCATCAGGCGCAGGACAAGCAGCGCTTCGCCGGCACCGTAGAGGCGGCCTTCGCCACGGCCGGCAAGCGCATTCGTCAGCGCGCCTGGCTGATTACCGAGGTTATCGTGCTGGTCCTGGGGGCAGTCGGGGTGATGCTCTGGGTCGGCGGCATGGACGTGATCGCCGGGCGCATCAGCGGCGGTGATCTGGCCGCTTTCGTGTTCTACAGCCTGATCGTCGGCATGGCCTTCGGTGCCATCAGTGAAGTGATCGGCGAGCTGCAGAGTGCCGCTGGCGCGGCCGAGCGGATTGCCGAGCTGCTGCGTACGCGCAATGCCATTACGCCGCCAACCGAGGGCCTGCTGCAGCTGCCCAGGCGAGTCAGCGGCACCCTGCAGCTGCGCGATGTGCAGTTCGCCTATCCCTCGCGGCTCGATCATCCGGCCATTGCTGGTATTGACCTGCAGGTCCAGGCCGGGGAAACCCTGGCGCTGGTCGGCCCCTCGGGTGCGGGCAAGTCGACCCTGTTCGATCTGCTGTTGCGCTTCTTCGACCCGCAGCAGGGCGAGATTCGGGTGGATGGCGTGCCGATCAGCAGGCTCGATCCGGCCGATCTGCGCCGCTGTTTTGCCCTGGTGTCGCAAAATCCGGCGCTGTTCTTCGGCAGTGTGGCGGACAACCTGCGCTATGGCCGGCCCGATGCCAGTGATGTGGAAATCGAGGCGGCGGCGCGGGCGGCGCATGCCCATGAGTTCATCGAACGTTTGCCGCAGGGGTATCAGACCCATCTGGGTGAGGCTGGGGTGGGCTTGTCGGGCGGCCAGCGCCAGCGCCTGGCGATTGCCCGTGCGTTGCTGGTCGATGCGCCGATCCTGTTGCTGGACGAAGCCACCAGTGCGCTGGATGCGGAAAGCGAACATCTGATCCAGCAGGCGCTACCGGCGCTGATGAGCGGGCGCACCACCCTGGTCATCGCCCACCGCCTGGCCACGGTGAAGAACGCCGACCGCATCGCGGTGATCGACAAGGGGCGGCTGCAGGCTATTGGAACTCATGGCGAGCTGGTGCTGAGCAACCCGCTGTACGCCCGGCTGGCCGAACTGCAGTTCAATACCGAGCGCGGTGAGCGCGCCCAAGGAAGGTAAGTGGAAAAGGATTTCGGCGTGGTGGTGCTAGGTGGCTACGGCAATTTCGGCCAGGTCATCGTGCGCAAGCTGGCGGCCAGCAACATGCGCGTATGGGTGGCCGGGCGTGACCTGGCCAAGGCCGAGGCGTTGGCGCGGCAGACTGGCAGCCAGGCACTGCAACTGGATATGAACACCGATGATCTGGCAGAACGGCTGCGCGAGCTTGGTGCGCAGTTGCTGATTTCCACCGCCGGCCCTTTCCAGCGTCAGGATTATCGGGTGCCCCAGGCAGCCGTCGCCGCTGGCATGCATTACATCGACCTGGCCGATGCCAGGAGTTTCGTCTGCGGCATCGGTGCACTCGACGCCAGGGCCCGGGCAGCCGATGTACTGGTGTGCAGCGGCGCCAGTTCGGTGCCGGCGCTGGCCGCCGCGGTGATCGATGAGCTGTTGCCGCGTTTCTCCCGCCTCGACAGCATCTGGCATGGCATCAGCTCTTCGGAGAAAACACCGGGCGCGTCGACCCTGGCGGCGGTGCTGGATTACTGCGGCAAGCCGTTCCAGCAATGGCGCGATGGTCGCTGGCAGAACGTGTATGGCTGGCAGGACCTGCACCGGCACGAATTTCCTAAGCCGCTCGGCCCGCGCTGGGTGGCCAATTGCGATATTCCCGATCTGCAGCTGTTTCCGGCGCGTTATCCCAGCGTGCGTGACGTGCGTTTCTCGGCCGGGGTCGGTTTGCGCCTGACCCAGTTTGGCACCTGGGCCTTGTCCTGGCTGGTGCGCAGCGGTCTGTTGCGCAGCGCGGTGGCGTTGACCGACTTCCTGCATCGCCGGGCCGTTTCGGTCGAGCGCTTCGGCGACGGTCGCAGCGGCATGTTCGTGCGCCTGCAGGGGCTGGATCAGGCAGGCAGGGCGCAGACGCTGTGCTGGGAGTTGCTGGCAGAGCACAACGACGGCCCGAATATTCCCTGCATGGCCGCCGTGGCACTGGCGCGTAAATTGGCGGCGGGCGTGCTCAGCGAGCGCGGTGCCATGCCCTGTGTCGGCCTGCTCAGCCAGGCTGAATACCTGGCCGAGCTGCAGGGTCTGGCGATCAGAACCATGCTGCGCCCGCTGTGATCAGGGTTCGCCTATCGGCGGTTTGCCTTGGGGGCGAATGGTCGCGGCGGCACCGGCCGAGGCGAGGATGATGGCGCCGATAGCCAGCCACTGATTGGCCGCCAGGCGTTCGCTGAGAAAGAGCAGGCCGGACAGCGCGGCAATCGCCGGTTCCATGCTCATCAGAATGCTGAAGGTGCGTGCCGGCAGGCGGGTGAGGGCGAACATCTCCAGGCTGTAGGGCAGGGCAGATGACATCACCGCGACGGCCAGAGCAATCGGCAGCAGATCGAGCGAGAACAGCGCGCTACCGGCCTGGCTCAGGCCGATGGGCAATACCAGCAGAGCCGCGACCAGGGTGCCGAACACCACAGTCTGCGAGCCGTGGGCCGCGCCGGCCTTCTGCCCGAAGAGGATGTACAGCGCCCAGCACAGGCCCGCGCCCAGCGCTAGCGCCATGCCCAGTGGGTCGAGGTGATCGGTAGAGCGGGTGTCCGGCAGTAGCAGCCACAGGCCGCACACGGCCAAGGCGACCCAGGCGAAGTCCAGCAGGCGGCGCGAGGAGAGCAGCGCCAGGGCCAGTGGTCCGGTGAACTCCAGGGCGACGGCAATGCCCAGCGGAATGGTTTTCAGCGACATGTAGAACAGCAGGTTCATGCCGCCCAGCGACAGGCCATAGCCCACCAGCGAACGCCAGGCCGTGAAGTTGGGGCGGGTGCGCCAGGGACGCATGATCACGCCGAGGATCAAGGCCGCCAGGCTCAAGCGCAGGGCCGTGGTGCCCTCCGGTCCGACCAGGGGAAACAGCCCCTTGGCCACAGAGGCGCCACTCTGAATCGAGGTCATAGCTATGACCAGCAGGGCGATGGGCAGAAACACTGCAGTCGAGCGCGACATGGGCTGTTCCGGAAGCAAGGAAGTCAGAAAAACAAAAACCGGCCCGCAGGCCGGTTTTTAGGGCGCTGGCTACTTAGCGGTATTCGCAGAGGTAAGCGGTATCGACTGCTACCTTGAGCTGGAACTTGCTGTTGGCCTGTACGGTGAAATGGCTACCCGCGGCGAAGGTTTCCCAGTTCTCGCTGCCCGGCAGCTTGACGGTCAGGGCGCCGGCGATCACGTGCATCACTTCCAGTTGAGCCGTACCGAACTCGTATTCACCAGGAGCCATGACGCCGATAGTGGCCGGACCTTCGCTCATGGCGAAGCCGATGGATTTGACGGTGCCGTCGAAGTACTCATTGACCTTGAACATGCTGGGCTCCTTGGGAGGGGTTAAAAAAGGCTCGCCAGTATGCCCAAGCACGGCAGCGCAGTCATCCGGCTCAATCAGGGAAAATCAGTGGCAGCAGGCGCGCGGTATTGCGTGCGTCTTCCAGCGCTCTGTGCTGCTGGCCCTGGAAGTGCAGACCAGCCAGCTGCAGAGCGCTGTTCAGGCCGACGGCACGCCTGAGTTGGCGCTTTTCGGCGAACAGCTGCTTGAGGTTGTGATGGGGTAGGTTGGCCAGGAGGCTGGACAACCCGTGCTGCCGCCATTCCTGCTGCAGCTGGCGGTGGTCGTAGTCGCCCCAGCTGCCCCAGCCAGCCAGTCTCGGTTGGTGTGGCGCCAGCCACTGTTCGAACTGCGGCCAGACGTGCGACAGCGGGGTGGCACTGTCGATCTGGGCCTGGCTGATGCGTGTCAGCTCGCTGCAGAAGGCCGTCAGGCAAGGGCGACGCAGCGGGCGCACGAAACGCTGGAAATGCGCCACCTCATGGCCGTGTGGGGTGACCAGGCTGGCGCCAATTTCGATGATTTCCATGTCTTCCACTGGCCAGCCACCTTCTTCGGTCGTGGCTTCCAGGTCGATGATCAACCAGTGCGGCATAACGGCTCTCCATGGCGTTGCGCCAGTATGGTCGGGCTGGCCCCGCTGGGCAAAGCCCGAGCAGATTTGCCTGGCAACTGTGCCGGGCTTCGATCCGGCATCCGGGATATGCTTGGCATCTGGTGCTCAAGGAGATGCAACATGGCGAAAGTGACCTTTATCGGCCTGGGTGTGATGGGCTACCCGATGGCCGGACATCTGGTTCGCAATGGCCACGAGGTTTGCGTGTACAACCGCTCGGCGGAAAAAGCCGAGCGCTGGTGTGCAGAACATGGCGGGCGCAGTGCGCCTACTCCTCGTGAAGCGGCACTGGATTCCGAGTTCGTGATGGTCTGCGTGGGTAATGACAATGACCTGCGCAGTGTGGTGCTGGGGGCTGACGGAGCCCTGGCCGGGATGGCGCCAGGCAGTGTGCTGGTTGACCACACCACTGCCTCTGCCGATGTTGCCCGCGAGCTCGCCGTCCAGGCTGCCGAGCGTGAGCTGGGTTTTCTTGATGCCCCGGTTTCCGGTGGCCAGGCAGGTGCCGAGAATGGCGTGCTGACGGTCATGGTCGGCGGCGATACCGCCTTTTATGAGCGCGCCGAACCGGTGATCGACAGCTATGCGCGCATGATCAAGCGCATGGGGCCAGTGGGAAGTGGTCAGTTGACCAAGATGGTCAACCAGATCTGCATCGCAGGCCTGGTGCAGGGCTTGTCCGAGGCATTGCACTTCGCTCAGTGCGCGGGCCTCGATGCGCATGCGGCCATGGAGGTGATCAGCAAAGGAGCGGCGCAGTCCTGGCAGCTGGAGAATCGCCATCAGAATATGCTGGCGGGCAAGTTCGACTATGGCTTTGCCGTCGACTGGATGCGCAAGGACCTATCGATTCTGCTGGACGAGGCCCGTCACAATGGCGCGCAACTGCCGGTAACGGCCCTGGTCGACCAGTTCTATGCCGATGTGCAGGCGATGGGCGGTGGTCGCTGGGATACCTCCAGCCTGATCGCCCGTCTCAAGCAGGTGCCGGGCAAGGCCTGACCGAGGTTGTTTGCGGCTAAAGCGCCTGACTTCCGGTAGCGCGCTTTACTGGGCGAAGCGTTAGAATCGCGGCCTTTCAGCTTTCACGGGTTGCTTCATGCAATGTCGTCCAGGGTGCGGTGCTTGCTGTATCGCGCCATCCATCAGCTCTCCCATACCCGGCATGCCCAATGGCAAGCCGGCTGGGGTGCGCTGTCTGCATCTGTCGGCTGAGTCGCTCTGTGCTCTTTTCGGTCAACCCGAGCGCCCTGCGGTGTGCTCGGGCTTTGCCGCTGATATCGAGGTCTGTGGCAACAGCCGCGAAGAAGCCATTCACCTGATTGGCTGGCTGGAACTCGCCACGGCCTGACTTTCGTGCCTGCCGCAGGCGGGCTTAATTCTGCTGAGGATCAATGATGATTTCGTCTAGAGCGGCGGCTTTGTTCGCTTTCGCCTTGCTGGGCAGTGCCATGGTGCAAGCCGAAGACTGGAAGCTGGCTAAGGATGAGGCTGGCATCCAGATCTACCTGAGCGAGGTCGCGGGCTCGAAGTACAAGGCGTATCGCGGGGTTACCACCATTGCCAGCGATATGGGCACGCTACGGGCCCTGCAGGAGGATGTCACAGGCTCCTGCAGTTGGATTCATGCCTGTGCTGAGCAGCGCCTGCTCAGGAATGAGGGTGCGCAAAGCTGGGTCTATACCCGTTTCGATATGCCTTGGCCGGTGACTGCGCGCGATTCGGTGCTGCATGTAATAACGGAAGAGAGCGCCGATGGCAGCCTGCTGCGCAAGCTCGAGGGCCAGCCGCAGTTTATGCCGGAGAAAGACGGCAATGTGCGGGTCGCCAGCCTGGAAGGCTATTGGCGTCTGGTGCCGAAGGGCGCAGGTAAGGTCGAGGTGACCTATCAGGTACATACCGAGCCGGGTGGTAGCGTGCCTTCCTGGCTGGCCAACAGTTTCGTGGTCGATGCGCCGTTCAATACCCTGGAACAACTGCGGGCCATTGCCGAAAAGCGCTGAGGCTCAAATGAAAAAGGGCTGCCAATGGGCAGCCCTTTTGGTTGGAGGAGGCGAGCTTAGCCGCGCTCTTCCAGCGGTACCAGATCGCGACGATCGTAGCCGGTGTACAGCTGGCGCGGGCGGCCAATCTTGTAAGGGCTGGAGAGCATTTCCTTCCAGTGCGAGATCCAGCCGACGGTGCGCGCCAGGGCGAAGATCACGGTGAACATGCTGGTCGGGATGCCGATGGCCTTGAGGATGATGCCCGAGTAGAAGTCCACGTTCGGGTACAGGTTGCGTTCCTTGAAGTACGGATCGTTACGGGCAATCTCGTCGAGCTTCATGGCCAGCTCCAGCTGCGGGTCATTGATACCCAGTTCAGCCAGTACTTCGTCGCAGGTCTGCTTCATGACCTTTGCGCGCGGGTCGAAGTTCTTGTACACGCGGTGACCGAAGCCCATCAGCTTGAACGGATCGTTCTTGTCCTTGGCCTTGGCGATGTACTTGTCGATGTTCTCGACGCTGCCGATTTCGTCCAGCATGCTCAGGACGGCTTCGTTGGCGCCGCCGTGAGCCGGGCCCCACAGCGCGGCAATGCCGGCAGCGATACAGGCGAACGGATTGGCGCCGGAAGAACCGGCCAGACGCACGGTGGAGGTGGAGGCGTTCTGCTCATGGTCGGCGTGCAGGACGAAGATGCGGTCCATTGCCTTGGCCAGTACCGGGCTGATCGGTTTGATCTCGCACGGGGTGTTGAACATCATGTGCAGGAAGTTTTCCGCGTAGTTCAGGTCGTTACGCGGGTACATCATGGGCTGGCCCATGGAGTACTTGTAGGTCATGGCGGCGATGGTCGGCATCTTGGCGACCAGACGCATGGCCGAGACTTCACGATGGTGCGGATTATTGATGTCCAGCGAGTCGTGGTAGAAGGCGGAGAGGGCGCCGACCACGCCGCACATGATGGCCATCGGGTGGGCATCGCGGCGGAAGCCGTTGAAGAAGTTCTTCAGCTGCTCGTGAACCATTGTGTGGTTCTTGATGGTGCTGACGAACTTGGCCTTTTCTTCGGCGTTGGGCAGTTCGCCGTTCAGCAGCAGGTAGCAGGTTTCCAGGTAGTCGGATTTTTCAGCCAGCTGTTCGATGGGGTAGCCGCGGTGCAGCAGGACACCGGCGTCGCCGTCGATGTAGGTGATCTTCGACTCGCAAGAGGCGGTCGACATAAAGCCAGGATCAAAAGTGAAGCGACCCGTGGCGGTCAAGCCCCTCACGTCGACAACATCGGGACCGACGGTGCCGGTCAGTACGGGCAGCTCTACGGGGGCATTGCCCTCGATGATCAACTGCGCTTTTTTGTCAGCCATGTGCGGCCTCCTGTTTATGCTTGGAATCATCAGACAGCCCCCCACGCAGGGCCCGGGACACTATAGAGCCATAAATCTGAAAGTCAATTTGCGAAAACCCAGGCAGCAGAGGGGTTTCAGCCCTGTTTTAGGGCAACTGTCGAGGCCTAATACGACATTTATATAGGCATGCGCAATCCGCTTTTAAGCGAGGGTCTCTGCGTTGTCATTAGTGACCTAACTGTCTATACTCTGCGCCCGGCCGCCAATGGCTTGAAAGCCTGCAAGCAGGCGGCTGGCACTCCCTTGGTGAGGGGTACCTGACCAGTGCACTTCCCGACAACTTGCCCTGTTTGTTAGGGGCCTCTAGTGTGAAAAAAGCCGTGAATAGCCAACGACCTGTAAACCTAGATCTCAGGACCATAAAACTCCCAGTCACAGCTTATACGTCCATTCTGCACCGTGTTTCCGGTGTCATCCTCTTCCTGGGAATCATCGTGATGCTCTATGCGCTCGATAAATCCCTGGCTTCCGAGGAAGGCTTTGCAGAAGTCAAGGCGTGTCTGACCAGTCCGCTGGCCAAGCTGATTGTGTGGGGGCTGCTGTCCGCTCTGCTGTATCACCTGGTGGCCGGCGTGCGCCATCTGATCATGGACATGGGTGTCGGCGAGTCGCTGGAAGGCGGCAAGCTGGGCTCGAAGATTGTCATCGCCGTATCGGCGGTGGTCATCGTTCTGGCGGGGATCTGGATATGGTAACCAACGTCACCAACTTCTCGCGCTCGGGTCTCTATGACTGGATGGCTCAGCGTGTTTCTGCGGTTGTTCTCGCGGCTTATTTCATCTTCCTGATTGGCTACCTGGTAGCTCATCCAGGCCTCGGTTATGCCGAGTGGCATGCTCTGTTCTCCCACACTGCAATGCGCATCTTCAGCCTGCTGGCGCTGGTTGCGCTCATCGTGCACGCCTGGGTCGGTATGTGGACCATCACTACCGACTATCTGACCCCTATGGCTATCGGCCGTTGGGCGACTGCTGTGCGTTTTCTCATCCAGGCATTGTGCGGCGTGCTTCAGTTCGTCGTCTTTGTTTGGGGTGTGCAGATCCTGTGGAGTTTCTGATCCATGTCTAGCATTCGTACTCTTTCCTATGACGCCATCATCGTCGGTGGCGGTGGTGCAGGCATGCGTGCCGCGCTGCAACTGGCCCAGGGTGGCCACAAGACCGCGGTAGTCACCAAGGTCTTTCCGACTCGTTCGCACACTGTGTCCGCCCAGGGCGGTATCACCTGCGCCATCGCTTCGGCCGACCCGAACGACGATTGGCGCTGGCACATGTACGACACCGTCAAGGGCTCCGACTACATCGGTGACCAGGACGCGATCGAATATATGTGCTCTGTAGGCCCGGAAGCTGTGTTCGAGCTTGAGCACATGGGCCTGCCGTTCTCCCGTACCGAGCAGGGTCGTATCTACCAGCGTCCGTTCGGTGGTCAGTCCAAGGACTTCGGCAAAGGTGGCCAGGCTGCTCGTACCTGCGCTGCGGCCGACCGTACCGGTCATGCGCTGCTGCACACCCTGTATCAGGCCAACCTGAAAGCCGGCACCTCGTTCCTCAACGAGTGGTACGCCGTCGACCTGGTGAAGAACCAGGACGGCGCCATCGTCGGCATCATCGCCATCTGCATCGAGACCGGCGAAACTGTCTACATCCGTTCCAAGGCCGTGGTTCTCGCCACTGGCGGTGCTGGCCGTATCTACGCCTCCACCACCAATGCCCTGATCAACACCGGTGACGGCGTGGGCATGGCCCTGCGTGCCGGCGTTCCGGTGCAGGACATCGAAATGTGGCAGTTCCACCCGACCGGCATCGCCGGCGCGGGCGTGCTGGTCACCGAGGGCTGCCGTGGTGAGGGTGGTTACCTGATCAACGCCCACGGCGAGCGTTTCATGGAGCGTTATGCGCCCAACGCCAAAGACCTGGCTGGCCGCGACGTGGTTGCCCGTTCCATGGTCAAGGAAGTGATTGCCGGTAACGGCTGTGGTCCGGACAAGGATCACGTGCTGCTGAAACTTGATCACCTCGGTGAGGACGTGCTGCACAGCCGCCTGCCGGGCATCTGTGAGCTGTCGAAGACCTTTGCTCACGTTGATCCGGTTGTTGCTCCGGTTCCGGTTATCCCGACCTGCCACTACATGATGGGTGGCGTCGCCACCAATATTCATGGTCAGGCCATCACTCAGGACGCCAACGGCAACGACAAGATCATCGAAGGTCTGTTCGCCGTGGGTGAAGTCGCTTGCGTATCGGTGCACGGTGCCAACCGTCTGGGCGGCAACTCGCTGCTGGACTTGGTCGTGTTCGGTCGCGCCGCCGGCCTGCACCTGGAAAAAGCGCTGAAAGAAGGCGTGGAAGTCCGCAGTGCCAGCGAGACCGACATCGAGGCTTCGCTCAAGCGCCTGTCCGGCGTTAACGAGCGCAGCACTGGCGAAGACGTGGCTCCGCTGCGTAAAGAGCTGCAGCAGTGCATGCAGAACTACTTCGGTGTATTCCGTACCGGTGAATACATGAAGAAGGGCATCGCTCAGCTGGCTGACCTGCGCGAGCGCATCGGCAACGTCAAGATCGCCGACAAGAGTCAGGCCTTCAACACGGCGCGCATCGAAGCGCTTGAGTTGCAGAACCTGCTGGAAGTGGCCGAAGCCACTGCCATCGCCGCTGATACCCGTACCGAGTCCCGCGGTGCGCATGCCCGCGAAGACTTCGAGGATCGCGACGACACCAATTGGCTGTGCCACTCCCTGTACTTCCCGGGTGAGAAACGTGTTGCCAAGCGCGATGTAAACTTCGCGCCTAAGACCGTTCCCGCATTCGAACCGAAAGTGCGTACTTATTGAGGGTGGCCAGTATGTCTCTTGGTAAAACTTTGCAAGTCAGCGTTTATCGCTACAACCCGGAAAAAGATGCTGCACCGTTCATGCAGGACTTCACCGTTGAGATCGACGGCAAGGACCTGATGGTGTTGGACGTTCTCGCCCTGATCAAAGAACAGGACGAAGGCTTCTCTTACCGTCGTTCCTGCCGTGAAGGCGTCTGCGGCTCCGACGGCATGAACATCAGCGGCAAGAATGGCCTGGCCTGCATCACTCCGATCTCCACCGTGGTGAAGGGTGACAAGCTGGTGATTCGCCCGCTGCCGGGTCTGCCGGTCATTCGTGACCTGGTCGTTGATATGAGCATCTTCTACAAGCAGTACGAGAAGGTGCAGCCGTTCCTGCAGAACGATACGCCGGCTCCGGCCATCGAGCGTCTGCAGAGCCCGGAGGAGCGCGAGAAGCTGGACGGTCTGTACGAGTGCATTCTGTGCGCGTGCTGCTCCACCAGCTGCCCGTCCTTCTGGTGGAACCCGGACAAGTTCCTCGGTCCCGCTGCGCTGCTGCAGGCCTATCGTTTCCTGGCCGACAGCCGCGACACCAAGACCAACGAGCGTCTGGCGTCCCTGGATGACCCGTTCAGTGTGTTCCGCTGCCGCGGCATCATGAACTGCGTGAATGTGTGCCCGAAGGGTCTGAACCCAACCAAGGCTATCGGTCACGTACGTAACATGCTGCTGCAGAGCGGTACCTGATAGCGACACTGTTTCACCTGTAACACCTGCCCGGCGGAGCGATTCGTCGGGCAGTAAAGCCCAGAACCCCAGCTCACAAAGCCAGGGTTCTTATTTGAAAAGAAATGACGACCAGCAGGGGCATCCGGGCTGGTGCCCGGACTATCTGCGGGATCCGTAGTGGCTTACCGAGTCGCTGCTTCAGGACTTTGAATGGCCAAGTTACGGCTTCCACGCCGGTGGTGTCCCCTTACCGAGGGTGACCAAGCATGCAAGAAAGCGTGATGCAGCGCATGTGGGAAAGCGCCCACCTATCAGGTGGCAACGCAGCCTACGTGGAAGAGCTCTACGAGCTCTACCTGCACGATCCCAACGCTGTGCCAGAAGAATGGCGCACTTACTTCCAGAAATTGCCGACTGATGGCAATTCCGCCACTGATGTCTCGCACTCCACGGTGCGCGATCAGTTCGTGCTGCTGGCGAAGAACCAGCGCCGCGCTCAACCGGTCTCCGCCGGGAGCGTGAGCAGCGAGCACGAGAAGAAGCAGGTGGAAGTACTGCGTCTGATCCAGGCGTACCGCATGCGCGGCCATCAGGCATCGTCGCTCGACCCGCTGGGTCTGTGGCAGCGTCCCGTGCCGGCCGACCTGGCGGTCAACCATTACGGGCTGACCGACGCCGACCTCGACACTACCTTCCGCACCGGTGAGCTTTACATCGGCAAGGAGGAGGCGACTCTACGAGAAATCCACGAGTCCCTGCAGCAGACATATTGTCGCACCATCGGTGCCGAGTTCACCCATATCGTCGACTCCGACCAGCGCAAGTGGTTCCAGCAGCGTCTGGAAAGCGTTCGTGGCCGTCCGGCGTACTCCGCCGACGTGCAAGGCCATGTGCTTGAGCGCCTGACGGCTGCCGAAGGCCTGGAAAAATACCTGGGCACCAAGTATCCGGGCACCAAGCGTTTCGGTCTGGAGGGCGGCGAGAGTCTGATTCCGATGCTGGACGAGATCATCCAGCGCTCCGGCTCCTATGGTACCCAGGAAATCGTTATCGGCATGGCCCACCGTGGCCGCCTGAACGTACTGGTCAACACCTTTGGCAAGAACCCGCGCGACCTGTTCGACGAGTTCGAAGGCAAGCAGGTCGAAGGCCTGTCCTCTGGCGACGTGAAGTACCACCAGGGCTTCTCCTCCAACGTCATGACTCCGGGCGGCGAAGTGCACCTGGCGCTGGCGTTCAACCCGTCGCACCTGGAAATTGTATCCCCTGTGGTCGAAGGGTCCGTGCGTGCGCGCCAGGATCGCCGTCAGGATACGACTGGCGACAAGGTACTGCCGATTTCCATCCACGGTGACGCGGCATTCGCCGGTCAGGGCGTGGTCATGGAAACCTTCCAGATGTCGCAGACCCGTGCCTACAAGACAGGTGGCACCATCCACATCGTCATCAACAACCAGGTGGGCTTCACCACCAGTCGTGCCGACGATGCGCGTTCCACCGAGTACGCCACCGACGTCGCCAAGATGATCCAGGCGCCGATTCTGCACGTGAATGGCGACGACCCGGAAGCGGTGCTGTTCGTCACCCAGCTGGCCGTTGACTACCGTATGCAGTTCAAGCGCGACGTGGTCATCGACCTGGTCTGCTACCGTCGTCGCGGTCACAACGAGGCCGACGAGCCGAGCGGCACCCAGCCGCTGATGTACCAGCAGATTGCCAAGCAGCGCACCACGCGTGAGCAGTATGCCGAGAGCCTGGTACAGAGCGGCCGCATCGATGAAGAGGCGGTCAAGGCCAAGGTCGAGGAATACCGTAGCGCACTGGACAATGGCCAGCATGTGGTCAAGAGCCTGGTCAAGGAGCCGAACAAGGAACTGTTCGTCGACTGGAAACCCTACCTGGGCCATGCCTGGACCGCGCGTCACGACACTCGCTTCGAGCTGAAGACGCTGCAGGATCTGGCCAGCAAGCTGCTGGAAATCCCGGAAGGTTTCGTGCTGCAGCGTCAGGTCGCCAAGGTGCTGGAAGACCGCGCCAAGATGACCGCCGGTGCCATGCCGATCAACTGGGGCTACGCCGAGAACCTGGCCTACGCCACCCTGCTGTTCGAAGGCCATCCTGTCCGCATGACTGGTCAGGATGTCGGTCGCGGTACTTTCTCGCACCGCCATGCGGCGCTGCACAACCAGAAAGACGCCACCACCTATCTGCCGCTGCAGAACCTTTACGAAGGTCAGCCGCGCTTCCAGCTGTACGACTCCTTCCTCTCGGAAGAAGCGGTACTGGCGTTCGAATACGGCTATGCCACCACCATGCCGAACGCGCTGGTGATCTGGGAAGCCCAGTTCGGTGACTTCGCCAACGGTGCCCAGGTGGTGTTCGACCAGTTCATCTCCAGTGGCGAGCACAAGTGGGGGCGTCTGTGCGGCCTGACCATGCTGCTGCCGCACGGCTACGAAGGGCAGGGCCCGGAGCACAGCTCCGCACGCCTGGAGCGTTATCTGCAGCTGTGTGCCGAGCACAACATGCAGGTTTGCGTGCCGACCACCCCGGCGCAGGTCTACCACATGCTGCGTCGCCAGGTGATTCGCCCGCTGCGCAAGCCGCTGGTGGTACTGACGCCGAAGTCGCTGCTGCGCCACCCGCTGGCCATCTCGACCCTGGAAGAACTGGCCGAAGGCTCGTTCCAGACCGTGATCGGCGAAATCGATCCGATCGAGCCGAAGAAGGTCGAGCGCCTGATTCTATGCAGCGGCAAGGTCTACTACGACCTGCTGGCCAAGCGCCGTGCCGAAGGCCGCGAGGACATCGCCATCGTCCGTATCGAACAGCTCTATCCGTTCCCGGAAGATGACCTGACCGAGGCGCTGGCGCCTTACAAGAACCTCAAGCACATCGTCTGGTGCCAGGAAGAGCCGATGAACCAGGGCGCCTGGTACTGCAGCCAGCACCACATGCGTCGCGTTGCTACTGCGCACAAAAAGGGCCTGTTCCTTGAGTATGCCGGTCGCGATGCCTCGGCCGCGCCGGCCTGTGGCTACGCTTCGATGCACGCTGAGCAGCAGGAAAAACTGCTGAACGACGCCTTTACTGTTTAACGCCTTCGCGCATTGGGGCGACGGCATGGGTCGTCGCCCCCTGAAGAAACGAATTTAAGGAAACACACACAATGGCTATCGAGATCAAAGCCCCAACCTTCCCGGAATCGGTCGCCGACGGCACCGTGGCTACCTGGCACAAGAAGCCGGGTGATGCGGTCAAGCGCGATGAGCTGATCGTCGACATCGAAACCGACAAGGTGGTGATGGAAGTACTCGCCGAAGCCGACGGCGTTCTCGCCGAGATCGTCAAGAACGAGGGTGACACCGTGCTGTCCGGCGAACTGCTGGGCAAACTGGGTGATGCCGGCGCTGCGGTCGCCGCTGCTCCAGCTGCTGCCGCTCCGGCCGCGGCACCTGCCGCTGCTGCCGCCCCGGCTGCTGCCGATGACGCCATCCTGTCGCCTGCTGCGCGCAAGATCGCGGAGGAGGGCGGTATCGACCCGAATTCCATCACTGGCACCGGCAAAGGTGGCCGTGTGACCAAGGAAGACGCCGTCGCTGCCGTCGCCGCCAAGAAAGCCGCTCCGGCAGCAGCCCCGGCCGCCAAGCCGGCTGCTCCGGCTGCCGATGCACCGCTGTTCGCCGCGGGCGACCGCGTCGAGAAGCGCGTACCGATGACCCGCCTGCGTGCCAAGGTCGCCGAGCGTCTGGTCGAAGCCCAGTCCACCATGGCTCAGCTGACCACCTTCAACGAAGTTGACATGACCGAGGTCATGGCCCTGCGTTCGAAGTACAAGGATCTGTTCGAGAAGACCCATAATGGCGTGCGCCTGGGCTTCATGTCCTTCTTCGTCAAGGCGGCTGTCGAGGCGCTGAAGCGTCTGCCGGCGGTCAACGCCTCGATCGACGGCAACGACATCGTCTACCACGGCTACCAGGACATCGGCGTGGCCGTCTCCAGCGACCGTGGCCTGGTAGTGCCGGTACTGCGCAACGCCGAGCTGATGAGCCTGGCCGAGATCGAGAACGGCATTGCCACCTTCGGCAAGAAGGCGCGTGAAGGCAAACTGTCGATCGACGAGATGACCGGCGGCACCTTCACCATCACCAACGGTGGTACCTTCGGTTCGATGATGTCGACCCCGATCGTCAACCCGCCGCAAGCCGCCATCCTGGGCATGCACAACATCATTCAACGCCCGATGGCCGTCAATGGCCAAGTGGTGATTCGCCCGATGATGTACCTGGCGCTGTCTTACGACCACCGCCTGATCGATGGTAAGGAAGCCGTGACCTTCCTGGTAACCATCAAGAACTTGCTGGAAGACCCGGCGCGCCTGCTGCTGGATATCTAAAAGCCAGTTTCTCCAACGGCGGCCCTATAAGCAGGGCCGTCCGGTTTATTTGAGAAGGAATACGTTATGACCCAGAAATTCGACGTGGTAGTCATCGGTGCCGGCCCCGGCGGCTATGTAGCCGCCATCAAAGCAGCTCAACTCGGTCTGAAGACCGCCTGCATCGAGAAGTACCAGGACAAGGATGGCAAGGTGGCCCTGGGTGGCACCTGTCTGAACGTCGGCTGCATCCCGTCGAAGGCGCTGCTGGACAGCTCCTACAAGTACCACGAGGCCCATGAAGGCTTCAAAGTGCACGGCATCGAAGCCAAGGGCGTCACCATTGACGTGCCGCAGATGGTCGCGCGCAAGAACACCATCATCAAGAACCTGACTGGCGGCGTTGCTGGCCTGTTCAAATCCAACGGCGTGACCCTGCTGGAAGGCCACGGCAAGCTGCTGGCCGGCAAGAAAGTGGAAGTCACCGGTCTGGACGGCAAGACCCAGATCGTCGAAGCCGAAAACGTGATCCTCGCTTCCGGTTCCCGTCCGGTTGATATCCCGCCGGCTCCGGTTGATCAGGATGTGATCGTCGACTCCACCGGCGCTCTGGAGTTCCAGGCCGTACCGAAGAAGCTGGGCGTGATCGGCGCCGGCGTCATTGGTCTGGAGCTGGGCTCGGTATGGGCCCGTCTGGGCGCCGAAGTCACCGTGCTGGAAGCGATGGACAAGTTCCTCGCCAGCGCCGACGAACAGATCTCCAAGGAAGCGCTGAAGATTTTCAGCAAGCAGGGCCTGGACATCCGCCTGGGCGCTCGCGTCACCGGCAGCGAAGTGAAGAAGAAGCAGGTCACCGTGACCTTCACCGACGCCACTGGCGAGCAGAAGATGACCTTCGACAAGCTGATCGTCGCCGTCGGTCGCCGTCCAGTGACGACTGACCTGCTGGCTGCCGACAGCGAAGTGACGCTGGACGAGCGCGGCTTCATTTACGTCAACGATCAGTGCGAGACCAGCGTGCCGGGCGTTTATGCCATTGGTGATGTGGTACGCGGCGCCATGCTGGCGCACAAGGCCTCCGAAGAGGGCGTGATGGTTGCCGAGCGTATCGCCGGTCACAAGGCCCAGATGAACTACGACCTGATTCCGTCGGTGATCTATACCCACCCGGAAATCGCATGGGTCGGCAAGACCGAGCAGCAACTCAAGGCCGAAGGCGTGGCGATTAACGTCGGTACCTTCCCGTTTGCCGCCAGTGGCCGTGCCATGGCTGCCAACGACACCGCTGGTCTGGTCAAGGTCATCGCCGATGCCAACACCGACCGCGTGCTGGGTGTGCATGTAATTGGTCCGAGCGCGGCCGAGCTGGTCCAGCAGGGCGCCATCGGCATGGAATTCGGCACCAGCGCCGAAGACCTGGGCATGATGGTGTTCTCGCACCCGACTCTGTCCGAGGCACTGCACGAAGCAGCCCTGGCGGTGAATGGCCACGCCATCCACATCGCCAATCGCAAGAAGCGTTGATGCAGCGAGCGCCTCGTATAACGGGGCGCTCATGCAGCGGCACAACCACGGCGGGCGGCCCGCGGCGATTCGCTAGAGTCGGTCGCAGGAATGTCCGTCGGACTGCTAACCAGAGCAGTCACAGGTGGCGCGGTGCCATGAGCGCAGCGCCGAATGCGCAATACCTAAACGAAGAACGGTAGATAAGCATGAATCTTCACGAGTATCAGGGTAAGCAGCTGTTCGCTGAATACGGCCTGCCGGTATCCACTGGCTACGCTGTAGACACCCCGGAAGAAGCGGCTGCGGCCTGCGAAAAGATCGGTGGCAGCGAGTGGGTTGTCAAAGCCCAGGTGCACGCCGGTGGCCGCGGTAAAGCGGGCGGCGTCAAGCTGGTCAAGAACAAGGAAGACGCCAAGGCGTTCGCCTCCAACTGGCTGGGCAAGAACCTGGTGACCTACCAGACCGACGCCAATGGCCAGCCGGTGAGCAAGATTCTGGTTGAATCCTGCACCGACATCGACAAGGAGCTGTACCTCGGCGCCGTTGTCGACCGTTCCAGCCGCCGTATCGTGTTCATGGCTTCCACCGAAGGTGGCGTGGACATCGAGAAAGTTGCTCACGACACCCCTGAGAAGATTCTCAAGGCCACCATCGACCCGCTGGTTGGCGCTCAGCCGTACCAGGGCCGCGAGCTGGCCTTCCAGCTTGGCCTGCAGGGCGACCAGATCAAGCAGTTCACCAACATCTTCGTTGGCCTGGCCAAGCTGTTCCAGGACTACGACCTGGCGCTGCTGGAAGTGAACCCGCTGGTGATCAAGAAAGACGGCAACCTGCACTGCCTGGACGCCAAGATCAACATCGACTCCAACGCCATGTACCGTCAGCCCAAGCTGCGCGCCATGCACGACCCGTCCCAGGACGACGCTCGTGAAGCCCATGCGCAGAAGTGGGAGCTGAACTACGTCGCGCTGGAAGGCAACATCGGCTGCATGGTCAACGGTGCCGGTCTGGCCATGGGCACCATGGACATCGTCAACCTGCACGGCGGCAAGCCGGCCAACTTCCTCGACGTGGGCGGTGGTGCGACCAAAGAGCGCGTGACCGAAGCCTTCAAGATCATCCTGTCCGACAGCAACGTGGCTGCCGTACTGGTGAATATCTTCGGCGGTATCGTGCGTTGCGACATGATTGCCGAAGGCATCATCGGCGCCGTGAAAGAAGTCGGCGTGAAAGTGCCGGTCGTCGTGCGTCTGGAAGGTAACAATGCCGAGCTGGGCGCCAAGGTCCTGGCCGACAGCGGTCTGAACATCATCGCGGCTACCAGCCTCACCGACGCTGCCCAGCAGGTCGTTAAAGCCGCGGAGGGCAAGTAATGAGCGTCCTGATCAATAAAGACACCAAAGTCATCTGCCAGGGCTTCACCGGCTCGCAGGGTACTTTCCACAGCGAACAAGCCATCGCCTACGGCACCAAGATGGTTGGCGGCGTGACTCCCGGCAAGGGCGGCACCACCCACCTGGGCCTGCCGGTGTTCAACACCGTCAAGGAAGCTGTAGAAGCCACCGGCGCTGAAGCCTCGGTAATCTACGTTCCGGCTCCGTTCTGCAAGGACTCGATCCTGGAAGCGGCCAACGGCGGCATCAAGCTGATCGTGTGCATCACCGAAGGCATCCCGACCCTCGACATGCTGGATGCCAAGGTCAAGTGCGACGAGCTGGGCGTACGCCTGATCGGCCCGAACTGCCCGGGCGTGATCACTCCCGGCGAGTGCAAGATCGGCATCATGCCGGGTCACATCCACCTGCCGGGCAAGGTAGGCATCGTGTCGCGTTCCGGCACCCTGACCTATGAAGCCGTGAAGCAGACCACCGACGCCGGCTTCGGCCAGTCCACCTGCGTGGGCATCGGTGGCGACCCGATCCCGGGCTCCAACTTCATCGACATCCTGAAGCTGTTCCAGGAAGACCCGGCGACCGAAGCGATCGTGATGATCGGTGAGATCGGTGGCAGCGCTGAAGAAGAAGCCGCGGCCTACATCAAGGCCAACGTCACCAAGCCTGTAGTGTCCTACATCGCTGGTGTGACCGCACCGCCCGGCAAGCGCATGGGCCACGCCGGCGCCATCATCTCCGGTGGCAAGGGCACTGCGGACGAGAAGTTCGCGGCTCTGCAGGACGCCGGTGTGAAAACCGTGCGTTCCCTGGCTGACATCGGCAAGGCCCTGGCCGAGCTGACTGGCTGGGAAGTCAAGAAAGCCTAAGGCTTTCGCGACTGGGAAGAGGCCGCCTGCGGGCGGCCTTTTTCATGGCTGCAACTTGCGCTCTGGCGACACTTTGTTGCGTGCCATCGACAGCCCGACCGGCACCTGCCGCGGTTTGTCGCCTGAATCGTTAGTATTGCAACTATTTTCCCACCAGGCCCCACAAGGGTAGGGCAGGGAAAGCCAGTGGCCATCCTCCAACCGGGATGGTGACGTTTCCCAATCCAGCGGAAACCCTGCCGTATTCCATGAATTTCTGCCTGTGGTACTTCCTGCTATGACTCGTTTGAAAAGCCTCGACCTTCTGGCCCTGGGCTTCATGACCTTCGCCCTGTTTCTGGGTGCAGGCAACATCATCTTTCCGCCCAGCGCCGGTATGGCTGCGGGTGAAAACGTCTGGTCCGCCGCGTTTGGCTTCCTGATTACCGGCGTCGGTCTGCCACTGCTGACGGTGGTCGCTCTGGCCCGTGTCGGCGGCGGCATGGACGAGCTGACCGCACCGCTGGGCCGCAAGGCTGGCACGCTGCTGGCAGTGGCCGTGTACCTGGCCATCGGTCCACTGTTCGCCACTCCACGTACGGCCGTCGTGTCTTTCGAAATGGGCATCGCGCCCTTTACCGGCAATGACGGTACGCCACTGTTGATCTACACCCTGGCTTACTTCGCCGCAGTGCTGTTCCTGGCCCTCAACCCCGGCAAGCTGGTGGACAGTATCGGCAAGTTCATCACCCCCGTGCTGCTGGCGTCGCTGTTGGTCCTCGGTGGCGCTGCGCTGACCGTGCCGGCTGGCGAGATCGGTCAGAGCAGCGAGTCCTACCAGACCATGCCGTTCATCAAGGGTTTCCTCGAAGGTTACCTGACCATGGATACCCTGGGCGCGCTGGTGTTCGGTATCGTCATCGCCACGGCCATTCGTGATCGCGGCGTGGACGATCAGGGCCTGGTCACCCGTTATTCGGTGATTGCCGGTGTCATCGCGGCCGTCGGCTTGTCGCTGGTCTACCTGGCGCTGTTCTACCTCGGGGCGACCAGCCAGGGTATTGCCGGCGATGCGCAGAATGGTGTTCAGGTGCTGACCACCTATGTGCAGCACACTTTTGGTTTGTACGGCAGCCTGTTGCTGGCGGTGGTGATTACCCTGGCCTGTCTGACTACCGCTGTGGGCCTGTTGACCGCCTGCGGCGAGTACTTCAGCAAGCTCGTGCCGTTGTCCTACCGCAGCGTAGTGTTGATCTGTGGCCTGTTCAGCCTGGTGGTGGCCAATCAGGGGCTGACCCAGCTGATCAGCTTCTCCATCCCGGTACTGGTCGGTCTCTATCCCCTGGCCATCGTGCTGGTCGGTCTCAGCCTGCTCAATGGTCTGTGGCGTTCGCAGTCGCGGGTGTTTGTGCCGGTGATGCTGGTGGCGCTGTTGTTCGGTCTGGTCGACGGTCTCAATGCTGCTGGCCTGAACGGCGTGGTGCCAGGCTTCTTCAGCCACTTGCCACTGGCCGAGCAAGGTCTTGGCTGGCTGTTGCCAGTGGCGCTGACCCTGCTCTGCTCTGCGGTGTTCGACCGTCTGCGTGGCGAGCCGCGCGCGCAAGCCTGTTAAATCCCTCTAGGGCGCGCCGTTTGGCGCGCCCAACCGCTTGTTTGGCATATCTGGCACTTTCTGGCGATTGCCGCCTGCCTGGGTGTGCCGGACAATCCTCGGCAACTCATTCGTAGTTTGCCGCCATGTCGCAATCTGTCTTCTTCGCTCACGCCAACGGTTTCCCGTCGGCGACCTACGCCAAACTCTTCGCCGCCCTGGCGCCCGACTTCAATGTCCAGCACCTGGAGCAGCACGGGCATGATCCGCGCTTTCCGGTCAACGACAACTGGGACAATCTGGTAGACGAGCTGATCCTGCATCTGCAACAGGCTGACGAGCCGGTGTGGGGTGTCGGTCATTCCCTCGGCGGCGTGCTGCACTACCATGCCGCGCTGCGGCACCCCGAGCTGTACCGCGGTGTCGTGATGCTCGATTCGCCCTTGCTGACGGGGGTCGACCGGCTGGTGATTCGTGCCGCCAAACGCTTTGGTTTCATTGACCGGATCACGCCGGCCGGGCGTACGGTCGGTCGGCGCGAGGCCTTCAGCGATTTCGCGGAGGCCCGCGATTATTTCGCCGCCAAGACCCTGTTTCGCCGCTTCGACCCGGAGTGCCTGGATGCCTACATACGCCATGGCCTGCGTGCGGAGGGGCAGGGCCTGCGTTTGCGTTTCGACCCGGCAACCGAGATCAGTATTTACCGCAGCGTGCCACACACCGTACCGGGGCGCCCGCAGCAGCTGCAGGTGCCGTTGGCCGTCGTGCGCGGTCGACATAGTCGTGTGGTGATGCCGCACCACGCCCGCCAGGTGGCACGAGTGCCCCGTGGCGAATACCACAGTCTGCCCGGCGGGCATATGTTTCCGCTGGAGCGGCCGCAGGACACGGCGCGACTGCTGCGTGAGCTGTTCAGCCGCTGGCAGGATCAGGATATGGAGCGTTCTGCATGAGTTTCAGCGTCGAGGAAACCCGTTTCAGCCTGCCGCATGTCGAGCTGGCGGCTCATTTGTTCGGGCCCGAGGATGGTTTTCCGGTAATCGCTCTGCATGGCTGGCTGGACAACGCCATGACCTATGCCCGCCTGGCGCCGAAACTCCGGGGGCTGCGCATCGTTGCCCTGGATTTCCCCGGCCATGGTCATTCCGGCCATTACGCCAGCAACTCCAGCTACAGCATGTGGGAATACCTGGAGGATGTACTACTGGTGGCCGAGCAGCTGGGCTGGGAGCGTTTCTCCCTGCTCGGGCATTCCCTCGGCGGGATCATTTCGACTCTACTGGCTGCGGCCGTGCCGGAGCGCATCGAGCGTCTGGCGTTGATCGATGGTCTGGTGCCCTATACCGCCGAGGCTGATAGCGCGCCCAAGCGTCTTGGCGATGCGCTGCGTGCACGCCTGGCCGTGCGTAACAAGCAGAAGCCGGTCTATCCGGATCTGGAAAAGGCCGTACAGGCGCGGATGAAGGGCGTGGTTGCGGTCAGCCGCGAGGCTGCCGAGCTGCTGGCCCAGCGCGGGCTGGAACCCGTGCCGGGCGGTTACACCTGGCGTACGGATATCCGCCTGACCCTGCCTTCGGTCATGCGCCTGACCTTCGCTCATGTCGAGCACTTCGTGCAGGCGGTGCAGTGCCCGGTCAGCCTGATTCTCGCCGAGGGTGGGCAGATGAGCGTCGAGCCGCGGCTCAAGTCCCTGATCGAGGCTACGGGGTTTGAGGTACATGTATTGCCGGGCGGCCATCATCTGCATCTGAATGACGAGGCCGGAGCCCAGCAGGTCGCAGACTGTTTCAATCCTTTCTTCCTGCGGCCTTGACGCAGCCTCGGCAACTGCCGAGGCTTGCAGGAACGCAACGGGAGAATTGCATGATTGAGCTTTATACAGCTGCCACCCCTAACGGCCACAAGGTTTCTATCGCGCTCGAGGAGCTGGGGCTGCCTTATCAGGTGCACGCCTTGTCGTTCGACAAGAAAGAGCAGAAAGCCCCGGAGTTCCTCCGCATCAACCCCAACGGACGCATCCCGGCCATTGTCGATGATGGCTTTGCCGTGTTCGAGTCCGGCGCCATCCTCATCTACCTGGCTGAGAAGACTGGTCGACTGATGCCCGGTGACGCTCAGGGCCGCTCTCTGGTGCTGCAGTGGCTGATGTTCCAGATGGGGGGAGTAGGGCCCATGCAGGGCCAGGCCAACGTGTTCTTCCGCTATTTCCCCGAGAAGCTGCAGGGCGCCATTGACCGTTACCAGCACGAAACCCGTCGCCTCTATGAAGTACTCGACCGCCGCCTCGGCGAGGCCGAATACCTGGCCGGTGACTACAGCATCGCCGATATCGCCACGTTCCCCTGGGTGCGAGTACACGACTGGGCGGGCGTCTCGGTCGAAGGCCTGGAACATCTGCAGCGCTGGCTGAGCGCGATCGGCGAGCGACCGGCAGTGCAACGCGGGTTGCAGGTGCCGCGTCGTCCCGACGACGAAAGCAGCCTGGTAAAAACCGCGCAAAGCATGCTGACACGCTGAGGTTGCGCATGTCCCGTCATCTCTTGCTCTGCCTGACCCTCTGCTGCACCCCCGTTCTGGCCGCCGACGTTGCCGGCAGCCAGGACCTGGATATCCTGCCGCGCTTTCCCCGTGCCGAAATCGTCGACTACCGCGATGCTGCGGTCGAAGAGCGTCGCTATCCACTCGATGGTGTGCGCCGCATCAGTGGCCAGATACGCATGTCGCGCGAAGTGCTGGTCGAAGGTCGCGTGCGTGCCTTGACCTACCGCCTGCCTGACGAACACTCCCCAGACGAGGTGTTGGAACAGGCCCGTGAGCACCTGGACCAGGCTGGCGCGCAGTTGCTGTACTGGTGTGAGGGCCGTGACTGCGGCTCCAGCAGCCTGCTGGCCAATGCCATCTTCGGCAACGCCAAGCTCTACGGTCCCGAGGAGCGGCAGAGCTACCTGCTGCTACGTCTGGCCGAACCCCAGGACAACAGCCTGCTGGCCTTGTACGGCATCACCCGCGGTAACCGCCGCTCCTACCTGCATGCCGAACAACTGGATGCTGCCGCCCCCCTGGCGGACATTCTTCCTGCCGCCGCCACGCTGCGCAAAAAGCTGCGCCAGAGCGGGCAACTGGCGCTACCCAAACTGGGCGAACCGGATGACACCTGGGCGGAGCTGCTGGCCAACACGCTGCTGCTCGACCGCACGCTGCGGGTCAGCCTCAACGGTGCCAGTGCCGAAGCCTGGCGTGCGACGCTGGAGCAGCGAGGGGTACGCGCCAGCCGACTGGAAACCGGCGAGACAGAGGGCTCTGGCCTGTTGTTACGAATGCTGCGCTGACGCATGATGGCGGGCCGGGCGATCAGCGCCCGGTATCCGGAAGTGGAAACCATGCTGAACAACGACCGCCTGCTGGTGCAGATTCTCCTGCTGGCTCTACTGGGCGCGTGCGCCTGGGTGCTGGCGCCATTCTTTTCCGCGCTGTTCTGGGCCGCCGTGCTGGCGTTCGCCAGCTGGCCGCTGATGCGCCTGCTCAGTCGGGCGCTGGATGGCCGCGCCGCCGCCGCCGCCGGCATTCTCACCGCGGGCTGGATGGTCCTGGTGGCGGTGCCGTTGGTCTGGCTGGGTTTCAATCTGGCCGATCATATTCGCGACGCCAACGAGATGTTCAAGAACTTCCAGGTCGATGGCCTGCCTGACCCACCCTCGTGGCTCGGCAGTCTGCCACTGGTGGGGCAGAACCTGGTGGAGTTGTGGCTGCGCGTGGATCGTGAGGGCTCGGAGCTGTTCGCGACGCTTCGTCCTTACCTTGGCGAGGTAGGCAACTGGGTACTGGCGCGCAGTGCCCAGATTGGCGGTGGCATGCTGGAGCTGGCGCTTAGCCTGGTGCTGGTGTTCTTCTTCTACCGGGACGGGCCGCGCTTGGCGGCATTTGCCCAGAGCATGCTGCAACGCCTGATCGGTGGCCGCGCCGAGCACTACCTGGAACTGGTAGCCGGCACGGTACAGCGGGTGGTCAATGGGGTGATCGGCACGGCCGCGGCTCAGGCCCTGCTGGCGCTGATCGGTTTCTATATCGCCGGCATTCCCGGCGCGCTGGTACTGGGCCTGCTGACGTTCGTGCTCAGCCTGATTCCCATGGGGCCTCCGCTGATATGGGTGCCGGCCACCGCCTGGCTGGTCAGCCAGGGTCAGTACGGCATGGCAGTGTTCCTGGGCATCTGGGGCGCGTTCATCATCAGCGGCGTGGACAACGTGCTCAAGCCCTACCTGATCAGCCGTGGCGGCAACCTGCCGCTGGTGGTGGTGCTGCTCGGGGTGTTCGGCGGCATTCTGGCCTTCGGCTTCATGGGCCTGTTCCTCGGGCCTACCTTGCTGGCGGTGGCCTTCAACCTGCTCGACGACTGGGTGAAGAACGAGCAGGAGCCGCCAGCTCAGGCATAACGGGAGCAGGTTGGCATACGCGCCAGGCCAGCCTTGGAGCCTGGGTCTGCGGATGCTAGCCTGCTGCGCCGCTCAAGCGACAGTGCAGGCGCGGTTATATCTTGACCGCCGCGGTGCCCGCAGAGGTGCCTTGCGGTTCAGGGAAGAAAGACCAACACAAACATGGAGCATCTGATGAAAAAGATTGCAGGTATCGCTGCAGGGGCAGTGCTGGCCATCGCAGCCATCGGCACCGCAGGCGCCTGGTATACCGGCCAACAGCTACCCGGCGTGCTCGACGCATCGATCAAACAGGCTAACGCCGAAATGGCCAGCAGCCTTCCGGTCCTTGGGCTCAGCGCTTCGCTCGAATTGTTGTCCCTGAACCGTCAGTTCTTCAGCAGCGAAGCACGCTATCGCATGGTTTTCACGGTGGAGGGTGAGCCGGTCGAACTGATCGTCACCGACCATATCGAGCACGGCCCATTCCCCTTGTCTCGCCTCAAGCAGGCCAAACTGTTGCCGGTCATGGCTACCAGCAACTATGAGCTGGAACACAACGAAGCCCTCGCCAAGTGGTTCGCCGCCAGCGCTGGCAAGTCGCCGCTCAGCGGTCAGGTGAGTCTGGGCTATGACCGCGCGGTGACAGGCACACTGCAGATCAGCCCGCTTGAGGCGGTACTCGATGAGCGTACCTCGCTGAGTTTCAGCGGCCTCGACGTCGACTTCGACAGCACCGCCGATGCCATGGCAATCAAGGCGTCTGGCGCGATGGGCAACCTGCGTATCAACTCCAGGCTGGAGTCGACCGACCAGCCGCTGACCATCGAACTCAAGGGGCTGAGCCTCGACAGTCAGACCGAGAAGGGCGCCAGCGACTTCTACCTGGGCCGCAACGAAGTGCGCCTGCAGCGTATCGAAGTGCTGGCCGACGAGGGCGCTACGGTGGTGTTGCGCGACCTGGTGCAGCGCGATGAAACCAGCGAAACCGATGGCAAACTGGCCGCGCGTTACAGCTATGACGTCGGCATGATCAGCTACCGGGGCCACGACCTCGGGGCTGCGCAGATGCAATGGAGCCTGAAGAGCCTTGATGGTGCGGCACTGCAGTCACTGGTCGGCCTGTATGGCGAGCTGATGCAGAGCGGCGGGCAACAACCGGAAACCAGCGGCGACAGTGCCGTCCCATCGCTTTCTGAAGCGCAGCAGGCACAGCTGATGGCCGCTGTCGACAAGCTGCTGGCCGGCAACCCGGGCATCGCCTTGGAGCGGCTGGCGTTCAAGACCGCCAGCGGCGAAAGCAGCCTGAGCCTGTCGCTGGAACTGAATAAACCGGAATCCTTCGAGCTACCGCCAGCGGAGCTGGCCAAGCAGCTGATTGCCCAGCTGGATGCCAAGGTGGCGGTTTCCAAGGCGATGATCGGTGACATGGTGGGGCTGCAGGCAGCTATCGCCGGCGAGACCGACCAGCAGGCGATCGCCCAGCAGGCCTCGATGATGGGTGACATGGCCGGCGGCATGGCGCAGGCCACCGAGTTGGCCAGGTTGGAGGGCGACAATATCGTTTCGACACTGCACTACGCCGATGACAATGTGGAGTTCAACGGCAAGTCGATGACGGTCGAGGAGTTTGTCGCGATGGCATTCAGCACAGGCTCGGGCCTGGGTGGGCTTGGCGCAGGTGACATGCATGAAGAGGAGTCGGAACTGGATGTGATCGAGCGGTAAGTGAATAGCTCGCCCACGGCTGAACAAGGCCCGCCTCCCAGAGTCGCGGGCCTTTTCGTGTCAGGTTGAAGCGCCGCGCAGGGAGTATGGACGGCAGAAGCCGCGCTTAACCATGCTCCTGCTCGTACTTGTCCAGCGTGTCGGCAGCAATCTGTCGACCGAGCTGGATCAGCTCCGGTGCCTTGTGGAACTCGAAGAAGCGGCATACCCGCTTGGGTACGTTGATCAGGATATCCGGGGGGTAGCCGGCGATCTTGTACTGAGCCAGAGACGTCTGCATGACCTCGAAGCTCTGGTTGACCAGTTCCAGTAGCGAAGCCGGACCGACCGCGCCCACCACCTGCGAATCGCTGGCGGATTTGGGCGCGCTTTCCTCCTTGGGGGCAGGGATTGACTGGCTGGTTTCGACCCAGGGATTTTCCAGTGCCAACATGGCTTCGCCTTCTTCCTCTTCATCGGCTTCGCGGCGCAGGAAGGGCAGGCGGGCGCTGAGCGAACCCATCAGCTGGTCGATCTTGCCCTTGATCGCCGCCGGCCGTTCGATCACCGGCAGCTGGTAGTGCTTCTGGTTAAGGGCGTTGAGGTTGACCGCGACGATCAAGTCGCAGTGGCTGGACACCACCGGCACGATGGGCAGCGGGTTGAGCAGGCCGCCGTCGACCAGCATGCGCGAGCCCTGGGTCACCGGAGTAAACAGGCTGGGGATGGCCGCGGAGGCGCGCATGGCCTTGTGCAGGCAGCCTTCCTGAAACCAGATTTCCTGCTGGTTGGTCAGGTCGGTGGCGACTGCCGTGTAGGGAATCGCCAGGCTTTCGATATCGATCTCGCCGACGATCTCATGGATCTTGCCGAACACTTTCTCGCCGCGGATGGCGCCCAGGCGGAAGCTGACGTCGAGCAGGCGCAGCACGTCCAGGTAGTCCAGGCTCTCCGTCCACTCGCGGTACTCGCCCAGCTTGCCGGCGGCGTAGATGCCGCCAACCACGGCGCCCATGGAGCAACCAGCAATACAGCCGATCTCATAGCCGCGGGCTTCCAGTTCCTCGATCACGCCGATGTGCGCATACCCGCGCGCTCCGCCGGAGCCCAATACCAGTGCCACTCGCTTGCTCATACAAATCCCCCGGAAAAACCTCTCGAACATACCTGTCTAGAGCCACTGCGCCAACCTTGGCTGTTAGACTGCGGGGCGCAGGGCACTTTGCTGGGGATCGCCAATCAAAGTCGCCACCCAATCTCTGGAGAACACCATGACAAGAATCGCCGCTCTGATGTTTTCGGCTATTGCCCTGGCCGGTTGTGCCGGGAAAACGGCTTACCGCGATAGCTGTGCCAACCAGCTGGATGCGGCCTGGCGCGAGCTGGACATCGCCAAGGCCGAAGGTTTCGCCGGCACCGTGAGTTACTCCAAGGCGCTGGCTTTGCTGACGACGGCCAAGACCTCGCAGCAGTTCGAGGGTTATCAGAGCTGCACCGAAAACGCGGAGAAAGCGCGTTTTTATATTCGCGAATCCCGCGCCGGGCGCTAAATACCATGCAACTGGATTTCACCACCTTGTCGCCCTTGGAGGCTTACCGCTGGCTGGCCTCCAGCGTTACTCCGCGACCGATTGCCTGGGTATCGACGCGCTCAGCCTCAGGCCGGGACAACCTTGCGCCCTTCAGTTTTTTTCAGGTGATCAGCGATGAGCCGCCGACGCTGATGGTGAACGTCGGCAGCCGTGACGATGGCAGTCTGAAAGACACCCTGCGCAATGCCCAGGACAGTGGCGAACTGGTGATTCAGTTGGTCAGTCACGCTCAGGCAGAGGCGATGAATGCGTCGGCGGCAGTGCTGGCCCACGGCGTCAGCGAGTTCGAGCACTGTGCCATTGCCGGGGTGCCGGCCGAGCGGGTGAGCGCCTTGCGCGTCAGCGGTGCCCCGGTGGTTTTCGAGTGCCGAGTGGCGCAGATCCAGCCCTATCCGGCCCAACAGCCCAATTGCCATCTGATCTTCGCCGAGGTGCTGCTGGCGCATATCGACGATGCTGTGCTGAATGAGCAGGGCCGTCTCGATCCACAGCGTCTCGACCTGGTCGGGCGTCTCGGTGGCAGCCACTACTGTCGCACCACCGAGACGTTTGCGCTGCTCAGGCCTTGAATCCACTCAGGCGCTTTTCCAACTCAGTCAGCCCGCAGACGAGCAGCGCCACACCCAGGCACAGGCCCCAGGCCGAAAACGCCAGCGGTACGGTGCCGAACAGCTTCTGCAGTGGCGGCCAATAGGTAAAGGCTGCCTGCAGCAGGAGTATGCAGCCCACCATGGCCCACACCATCGGATTGCTGGCGTGGTCGAAGCGGGCTGGGCCGTGCAGGCGGCGGGTGGTGAAGAGAAAGCCGACTTCACCGGCGACCAGCGCATTGACGGCCAGGGTGCGGGACATTTCTAGAGACCAGCCCCAGTGTTGTGCCAGGAGAAACAGGCTGAGGCTGGCGATGGTCAGCAGCAGCGATACGTAGCTGATTTTCCACAGCAGCCTGGCGGACAGCAGCGGCGCCCTGGGATCACGCGGTGGGCGTTGCATCAGCTGGTTTTCCGCGGGCTCGAAGGCCAGGGCGAGGGCGAGTGTCACCGCGGTGACCATGTTCACCCAGAGGATCTGCAACGGCGTGATGGGCAGCGTCAGGCCCAGCCCGATGGCCATCAGCAGCACCAGTGCCTGGCCGCCGTTGGTAGGCAGGATGAACAGGATCGACTTCTTCAGGTTGTCGTAGACCGTACGGCCTTCCTCCACCGCATGAGCGAGGGTGGCGAAGTTGTCGTCAGCCAGCACCATCTGCGAAGCCTCCTGAGCTGCTTCGGTGCCCTTGATGCCCATGGCGATGCCGATATCGGCACGTTTCAGCGCGGGAGCATCGTTGACGCCATCGCCGGTCATGGCAACGCGTTGGCCGCTGGCCTGCAGGCGTTCGACCAGACGCAACTTGTGGCCTGGGTCAGTGCGGGCAAACACATGGGTGTCGGCCAGCCGTGCCTCCAGCGCCGCATCGTCGAGCTGGTCAAGCTCGGCGCCCGTCAGCGGCGCACCGCCGCCGAGCCCCAGGCGCCGTGCAATTGCACCTGCGGTGGCGGCATGGTCACCGGTGATCATCTTTACCCCGATACCGGCGCGGTGGCACTCGGCGATGGCGCGGATGGCTTCCTCGCGCGGTGGGTCAATCATGCCCACCAGGCCGAGCAGGATGAAGTCGCCGTCCAGGTCGGCATATTCCAGCTGGCTTTGTGGCCGTCCCAGCGGGCGCATGGCCAGGCCGATCATGCGCAAACCCTGGCTGGCACCTTCATCCAAGTGTCGTTGCCACAAGCCTGGATCGAGCGGTTTAGCGCTACCGCCCTGCCACTGGCGATTGCACACTTCCAGCAGACGCTCGGGCGCACCGATCATGTAGATCAGACCGTGGCCACCATGATCGTGGTGCAGGCTGGCCAGGCAACGCCGCTCGGAACTGAACGGAATGCTATCGACGCGGGGGAGATTGGCGACCTCTCGCTCCGGGTTCAGCGCCAGCTTGCCGGCCAGCGTGAGCAGTGCCGCTTCGGTCGGGTCACCGGTGATGCACCACTGTTCGTCGCGCAGATGCAGGCTGGCGCTGTTGGCCAGCAGGCCGGCGCGGGTCAACTCACGCAGATCATCGGCGCTGTCCAGTGCGCAGAGCTGGCCGTCGTCACAATACACGCTGCCTAGTGGGGCATAGCCGATGCCGTCGACCTGATAACGATGCTCGCCGGTGAATACCTGCTGTATGGTCATTTCGTTACGGGTCAGGGTGCCGGTCTTGTCCGAGCAGATGGTGGTGACCGCGCCGAGGCTTTCCACCGCTGGCAGGCGGCGGATGATCGCGCTGCGGTCGGCCATGCGGCGAACGCCGAGGGCGAGGATGATGGTCAGCACCGCCGGCAGGCCTTCCGGAATCGCCGCCACGGCCAGGCCGACGGCGGCCAGCAGCATGTCTTCACTGGAATAGTCGCGTACCAGGGTGCCGAATATGAACGTTATGGCTGCCAGGGCCAGGATGATCAGCGTCAGTTGCCGGGCAAAGCGCGCCATGTCCGCGAGCAGAGGTGTCTGTAGGCTTTCTACATGGCCCAACAGGTGATTGATGCGACCAAGTTCGGTATGTGCTCCGGTGGCTACCACCAGGCCCGTGCCGCTGCCGGCGCTGACCAGCGTGCCGGAGTAGGCCATGCTATCGCGGTCGCCCAGGCTGGCTTCGATGTGGACGGCGACAGTGCGTTTGTCTGCCGGCACCGATTCACCGGTCAGTGCCGCCTCCTCGATGCGCAGGTCGCGGGTTTCGAGAAGCCGCAGGTCCGCAGGAACCCGGTCGCCAGCTTCTAGCAGCACCAGGTCGCCCGGTACCAGTTCCTCCGCTGGGATGTGCAGCACCTGGCCGTCGCGGCGTACCCGTGCCTTCAGCGTGAGCATGTTCTGGATTGCGTGCATGGCTTGTTCGGCCTTGCCTTCCTGAACGAAGCCTACTGCGGCGTTGATCAACACCACGGCGAAGATCACGCAGCTGTCGACCCACTCGCCCAGCAGCATGGTCGCCACGCCTGCGACAAGCAACACATAGATCAGCAGGTTGTGGAACTGCAGCGCAAAACGCCGCAGCGGACCTTTGCCGGGGCGTTGCGGCAGGCGGTTCTGGCCATGCTCGGCCAGGCGCCTGGCAGCTTCGCCGCTGTCCAGGCCGGCAGGATGACTGGCCAGGCGCTCCAGGCTTTCGGCGGCAGGCAAGGCATGCCAGTGAGTGCGCGGTGGAGCGTTCATGGTGGCCTCCTGTCTGAAGTCTCGGCATCAACAGTAAGCCCCGGGCGGGAAGCCATCTTGACTCTCGTCAGCTCTGCGACAGATTCGTCAGCAAAGATTGCTATGGCTTTGCCGATGCTCCGGCTATCAGTAGGATCGGATTTTTACCCGCTGGAGAGCTGTGATGCGGCCGAAGATGGATGCCTGTCTGGATGCGATCAACCAGGTAGTGCTGGGCAAGGATCATCAGGTGCGCCTGGCTCTGACCTGTCTGCTGGCACGTGGTCATCTGCTGATCGAGGACCTGCCCGGCATGGGCAAAACCACCCTGAGCCAGGCGTTGGCGCGAGTGCTGGGGCTTTCCTACCAGCGCATTCAGTTCACCTCGGACCTGCTGCCGGGCGACATTCTCGGCACTTCGGTGTTCGATAAGGACAGCGGGCAGTTCGTCTTCCATCCCGGGCCGATCTTCGCCGAACTGGTGTTAGCCGACGAAATCAACCGTGCCACACCGAAGAGCCAGAGTGCGCTGCTGGAGGCCATGGAGGAGGGCCAGGTGACCATCGAGGGCGCCACACGGCCGCTGCCGGAACCCTTCTTCGTCATCGCCACGCAGAACCCGGTCAGCTCCGGCGGCACCTTTTCGTTGCCGGAGTCGCAACTGGACCGCTTCCTGATGCGTTTATCGCTGGGCTACCCGGCGCGGGCGGCGGAAAAGTCGCTGCTGCTGGGCGAGGCACGACGTGATCTGCTGCCGCGCCTGGAGCCGTTGCTCAATCATGCCGAGCTCGCCGCCATCCAGGCGCTGATCCCCCAGGTGCGCGCCAGTGATGCGCTGGTGGATTACGTCTTGCGCCTGGTCGAGGCGACTCGCAGCGAGCCGCAGTTCGCCTGGGGCCTGTCGCCACGCGCCAGCCTGGCGTTGTTGGCGGCCGCGCGGGCCTGGGCCTTCCTGGCCCACCGCGACTATGTGATTCCCGAGGATGTGCAGGCCGTGTTGCCGGCGGTGGTGGGGCACCGTCTGCGCGAGCGGGCCGACCCGGCCGGGCATGGCGGCGGCACGCTGGTGCAATGGCTGCTGCGCGAGGTCGCGGCAGTCTGATGACGCTCAAGTCTCGTTGGCGCAACTGGATCGCCCGACGCATTCCGGCCGCGTCGCAGGTTCAGCTCAACCAGCGGCGCATCTTCATCATGCCGGATCGGGTCGGGGCGGCCTTTAGCGTGCTGCTGGTACTGATGCTGCTGGCCGGGATCAACTACGAAAACAGCCTGGCCTACGGCCTGACCTTTCTGCTGGCGGCGATTTTCGTGATCGCCATCCTGCACACCTATCGCAACTTCAGCGGCCTGATCCTCAAGGCCGGTGCCAGCGGCGCGGTGTTTCTCGGAGAGCCGGCGCGTTTTCGGGTGCGCCTGGAGAGTGCCAGGCACCCGCACCAGGCCATTGCCCTGGGGTGGCCGGAGCAGCCTCTACAGGTTCAGGATGTCCCGGCAGGTGGCGAGAGCGAATGCGAGCTCGGCCTGCCGACCCTGCGTCGTGGCTGGCTTCGCCCGCAGCGCATGCGCGTGGAGAGCCGCTTTCCGCTGGGCATTCTGGTGGCCTGGAGTTGGGTCGACCTGGATCAGGCTGTGCTGGTCTACCCGCGCCCGCTGGAGGGTGACCTGCCCCTGGCTGCGGGAGGCGGCGACGATGACGAGGAAGAGGGACTTCGCGCCAGCGGGCAGGGCGCCGATGACTACCAGGGTTTGCGCAGCTATCAGCCGGGCGACTCGCGCCGGCGTTTGCACTGGAAGGCTTTTTCTCGCGGCCAGGGCCTGCTGGTCAAGGATTTCGCCGCATTGAGCGGGCGCGATCTGTGGCTGGATTTCCAGGCGCTGGGCGGCGACATCGAGGCGCGCCTGTCGCTGCTGTGTCACTGGGTGCTGCAACTGGATGCCCGCCAGCAGGCTTATGGCCTGCGCCTGCCTGGTTTCGAGCGTTCGCCGGACTATGGCGATACCCATCGCGAGGCCTGCCTGCGAGCCCTGGCGCTCTATGGAGAACGGCCATGAGCGTGGCGCCGGGGATTCCTCGCATAGCCCTGACCTGGCTGCTGGTGGCCCAGGTGCTGGTGATTTTGCCATTGCTGTTGCACCTGCCGCCCTGGCTTGCCGTGCTTTGGCTGTTCTGTGCCGGCTGGCGCGTGCAGGTGTTTCGCATGCGCGCCGGCTTCCCCAGCGGTCTGGCACGCGCGGGCCTGATGCTGGCCACGGCCGCGGGTGTGTTCCTGTCCCGTGGCAGCCTGATCGGTCTGGATGCCGGGGCGGTGCTGCTGGTCGCGGCCTTCATCCTCAAACTGGTGGAACTGCGCAACCGCCGCGATGCGCTGGTGCTGATCTTCCTCGGCTTCTTCGTCGTGGTGGTCGGCTATCTGTTTGATGACGGCCTGTTGCCGGCGCTGTATAGCCTGCTGCCGATTACCGCGCTGCTGGCGGCACTGATCGGACTGCAGCAGAGCAGCCTGGCCACGCGTCCGCTGGCGACGTTGAGGCTGGCTGGCACCCTGATGCTGCAGGCTGTACCGCTGATGCTGGTGCTGTTCCTGTTCTTTCCACGCCTGGGCCCGCTATGGAGCCTGCCGACACCGCAGCGGGGCATCACAGGCCTGTCGGACAGCATGGCGCCGGCCGATGTAGCCGAGCTCAGCCGCTCGCCGGAATTGGCCTTCCGCGCCAGCTTCGAGGGTGCGCCACCGCCGCGCAGCGAGCTGTACTGGCGTGCCCTGACCCTGGATCACTTCGATGGTCGGCGCTGGTCGCAGGGCTGGGGCGCACAGCAATCGGCCGCGCCGCAATGGCGCAAGCAGGGTGAGGCGTTGTCCTACAGCATCATCATGCAGCCCAGTGGCAAACCCTGGCTGTTCGCCCTCGATGTGGGGCAGACCAGCCTGGCCAATACCCGGCAAATGAGCGACTTTCGCTTGCAACAGTCGCGTCCGGTGCTGCAGAGCCTGATGTACGAAGTGCAGTCCTGGCCGGCCGCCGTGCGCGAGGAACAGCTGCCCAAGGGCGTCATGCGCAGCAGTCTGCAGTTGCCCAAGGACGGCGATCCGCGCGCGCGGCAATGGGCTGCGCAGCTGCGCCGCGAGCATGGCGACGACGAGGCGCTGGTACGGGCGCTGCTGCTGCACTTCAACCAGCAGCCCTACGTTTACACCCTCAGGCCACCGCCGGTGGGGCTCGACAGTATCGATGAGTTTCTCTTCCGCACCCGGCGCGGCTTCTGCGCCCACTATGCCGGTGCCATGACCTTCGTGCTGCGCGCGGCGGGCATTCCGGCACGGGTGGTGGCGGGCTACCAGGGTGGCGAGTACAACTCGTCAGCCAATTACCTGGCTGTGCGCCAGTACGATGCTCACGCCTGGGTCGAGTACTGGCTGGCAGGGCGCGGCTGGGTCAGCGTCGACCCGACGTTCCAGGTGGCGCCGGAGCGTATCGAGATGGGATTGGAAGAAGCCTTGGCCGAAGAGGATGGCTTTCTCGATGACTCTCCCTTTTCACCGCTGCGCTACCGCCATCTGGAGTGGCTCAACGAGCTGCGTCTGACCTGGGATAGCGTCAACTACAACTGGCAGCGCTGGGTGCTCGGCTATCGCAGCGAACAGCAGCTGGGGTTGCTGAAACGCTGGTTCGGCACGCTGGACTGGCAACGCCTGGCACTGGTACTCCTGGGCTGCGGCGCGGCGGCACTGGGGCTGGTAGCCTTGTGGTTGTTCAAGCCCTGGCGGCGCGAGCGCGATCCGTTGCAGCGACAGCTACGCCGTTTCGAGTCGCTGTTGGCCCGTTATGGCCTGCAGCGCGGCAAGGGCGAAGGCGTGCGTGACTTTAGCGCGCGGGCGGCGACGCTGTTGCCACGCCAGGCGCAGGCACTGGATGAATTTGCCAGGGCCTTCGAGGCACAGCGCTATGCCGGCGCTCAGGCCGAGCCAGAGCGGCTTGCGGCCAGCCTGAAACGCCTGCGCAGCGAATTACCCTGGCGGTCACCGGGAGGGAGAAAGGCATGAATGCATTCGACACTCGACTCAACAGGCGCATCATCGAGTTGCAGGTGCGTCTGTACGCCTGTGGTGCCCGCATGCAGGCGCGCACGGATGACGAGGCCCTGCATGAGCTGCGCATCGCCGTCCGCCGCTTGCGCAGCTTGCTGCGTCCATTGCGCCAGGAGCCGCTCTGTGCCGCGCTGGAGCAGAGCGCAGGCGCATTGGGCAAGGCCAGCGGTCCGCTGCGTGATCTGGAAGTCCTGGCGGCCGAGCTGCGCCGCCTGGGCCAGAGCGAGGCGGCGCAACGGCGTCTGGCCGAGCGTGACGACGGCTATGCGCAACTGCTCGCCGGAGTGCCGTTGCAGCGCCTACAGATCCGTCTCGACGACTGGCCTCAGGATTACCGCGATGCTCACCGTGATGGCCAATGGCAAGCCGGTGCCAAGCAGGTGCGCCGCAATCTGGCCAGGCAGGTACGCAAATTGACTGCCGCCTTGCGCGATCCGAACCATGACCGCCATCGCCTGCGCCTGCTGATCAAGCGCCTGCGCTACTGTGCCGAGGCCTGGCCGGCCTATAGCGAGCTGAACTCATCGACCCTGCGGGCCTTGCGTCAGGCTCAGGGCGCGCTGGGTGACTGGCACGACCATCTGCAATGGCTGCTTCGCGCTCAGAGTGAGGCGGATCTGTGGCCTTGCGTCCAACACTGGCAAATCAAATTGCTCGCTGCGGAACGACAGGCGGATGAGTGCCTGGCCGAATTGACCCTGAAACTTTCCGAGTCCTGAGCCCATTACAGAGCATTTCCGGCGCTGATTTGGCCGCATAGTCCCTCCCGTGTGCGACTGCTTTTCACTAAGCTTGCAGCTGCCTGAAAGGAGATTGCGCATGACCTTCGCTGAACTGATCCACGCCGTCCATACCCGCCCCCAGCATGTCGTCGTCCCGCCCTTGTGGGGCCAGGGTCGAGCGACCTTCGGCGGCCTGGTGGCGGCGATGCTGTATGAAGCCATGCGGCTCAAGGTGCCGGCCGGTCGCCCGGTACGCTCGCTGTCCATCACCTTCGTCGGCCCCATGTTGATGGGTGAGGCGGTGGCCTTCGAGGTTGAAGTGCTGCGCGAAGGAAAATCCGTCAGCCAGATGCTCGGCCGTGCGGTACAGAACGGCGAGGTGGTGGCCATCGCCCAGGGCAGTTTCGGTGCGTCTCGTCGATCTGCGGTCAAGGTCGAGGCCGAGCCGGCGCCGGCGATGAAGGCTGTGGAGGAGTGCCAGGAATTGCCTTATCTGGCTGGTGTCACCCCAGAGTTCACACGCTTTCTGGCCATGCGCTGGGGGCAGGGCGGCATGCCGTTCAGCAACACGCCGTCGCGCCATATGGGCGGCTGGGTACGCCTGCGCAGTGACGTGAGCCATGACCGGGTCAGCGAAGCACATCTGTTGGCACTGGTGGATGCCTGGCCGCCGGCGGTGTTGTCCCACCTGAAGTCCCATGCGCCGGGCAGCTCGCTGACCTGGACCATCGAGTTCGTCCATCCGTTACCCAGCCTCACCACCCACGACTGGTGCCTGTACCAGGCCGAGATCGAGCACGCTCTCGATGGTTATGGCCACATCGCGGCGCGGCTGTGGACCAAAGACGGCCAGTTGCTGGCGCTGAGCCGGCAGACCACCACGGTGTTCGATTAAGTCTCGATCTGTGGCAGGTCGAAGAAGGCTCGGGCCGTAGCCGTACTGTGCGCTGCCAGGCTCTCCTGGCTTTCGCCGCGGTGCAGTGCGACCTCGCGCAATACCTCACCAAGAAAGGCCGGCTCGTTATGCCCGCTCTTCGGTTTGGGCCGCAGGCTGCGGGGGAGCAGGTAGGGCGCGTCGCTCTCCAGCATCAGGCGCCCCGCGGGGATGTCGCGCATCAGCGGATGCAGGTGGGTGCCGCGGCGCTCATCGCAGATCCAGCCGGTAATGCCGATATGCAGGTCGAGATCGAGATAGGCATACAGGCTGTCCTTGCCGGCGGTGAAGCAATGCACCACGGCGGCCGGCAACTGGTCGCGGAACTGCCGGAGGATGGCGACCAGGCGCTCACTGGCATCACGCTCATGCAGGAACACCGGTAGCTGAAGCTCCACAGCCAGAGCCAGCTGTTCCTCCAGGGCCTTTTCCTGCTGCGGTCGCGGCGAGAAGTCGCGATTGAAATCCAGCCCGCATTCACCCACGGCACGTACTGGCGCTTCACTGAGCAGGTCGCGCAGCTGCCGGGCACTTTCTGTATTCCACTGGCTGGCGTCGTGCGGGTGAACCCCGGCGGTACTGAACAGTCGGCTGCCGGTTCCATCCAGTTCCTGGCAGAAATGCAGCGCTTGCGCGCTTTCCTCCAGACTGGTTCCAGTCAGCACCAGTTGGCAGACGCCGGCCTCATAAGCGCGGGCGAGCACCGCATCACGCTCCCGAGCCAGGCTGGGATGGGTCAGATTGACGCCGATGTCGATGAGTTGCATGGTGCTACCTCAGTGGTTGAGCCGGCAGCATAGCAAAGCCGGCTTTTTATCAATAAAACAATCAAATACAGATGCTTGCATATGTCTATTAATGCTCTTTGTCAGCATGAGCTGGCCATTTGAAGCACCTTGTGCGAGGCTCCGCGCCCCGCGCGCTGGAACCATCTGTCGGCGGGATGCTCTTAGTCGCTCGGGTCTGCTCATGACCCGGCGCTCCCCGGAGGCTGGATGATTCGCACGCTGCTTTTCTTGCTCTGCTGCCTGGCAGTGTTGCCGGCCCATGCCCGCCTCAGCGGCTTGGGCGAGCACCCGGCGCAAGTGAGCAAGCAGCGCGACCTGGCGCAGATTCGCAAGAGTGGCGAGCTGCGAGTGTTGGTCAACCAGAGCCGCAACAGCTCGGGCGAGGTCAAGGGGCAGGCCATTGGCGTTGAATATCACCGTCTGCGGGCATTCGAGCAGTACCTCAATCGCAATGCCCGCGATGGTCGCAACCTGCGCATGAAGATCATCCCCAAGGCCAAGGACCAACTGCTTGCCGCCCTGCAAAAGGGTGAGGGCGATGTGGTCGCGCCGGGGGAGCTGATCGATGTGCATCCCGGCATGGGCGTCAGTGCCAGCCAGGCCATTCGCAGCGATGTACCGCTGGTCGTGGTTGGCAACCGCAATAACCGGCATTACCGCAAGCTGGACGATATGGCCGGGCGCAGTCTGGCACTGCCGCTGGGCAGCGCCGCAGGTGAAGCGCTGCGCGAGGTCAACCAGCGTCTGGCGCAACGCAAGCAACCGCCAATCGTGGTGGAGTGGGCCGACAGCAGCCTGGCGGTGGAGGATGTGCTGGAGATGGTCCAAGCCGGTATCTATCCCTGGACCGCTGTCGAACTGCCGATTGCCGAGCGCTGGCTCAAGGTCATGCCCAGGCTGCGCATCGAGCGCCATCTGGTGCTCAGCAAGGCGGGGGAGATGAGCTGGTTCGTGCGGCGTGATGCGCCGATGCTGCGCGCCAGCGTCGACCGTTTTCTCGCCAGCTACCGTATGCCCGATGACGTGGATTCGGCCTTCCAGCGGGTCTATCGGCGCTCCTACAAGGTGCGCAATCCGCTGGGACAGGCAGATCGTCAGCGCCTGGAGCGGGTCAGAGCTGTGCTGCAGAAGCATGGCGAGGAGCAGAACCTGGACTGGCTGCAACTGGCCGCGATGGCCTACAAGGAGTCCACGCTCAATCCGGCTGCACGCGGAGCCTCCGGTGCTACCGGGCTGATGCAGGTCACCCCCGGCGCCGCGCGCAGCGTAGGGGTCGGCAATATCCAGGGGCTGGACAACAATGTGCTGGCGGCGACGCGCTACATGGCTCGCATCCGCCGCGAGTTCTTCGCCAGCCGCCAAATCGATGATGTCGAGCGCAGGGCTTTTATTCTGGCGGCCTACAACATGGGGCCGCAGCGGGTGCAAAGCCTGAGAGCTGAGGCGCGCAGGCGCGGCCTCAATCCCAACCAGTGGTTCTTCCAGGTCGAGCGTGTGGCTATGGAGAAAATGGGCCTGGGCGTCGCCAGCTATGTGAATAGCGTGAACAAATACTATCTTGCCTATGATCGTGAGCGCTTTTTGCTGGAGCCTGCCCGCGCAAAGAATAGGTAAATCGAATAATTCGATTTGAATTAGCGCAAAAATGCGCTTTTAGTATCGATTAATTCGAATAGCATGTGCCTCACCAACACTACTCACCTGAAGGACCTGGCACATGAACAACCTGATCAAATCCCTGATGTCTTCCTCCGCCGGTTACGGCATTACGTTGCTGCGCGTGGTGACCGGCCTGACCTTTGCCGCCCACGGCGCGCAGAAGCTATTCGGCTGGTTCGGTGGCTATGGCCTGGAGGGCGTAGGCCAGTGGATGGAGAGTATCGGTATCACGCCCGGCTACCTGATGGCCGCGCTGGCCGGTAGCGCCGAATTCTTTGGTGGCCTGGCGCTGGTCGTCGGTCTGCTGGTACGTCCTGCGGCGCTGTCGCTGCTGGTGTCCATGCTGGTAGCCATGTTTGCCGTGCACTGGGCCAATGGCTTCTTCATCACCAACAATGGCTATGAGTACGCCATGATCCTCGGCCTGATCAGTGCTGTGCTGATGATCGAAGGCGCCGGCAAGCTGTCTCTGGACCGTCTGATTTCGCGTCAATAACGGCAACCATGAATAAAAAGGCCCGCATTGCGGGCCTTTTTGTGCTCAGGGCTTTTCTCGGGCCTGGGCCAGTTGTTCGGCTGCATCCAGGCGCAGCCTTTCGCGCTCGTCGAAGCGCTCTTCGGCCAGGCGTTGCAGGGCTTTCTGTCGGTCTTCAACGCTGAGGCCGCTATTGGCTTCGAGTTCGGCCTTCGCCTTACGATAATCGCTGAGCCGTTTCTGCCACTGTTGCCGTTGCCGATCGAGCGACTCCAGGCGCTCGGTGGCTTCGGCACCGACCAGTTGCAGGCGCAGCTGGCGAATCTGCTCGCTACTACCACCATTGGCTTGCAAAGCAGCGGTTTGCTGGCGCAGCTCACTTTGTAATTGCGGCACCAGCAGCGCCTGCATGTCTTCCGGCAGGCCCGCGCGCAGCTGATCCAGTGCATTGGCTTTCTGTTCATCGCTGAGGTTGGCGTCGTGTCGAATGGCCAAGCGCTCAAGGGTGAACTGGTTGTAAGCCTCTTCCTGAGCGAAAAATGCCTGGTGTGCTTCGGCGCTGAACAGTCGCGCACGCAGGGCCTGCACGGCCTGCTCGCGCTGGCGCATGGCATCCAGGTTGGCCATTTGCGGCAGATCCTGCTCCAGCTGTATCAATTGGCGCTTGTAATCCAGGTACTGCGCCAGCAAGGCCAGTGCCTGGCCCTCGGCCGGCTCCTGCAGTTGGTGCTGAATGTAGGCTTGCAGTCGAGCGATGCTGGTGTTCAGGCTCTCCTCGCCATAGGCGCTGAGGAAATAATCGAAGATGCGCCGGATATCCATGCTGACCAGCAAGTTGCCACTGTCATCGAGGCGAAACTGGCCATCGACCTGGGTGCCGGCAAAGGAGGGCGGTAGCGGAGTATTGGCGACCGCCTGCGGCGCAGATGGGCGCGCTTCGGCGGTCGCTGCGATGGCAGTCTGGGCCTCGTCTTGAGCGCTGAGCATGGGCGCCTTGGCTTCAGGCGTGTGGCGCTCGAGCGGGTTGAAATAGAGGGTGGCGGCGACACTGGCCCCGATCAGCAGGGGCGTGGCGAGCAATAGCGCTTTGTTCACGGCGAGACTCGTCGAGTGGAAAGTGCTCGGGGCCCGCAGGCCCCGATATCTGGCTCAGAGGCCGGCTTGCTTGAGGCGGTTGGCTTGCTGGCGGTAGACAGTCACCGGATCGGTCTCGAACAGGCTGGTCAGGCCGAACACCTGATTGACCTCGTCGAGGTGGTTCATCCGGTAGTTATCGCGGATTACCTTGCCCAAGTGAGAGCTGCAGCGACCGACCAGACCGTCGTTTGCCTCATCGAAGGTCAGGGAGCTGGCACCCAGCAGTAGGTCGCTCACATCAAACACATTGGTCAGCGGACTGGTACCACTCCATGAGTAGTAGCTGACGCCATTGACCTTGTAGGCCCCTTCGCCACAGGCGCTGGTGGGAATGCCCTGTGGGTACTTGGCATTGAACGCCGCGGCGCCCTGGCTGTTGAGAGACTCGAGCGAGCCCAGGGCATTCTGCGGCGAGGTGCTGGCGCTGCCGGAGAGGAAGTTGATCAACGCGCCCAGGCCATTGACGATGCCAGCCAGCAGGGTCTCACCGGCCGAGCCCGGCGGAATCTGGCGGAGGAAATCTGCGGTGTCAGAGCCTTTGTGCGGCGCGCCGACACTGGTGACCGAAGCGACCAGGTCAGGCCGAATGGCTGCTACGTAGCGAACAGTTGGGCCGCCGTGACTATGGCCAATCAGATTGACCTTGCCTTTACCGCTGATGGCTGCGATTTCCTCGACCTGTTCGAGCAATTCCTCGCCGCGCAGCTCGGAAGTATTCAGCTGGCTGACTTCGGTGATGTACACGCTGGCACCATCGGAACGCAGTGCGGACGGAATGCCGTACCAGTAGTCGATGCCGAGGATGCTGTCGAAGCCGAGCATGCCGTGGGTCAGGACGATCGGGTATTTGGTCTTGGTGTAGCCGGTGGAGCCGAACAGGCCTGCTTCGACCTGACCCGACAATACCAGGCTGGAACCGAGGCAGAGGGCGAGCAGTGTTTTCTTGTTATTCATGGGGCGCTCTCGAACGGTGATAGGCAGTGATCCTCCATGCGCTTAGCCATCCGCTCCCATCCTGGAAGCGGAACTTCAGCGACATGGGGTTGGGCAGGATCTGTGCCAGAACCTGAGCATTTCGAACGATGGCTCTAAACGGGCGTTTGTGGCGCAAGCCGCGCAGTGGCAGGGCTCTATCAGCCGCTACGGGTGTTACCGAGAGAAACAGTCAGGCCAGTGGCCAGGTGTCGATCTGCTGATAACGAGGGCCGATCATCGCGGAGTTGGAGCTGAACAGCGCGAACCGATCAACGTGCCAGGCGAAGCTGAACGCTGCTGGACTGGTTGGCTCGGTGGCATGCCTAGCCAGTGTCAGATGCGGGCGATAGGTGCGTTGTTCGCGCGTGAATCCACACCGCTGCAGCTGCTCCGCAAGCGCCTGCTGCAGTTGCATAAGAGCCATGGGAGGGCGGCTGGGCGCCAGGTGCAGAAGCCCGTCGTTCCAGATATCCAGGCGATCCAGGCGCAACTCGAATGCGCGATGCCTTTTAGTGTGATCGGCCGCAGCGCGCAGATCTGCCAGACGGGTTGTGGCTTGCTGACCAAGAAAGGCCAGCGTCAGGTGCAGGTCATGCTCGTGCACCCAGTTGCCAGAGCAAGGGAGTTGCTGTCGCCAATCCTGGATGCTCCGGGCTTGTGCAGAAGACACGGGGATGGCGAAGAACAGTCGTAGCGACTCGGGCATGCGGCCTCCTGGCTTGACAGAGCGGTGCTGGCGTTTCTAGCATCGCACCCCATAGCGCCGATTTAAGAGCAACTTGCGGGGCGCTGCCCGGTTGGGTGAATACCGCTAAAGCGCTGGCCGGTGTCGCCTCCCACCGCAGTCCGGCGGGACTATGAGGCTGAGACTGTATAAACATGAGTTGCCCACGCGCCCATCTGCATTTTTCCCCCTTGCCGCATGCCGCGGTCAATCGCCATCCCCATGTGCTGCTGGTTGGCAATCAGCAACCCAATCTGTTGAAAAACCTGGAAGGCTGGCCCAAGCACTGGCCGGCATCGCGCAATTTCCTGATCCGTTTTGTTGCCCCGTTGGCACAGCAGCTTGCAGCCATCCCAAGCGACAGTTACGACCTGGCGGTGGTTGGCCGCGAGTCCACGGTTGTGGATGCCGAGTTGATCGGGCAGTTGGTGCGGGTGGCCCGCCAGGGCGTGATCAACCTCAGGTAATGGCTGGATAGTCGATGGCGGTGATATAGAACGCCTGCTCACCGCCTGGGGTGTTCACTTGTACTTCAGCATCCAGCGCCTTGCCTACCAAGGCGCGGGCCAGCGGCGAGTCGATACTGATCAGCCCCAGCTTGAGATCGAGCTCATCCGGGCCGACGATGCGGTAGCGCACCTCGTTACCGTTTTCATCTTCCAACGTGACCCAGGCACCGAAGTAGACCTTGTTCGGGTCGGCGGGGCGACTATCGACAACCTTGAGGTTTTCCAGGCGCTTGGTGAGGAAGCGAACGCGACTGTCGATCTCGCGCAGCATCTTCTTGCCGTAAATGTATTCGGCGTTCTCCGAACGGTCGCCCAGGGCGGCGGCTTCACTTACGGCCTGGGTCACTTGAGGACGACGCACATGCCACAGCTCATGCAGCTCGGCGCGCAGGCGCGCCTCGCCTTCAGGAGTGATCAGCGGTGTTCCGGCGGTGCGCGGTGGACGATAACGGCTCATGGTACTGGTTGGTAGCAAAAGGGTTGGCCATTCTAGCAATGACCCTATTGCCTCACACCTCGCGCAGCACGGTCAGTGGCGATGCGTTCAAGGCCTTGCGCGTGCCCCAGAGGCCGGCTGCGCCAACCAGCAGTGCGCCGATCAGTGGCAAAACCAGCAGCCAGGGGTGCGGTTGCCACTGCAGATCCAGTGCATAGCGATAGAGCAGGAAACTGGCCAGCTCGCAACCCAGAGCCGCCAGCAAGCCACTGACGGCCCCCAGCAGGCCGAACTCGGTACGCCTGGCCTTGAGCAGCAGCCGGCGTTCGGCACCCAGGGCGCGCAGTAGAGCGCCTTGGCGCAGGCGCTCGTCTAGGGTCGCCTGCAAGCCGGCGAGCAATACGGCAATGCCGGCTGCCAGCACGAACAACAAGACGTACTCCACTGCCAGGCTGACCTGCGCCATGATGCTGCGCAGTTGTTCCAGCAGGGCCTCGACCTGCAGCAGGGTGACGGCAGGGAATTCTCGCGCCAGTTCGACCAACTGGCGTTCGCTCTGTGGCGGCAGGTAGAAACTGGTCAGGTAGGTGGCGGGCAGGTCTTGCAGCGTACCGGGCTGGAAGATCATGTAGAAGTTCGGCTGGAAGCTGTCCCATTCGACCTTGCGCAGGCTGCTGACTTGAGCCTCGCGCTCGATGCCACCGACATTGAAAGTCAGCCGATCGCCCAGTTGCAGTCCCAGGCTTTCGGCCAGTTTGGACTCAACCGAGACCCCCGGTAATTGCTCCGTCTGCGCGCTCTGCCACCACTGGCCGGTCAGGAGCGTATTGCCTTCCGGTAGGTCTTGTGACCAGGTCAGACTGAGATCGCGGCTCACCGCGCGCTCGCCCTGACTCTCCTTGCTGACGATGCCTTGCACCGGCTCGCCATTAATCAGGGTCAGGCGTCCGGCAACGATGGGGTAGAGCGGCAGCGCGTGTGTGGACAGGTCTTCGAGACGGGCGGCGAAGGCGTCTTTCTCGCCAGGCAGGACATTGAGCGCGAAGTGATTCGGTGCCTGCTCGGGTAGCTGGTTTTGCCATGTATCCAGCAGTTCGCCGCGCAACAGGGCGATCAGCGCCATGGCCATCAGAATCAGGCCAAAGGCCAGTGATTGCCCTGCAGCGGCCAGCGGGTGCCGAAGCAGCTGGCCCAGCCCCAGGCGCCAGGGTAGGGCTGCGCGTGCCAGAAGCTGGCGTAAGCCCTTGAGTGCAAGCAACAGCAGGCCACCGAGTAGCAGTGTGGCGATCAAGCCGCCGCCCAGCAATGCCAGGGTCAGTTTCCAATCCAGGCTAAGGCGCCACATGATCAGGGCCAGCGCCAAGAGCGCAGCGCCATAGACCAGCCAGGAGCTGGGCGGCACCGGTAGCAGGTCACGACGCAGCACCCGCAGTGGCGGTACGCGACCTAGTGCGGCCAGCGGCGGCAAGGCGAAGCCTGCCAGTGCCACCAAACCAACAGCGATGCCGGCCAGCGCGGGTGTAAGCCCCCCCGCGGGCACGCCCGGCGGTAGCAAACCTTGCAGCAACTGGAACAGCACCAGTTGCCCCAACCAGCCGAGCAGGGCGCCGCAAAGGCAGGCCAGCAGACCCAGGATGGCCAGTTGTAGGCCAAAAAGCCCAAGCGTTTGACGCCGTGAGAGGCCGAAGCAGCGCAGCAGGGCGCCAGTGTCGAAATGGCGCACGGCGAAACGGCTGGCAGATAACGCCACCGCGACGCCAGCGAGGAGTACGGCCGCCAGGCTGGCCAGATTCAAATAGCGCTCGGCGCGGCCCAGAGCGCCACCGATTTGCCGGTTACCGTCGCGGGCATCTTCCAGGCGCTGATGAGGCGCGGCGCCGTCTTCCACGATTTTTCGATACTCGGCCAGAAGCTGGGCATCGCCGCGCCAAAGCTCGCGAAAGCGCACACGACTGCCCGGTTGCACGACGCCGGTAGCCTCCAGATCGTCCAGGTGCATCAACACACGGGGTGTCAGGCTGTAGAAGTCGCCAGCTCGGTCTGGCTCATGGGTCAGTACCCGACTTAGGCGCAAGGGTAGGTTGCCGACTTCGATAGTGTCACCGACTTTGAGGTTCAGGGCCGCAAATAGACGAGCCTCCGCCCAGGCCTCACCCGGTTGCGGACCGGAACTCACCTGCTCGGCAGCGTAGGGCTCGGCGGCACTCTTCAGCTCGCCCCGTAGTGGGTAACGGCTGCTGGCTGCCTTGACGCTGGCCAGCTGAATGCCCTGGTCCGTGGCGATGACACTGGAAAACTCCACGACCTGGGCGTGAGCGAGGCCAAGTCGCTTGCCAGCTTCGATCTGCTCGGATGCTGCTGGGGAACTACCGCTGAGCACCAGGTCGGCACCGAGAAACTCTGTCGCGCGTAGCAGCATGGCGCCATTGAGACGAGCGCTGAAGTAGCCGATGGCAGTACTGGCGGCGACGGCGATCAGCAACGCGAAAAAGAGTACGCGCACTTCGCCGGCACGTGTCTCGCGCAATAACTGACGCCAGGCCAGGGGCAACAGACGAGGGTTCATCAGGGCTCCACGCAGTCGATCAGACGACCGGCTTCAAGCCGAATCATGCGCCGGCAGCGGTGCGCCAGGCGCTCTTCATGGGTCACTAGAACCAGAGTCGTGCCACGCTCCTGGTTGAGCTGGAACAGCAGATCGCTGATGTGCTCGCCCGTGTGGCTGTCGAGATTGCCGGTAGGCTCGTCGGCGAACAGAATCACCGGGTTTGCGGCAAACGCTCGCGCAATGGCCACACGTTGCTGCTCACCGCCAGAGAGTTGGCGAGGGAAATGGCTCAGACGGTGGGCAAGTCCGACCCGTTGCAGCAGATCGCCGGCCCGCTGGCGGGCATCGACGCGGCCTTCCAGTTCCAATGGCAGCATGACGTTTTCCAGTGCGCTGAGGTTGTCCAGCAACTGAAAGGACTGGAACACGAAGCCAACCTGCTCTGCACGTACCTGGGCGCGGCGGTCTTCATCCAGTGTGTGCAGGGCATTACCGGCCAGTTCGATTTCACCGGAGCTGGGCAGGTCGAGACCCGCCAAAAGGCCGAGGAGGGTGGATTTACCTGAGCCGGAGCTGCCGACTATGGCCAGACTATCGCCGGCCGCCAGCTCGAACGAGAGATCCTGCAGGATGGCCAGCTCGCCTTCCGTGCTGGGAACCACTTTGCTAAGGTGCCGCGCAGAAAGAATGCTTGCGCTCATGGAGAGTCCAATGCGTGCGATTTGGATGAGTGGTGCACTGACACTGATGTTGTGGGCTCAGAGCGCACTGGCCGGCACCGTACTGGTCGTTGGCGATAGTATCAGCGCGGCTTTGGGCCTGGATACCCGAGTGGGTTGGGTCTCTTTGCTGCAGGAACGTCTGGATGACGGCGGCTTCCAGTATCGGGTTGTGAATGCTTCGATCAGTGGCGAAACCAGTGCTGGCGGGCTCTCTCGCCTGCCAGCACTGCTTGCGCAACACTCTCCAGAAGTCGTGATTATCGAACTGGGCGGCAACGATGGCTTGCGCGGTCAGCCACCTGCGCAATTGCAACAGAATCTTGCTTCCATGGCTCTTAAGTCACGCGAAGCCGGCGCCCGCGTACTGCTTCTCGGCATGCAGCTGCCGCCCAATTATGGTCAGCGCTACACCCAGGCATTTGCCCAGGTATATAAAGATGTGGCGAGTAGTCAGCAGCTGGCATGGGTGCCGTTTTTCCTAGAGGGTGTCGGCGGTGTCCCGGGAATGATGCAGGCTGATGGTATCCATCCCACGGCCAAGGCTCAGCGGCGATTGCTGGATAACGTTTGGCCCAGCCTGGAAGACTTGCTCTGACGCTTTCCCGCCTCCAGCCTTTCAGCTATCGTGGCGCCCCTGCTCCGGAGCTCTGAATGCCGCGCCATCCCTGGTCCCTGTATGCCTATCACCTGGTTGTCCCTGACGACCAGCTTGATCTGTTCGCTTGTCGTGAGGCCAGGGTCCACTTGGTGGCTCGCCAGCTCGAGTTGGGCGAGTTTGCCGATAGAACGCTTTGCGGAGGGTTGCTGCCGGCGGCGCCAGTAATGCGTGAGCTTGATCGTCATGAGTTGCGTGACAAGCGGCTGTGCCCGGTCTGTCGGCAGATACTCGATGCTCAGCGGCGCGGTGAGCGGCCAGTCTGGCCACCAGCCTGAGCCCTCCCTGCCTTTACGGGAGCCGTGTACAATCGCTCTCTACATTTCCACCGCTTTGCCAGCAAGGATCTATTGATGTTGCCGCGTGCCCGTTTACTGTGCCTCGCCAGCCTACTCTGTGCTGGCTCTGCTGCTGCTCTTGAGTTGCCCATGCCGCCACCTGGCGAGGATATTGTTGGCCAGGTTCAGGTCGTCAAGGCGCGTTACGAGGACACGTTCGCTGACTTGGGCTCAGCCAATGATCTTGGCTATCTGGAAATGGTCGCAGCAAACCCCGGTGTCGACCCCTGGTTGCCGGGAGAAGGCGCAGAGATAATTCTGCCCACTCGCTTCATTCTGCCGCCGGGGCCGCGTGAAGGCATTGTTATCAATCTTGCTGAGTACCGTCTTTACTACTTTCCCAAAGGGCAGAACGTAGTTCATACCTTCCCCCTCGGAATCGGTCGTGAAGGCTGGGGCTCACCTATTGCCAATACCTCGATTATCGCCAAAACCCCCAACCCCGGTTGGACGCCGCCGGCTTCCATTCGTGCCGAGCATGCAGCGGAAGGCGATCCTCTGCCTGCCTATGTACCGCCAGGCCCGGACAACCCGCTGGGCCCGTTCAAATTTACCCTGGGCACGCCCGGCTACCTGATTCATGGTTCCAACAAAAAGTTCGGCATTGGCATGCGCGTCAGTCACGGCTGTTTCCGTATGCTCAATCACAATGTGCTCGAACTGGCCAAAATGGCACCCGTAGGGACCTCCGTGCGCATTATCAATGAGCCCTACAAGTTCGGTATCAGTGGTGGGAAGATCTATTTGGAGGCTCATGAGCCGCTGAGCGATACCGGCGAGGCTTCAATCGTGGACAAGCACACTGCGGTGATCAATACGCTGCTCAAACGCGACGATGCTGTAGGCAGCATGCGTCTCGACTGGGACATGGTGCGCGAGGTAGTGGCGGCCGAGGATGGCTTGCCGATTGAGATTGCCGTCCCACAGCAGTCTTTGGTCAGCCAGGACGTACCTCTCGATATCTAACCTGCAAAACTCAAAGGCCCGCCGAAGAGGAGCACTCTCGGCGGGCCTTTTTGTTGGCGTAATAAAAAAGCCGACCCGGAAGCCGGGTCGGCTTTTCAAAGCCTGAGCAAGGATTACTTGCGGCTGGCTTTTTCCAGCATGCGCAGAGCGCGCTCGTTGGCTTCGTCAGCAGTCATCTGAGCTTTCTGAGCGGCAGCCAGAGCCTCGTCGGCTTTGCGGTAGGCTTCGTCAGCACGAGCCTGAGCGCGGGCAGCAGCGTCTTCAGTAGCGGTCAGACGAGCTTCGGTTTCTTTGGATACGCTGCTGCAACCGGTAGCCAGAACAGCGGCCAGGGCCAGAGCGGAGAGTTTCAGAGCGTTGTTCATCGTATTCCCCTTAAGGTGGACTTTCCATGAAAGGCAATTTCCCGAACGCGGGAAATTAGCCGGGCACATACTACCCGTTACTTTTAGTAAGTAAACTGAGCCGACGCAAGTCGGAGAACTTTTTTTTCAGGCGTACAGGATTACGGATCTCCGCTGTTTAAAAAACATACAATCGGGTCGCTTGATACCTTTGGTCGCGCCCTCTAGAGCGCATGGCTAGCCTAACGCCAGCTTGTTAAGATCCCGCCGCACCTACGCTCACCTAATAAGGATGTTTGGATGTCGAAGCTCATCAAGTGGGGTTTAGTACTTGTTCTGGCGATTGCATTGCTGATCAAGGTCTCCCTCTGGTTATCGGTGCGTTCGATCATGAATGATGCGGTGGCCAAGCTCTCACCCTTTATGCTGATCAGCTATGAGGGGATTACTTCATCGTTCGATGGGAGGGTCGGTGTAGAAGGGCTCAAAGCTCGCCTGCCGATGTTCGATGATGAAGTGCGTGTCGCCCATGCCGAACTGAAGTTCGACGGACTGCGAAGTCTGCTGGCATTCAAGGAAAAACTGGCCGAAGGCAAGTTTCCGGAGCAGATGGCGGTCAATCTCAAAGGCCTTGAAATTGATGTGCATGGTCCGCTGATGGAGTTGATCCACAGCGCACCACAGGAAAGAAATCTGTACTCAGCCTTGTCCAGTGCGGCTTGTGGTCGCTCCAGCATCATTGGCGTCGATGAGTTGCTGGATATGGGCTATCGGACGCTGGAAACAGACAGCCACTTCTCTTATCTCTTTCAGCCTGGCGCACAGACGCTGACGTTCAGTTTGAACGCCGATACCCGTGATATGGGGGATTACCGCATCAGTCTATCGCTGGCCAACATGTCGGATAAGCCTGGTGATTTGCGCGCGAACCCGCCACGGGTGTCGAGCATTACCCTGGAGTTCAATGACAACCAGTACTTGCGCAAGGTCAATGAATACTGTGCGGCCAAGCTTGGTCAGTCGAAGGCTGAATACCTACAAACCGCTATCGATCATTTGGACAGCTCTTTACGAGCCCAGCGCATAGCCCTGGATTCTGCCCTTCTGGATGCTCTGAAAAATTACTACGCAGACCCGCAGGCACTGCGCATCGAGCTTGCCCCAAGCGAGGGAGCAGCTCTGGATGGCCTGCAGTTTTTCGAGGAGTCAGATGTAATCGCTATGCTGCGACCTGTCTTGTTGGTCAATCATCAAGCCATATCGCCACTGACCTTCACCTGGGTTGAGCCCGCCAAAGTCGCTCGGATGGATCCAAACGAGCTGGTCAGAGCTGAAACTCAGCCAGAAAATAACCAGACGCAGTATGAGTTCGTCAGAGTCGACAGCCTTCGCGATCATGCGGGCAAACGGCTACAGTTCATTACTTATGACGGCACTTACTACCAGGGTGTGCTGCACAAGGTAGAAAACGGCAAGGTTTATCTCAGTGTCCAGTTTGGAACTGGGTCTGCTGAAATGTTTCTTCGCCTGGAAAAGATAGATAAGGTACGGGTTCTGCTGTGAAAACCGTTGAGGAGATGAAATGAGCGCGGGGCTGTCCATTCACCACGATCAGGCTGGCCATCAGTTCGAGACTGTTGTCGATGGTCATCGTGCCTATCTGGCCTATATGGATCTGGGCAAGCAAACGCTCGATATCTATCGGACTTTCGTGCCCAACGCTTTGCGCGGACAGGGTATTGCCGCCGCACTGACCGAACAGGCTCTGGAGTACGCAGAGTCCATGGGGTACACGGTCATTCCGTCCTGCTCCTACGTGGAGCGCTACCTGGAGCGCCGTCAACGGCACCAAGCTAAGCATTGATAAAGCGTCAGACAAAAACGCCGGGCATAGCCCGGCGTTTTAGTTTTGCTTCCAGAGTCAGGCGCGCTGACGAGCCGGCAGCACATCCTTGAGTTTGCCATGCATGCTGCGCAGGGTCTTCTCCGTGGCATCCCAGTCGATGCAGGCATCTGTGATGGAAACCCCGTATTTGAGATCGCAGAGATCCTTGGGGATAGACTGATTGCCCCATCCCAGATGGCTCTCCACCATCAGGCCGACGATCGAGTTGTTGCCTTCAAGAATCTGGTTGGCCACGTTTTCCATGACCAGTGGCTGCAGTGCCGGATCCTTGTTGGAGTTGGCATGACTGCAGTCGACCATGATGTTCGGGCGAATTTTCGCCTTCGCCAGCTCCTGCTCGCAGACTGCAACGCTGACCGAATCGTAGTTGGGTTTGCCGTTACCACCGCGCAGTACAACGTGACCATAGGCATTGCCCTTGGTGGTGACGATGGAGACGCCGCCTTCCTGATTGATGCCGAGGAAGCGGTGCGGGCTGGACACCGATTGCAATGCGTTGATGGCCACTGTCAGGCCGCCGTCGGTTCCGTTCTTGAAGCCAACGGCCGAGGACAGACCGGAAGCCATTTCCCGGTGTGTCTGAGACTCGGTAGTGCGGGCGCCAATGGCAGACCAGCTGATCAGATCCTGCAGGTACTGAGGGGAGATCGGATCCAGTGCCTCGGTGGCAGTTGGCAGCCCCATCTCTGCCAGGTCAAGCAGAAGCTTGCGACCAATATGCAGGCCGTCCTGGATCTTGAATGAGTCGTCCAGGTAGGGATCGTTGATCAGGCCTTTCCAGCCGACTGTGGTGCGCGGCTTTTCAAAGTACACACGCATCACTAGAAACAGGGTGTCAGACACTTCAGCGGCGAGAACCTTCAGGCGCTCGGCGTACTCATGAGCAGCCTTGATGTCGTGGATGGAGCAGGGGCCCACCACGACAAAAAGACGATGGTCTTTGCCATCGAGGATGTCACGGATAACCTGGCGGCCATGGGCGACAGTGCGCTGGGCTGCTTCGGTCAGGGGGATTTCGCGCTTGAGCTGCGCCGGCGTGATCAGGGTTTCGTTGGAGGAAACGTTGAGATCGTCAATCGGTAAATCAGCCATCGTGGTACTCGTCAGGTCACGGGAGCCGAGCGCCTCTGGCGGGCGAAATCTGTGGGCGCAGCGGGGGACGGGAACCTTAACGCGTTCAGGGGCCGCTAGACAATGGCCGCACTAATGGAAATGGCCCTGAGGGAAGTCGGCAGCGTGCATCGAGATCCATTCACGGGCAATGTTTTCGAGCTCAAGTGAACAGCCCATTTCCTGTTCACGCTGATGACGATAGTGCTCGATCTGGCAGACCTGTTCGACCATTCGGGCACGAAACAGGGTTTCTTCATCAATAAAGGCAATGCCCACCAGATAGCCTTCACTGAGCTTGCGGCACCAGGCGACCACACCCGGATAGCGCGCTTGTTCGCCGAGCAGAGGGATGCGCAACTCCACTGCCGTGCCTTTGCGAAAGCCTTTCTCGGAATTGCATGCCACTCCGCCCAGGCTGATATTGTGTAGCCGCTGCCGGGGCAGAAAAGCATGTTTACGCTGAACCAGTTCTACCGGCATATCGCTTGGGTGACGCAAAAAACGTCGCATTTCGAATACTCCGGATGCCATGCCTTTGACATCACTGACGAACAGTATAGTGCCCAGTCTCGAACTGACAGATTTCGACGCCGACCGCCTATTGTTGGATCTGCCAGGGAGAAGCCTGCTCATATTTACCAGCATAGGCTGTGCCAGCTGCCGCTGGGCCCGGCTAAAGCTACCGACCATGCCGTTAGCGGTTGATCGCTTGTGTTGGGTGGACGCCGCTGAGAACGGCGGCTTGGTGCAGCGCTATGGTGTGTTTCATCTGCCCAGCCTGTTTCTGATCGAGCATGGCCAATTTCTTGGCGCTATCGCCTCCCGCTTGTCTCCAGACGGTCTCTCTGCAGCTCTGGAGCTGGCACAAACCCGAGAACCTGAGGAGTTGCCCTGATGCAGGATTCACGTCGGCCGCGTATCGGAATCATTGGCACGGGTGCCATTGGCGGCTTCTACGGCCTGATGCTGGCGCGGGCTGGTCATGATGTGCACTTTCTGTTGCGCAGTGAGTACGGCGTGATTGCCGAGCGCGGCCTTCAACTCAACAGTGCCGTTCACGGCCAACTGCATCTGCAACCTGTGCAGGCCTGGAATAGTGCGGATGACATGCCGCTATGCGATTGGCTGCTGGTCGGTGTTAAAACCACGGCCAATGCCGAACTTGCACCGCTCATTGCCCGCCTGGCAGCAGCCAACGCGAAAGTCGTGTTGCTGCAAAACGGCTTGCAGGTGGAGGAACAACTGCGACCGCTTCTACCTGACTCGCTGCATTTGCTGGGTGGGCTGTGCTTCATCTGCACGCACCGTAGCGCCCCTGGGATTATCGAGCACCAGGCATTGGGCGCGGTCAATCTGGGTTATCACTCCGGCCCGGATGCATCATCGGAGACTGCTCGGAGCCTGGTAGAGGAGGGCGTCGCTCTGTTTCGTTCGGCAGGCATCGAGTCCACGGCGATGGATGACCTGACCAGCGCTCGCTGGCAGAAGCTGGTCTGGAATGTGCCTTATAACGGCTTGTCGGTGTTGCTTGATGCAGGCACAACGAGGCTGATGGCCAATACCGATAGCCGCCAGCTGATCGAAGACCTCATGCAGGAGGTGATGCAGGGCGCTGCCGCTTGCGGATACAGTTTGCCGGCCGACTATCCCCGTCAGCTTCTGACGGCCACGGAGCGCATGCCCGACTATCTGCCGAGCATGTACCATGACTTTACCCATAAGCGTCCCCTGGAGCTTGAGGCTATTTATGCCGCGCCCTTGGCTGCGGCCGCCGCGTCCGGGTGTAAGCTGCCCAAAATGCGCATGCTGCTGCAAGCGCTGCGCTTTATCGACGCAAGCTGAGGTGCGCATGAGCAAAGGGCTTGGTGACAAACTGGTACTGGCGATCTCTTCTCGGGCGCTGTTCGACCTGAGTGAAAGCCATCGAGTCTACGAAAGTGAAGGCGTCGAAGCTTATCGCCAGTATCAGATCGATCACGAAGATGAGGTGCTGGCTCCGGGGGATGCATTCCCCTTGGTGCAGAAGCTACTCGCGCTCAATGCCCAGTTGGAGTTGGCACGCGTAGAAGTTGTGCTGGTGTCACGCAACAGCGCCGACACCGGCCTGCGGGTGTTCAATTCGATCCAGCATTATGGCCTGGGGATTTCCCGGGCGGCGTTTGTGGGTGGGCGCAGTCCTTACCCCTACCTGGCGGCGTTCGGCAGCCACCTGTTCCTTTCCACTCACGCAGAGGATGTGCGCAGCGCTCTGGATGCGGGCTTTGCCGCCGCAACCATTCTGTCCGGGGGCGCGCATCGTGCGGCCAGTGCCGAACTGCGCTTCGCGTTCGATGGTGACGCGGTGCTGTTCTCTGACGAGTCCGAACGGGTCTACCAGACTGGCGGACTGGAGGCCTTCCAGAGTCACGAGAAGGCTTCTGCGCGCGAGCTGCTTGGTGGCGGTCCTTTCAAGCCTTTCCTCTATGCCCTGAATCGCCTGCAGCGGGAGTTTTCCGAGGACCTTTGCCCTATCCGCACGGCCCTGGTTACCGCGCGTTCCGCTCCAGCCCATGAGCGGGTCATTCGCACCCTGCGTGAATGGGATATTCGCCTCGATGAGTCGCTGTTCCTTGGCGGCCTGGACAAGGCAGCCTTTCTCGAAGCCTTTGCGGCCGATGTGTTCTTTGATGACCAGCCAGGCCATTGCGAGAAAACTCGCGAGGTGGTGGCCACCGGGCATGTGCCCCACGGTGTGAGCAACGAGTTGCAGCCTTAAGCCAACGTCTGGCGCTGCTAAGCTCTCAGCAAGGCCGCTACTGGGATGCCTGGGAGGCCATCATGTTGCGCTCGATTCTCTACGCTACCGACCTGGGACTGTATGCGCCTTATGTGCTGCAGCACGCACTGTCCCTAGCTCGGGCTTTCAATGCCGAGTTGTATGTTGTGCATGCTGTTGAGCCGCTAGGGTTGTTCGCCGAGTCGGTCCTGCAAACCTATCTGGATGAAAGCACGCTGCAGGAGTTACGCAGCAAGGGGCTTGCCACCGTGATGGCCAGCATTGAGCAACGTGTGCTGGAAGGCTTCTGCGACGAGATGGGGGAGGCGCATCAGGACATGCAGATGATCCGTAACGTACGGGTGGCGCAAGGCGATCCGGCACAGGTGATCCTGGATGAAGCCCGGAAACTAGGGGTCGATCTGCTGGTCGTAGGGAGTCATAGCCACGGCGCTGCTCAGGACATTCCACTGGGTAGAACGGCTGCGCGCCTGCTGCAGCTTTCAGAGACGCCGGTGTACTTGGTGCCCATGCTGCAACATCGCTAAGTACGCCTGTTGGCAGTCGTTAGACGAACGGCATGCATGGCTCTGGAAATCGTCTAGTTTTATATTTCAAACCATAGATATGGTTATATGGCTGTGCTGTGAAATTCAGCCAGCGACTATCTGCTTTGAGGGACACCTATGAAGCTGCAGCAATTGCGCTACATCTGGGAAGTGGCGCACCACGATCTCAACGTCTCTGCCACCGCGCAGAGCCTCTATACCTCGCAGCCAGGCATCAGCAAGCAGATCCGACTGCTCGAAGACGAGCTAGGCGTCGAAGTATTTGCCCGCAGTGGCAAGCACCTGACCCGTGTCACGCCGGCCGGCGAGCGGATCATCACCACCGCAGGGGAAATCCTGCGCAAGGTTGAGAGCATTAAACAAATTGCCCAGGAGTTCTCCAACGAGAAGAAAGGCACGCTATCCATCGCCACCACCCACACACAGGCACGCTATGCGCTGCCTCCGGTCATCAGCAGCTTCATCAAACAGTACCCGGAAGTAGCGCTGCACATGCACCAGGGGACGCCGATGCAAATCGCCGAGATGGCGGCAGATGGCACTGTGGATTTCGCCATTGCTACCGAGGCGCTGGAGCTGTTTGGCGATCTGGTCATGATGCCGTGCTATCGCTGGAACCGGTGCGTGATCGTGCCGCAAGGACATCCGCTGACCAAGCTGCCGAAGCTGAGCCTGGAGGCCTTGGTGGAACACCCGCTGGTGACCTACGTGTTCGGTTTTACCGGTCGCTCCAAGCTGGATGAGGCCTTCAGTCATCGTGGCCTGACGCCCAAGGTGGTGTTCACTGCGGCCGATGCAGACGTTATCAAGACCTATGTGCGCCTTGGGCTTGGCGTGGGTATCGTGGCGCGCATGGCGGTAGACGAAAAGCTCGACAGTGACCTGGTGGTACTCGACGCCAGCGATTTGTTCGAAGCGAGCGTGACCAAGATTGGTTTCCGTCGCGGCACCTTCCTGCGCGGATTCATGTGCGACTTTATTGAGAAGTTTGCCCCGCACCTGACGCGAGAAGTTATGAGCAAGGCCGTGCAATGTCACAGCAAGGGCGAGTTGGACGAGCTGTTTGAGGGGGTGGACCTACCCACCTATTGATTGCAAAAAAGAGCCCGGCAATGCCGGGCTCTGACTTTCAACTCTTGGCAATCACGTTGCCGGCGTGCAGACCGCACTCTTTCTGAGTTTCCTCTTCCCACCACCAACGTCCTTCGCGTTCATGCTGATTGGGCAACACTGGGCGTGTGCAGGGTTCGCAGCCAATACTAATGAAGCCGCGCTCATGCAGGCTGTTATAAGGCAGTTCGAGCATGCGGATATAGGCCCAGACCTCTTCGCTGCTCATCTGTGCCAGCGGATTGAACTTGTACAGCGGCTTGTCCTGCGTGGAGAAGGCGCTATCGACTTCGATGACGTTTACATGGCTGCGGGTGCCGGGGCTTTGGTCGCGGCGCTGGCCGGTGGCCCAGGCGGTGACCGTACTCAGCTTGCGCTTGAGCGGCTCGATCTTGCGGATGCCACAGCACTCGCCGTGGCCATCCTTGTAGAAGCTGAACAGGCCTTTTTCGCGCACGAACTCCTGCAACTTATGCGCGTCCGGGCTCATCACTTCGATGGATATGCCGTAGTGCTCGCGGACCTTTTCGAGAAAGCGATAGGTCTCCGGGTGCAGTCTGCCGGTGTCCAGCGTGAATACCTTGACCTGCTTATTGAGCTTCCAGGCCATATCCAGCAGGACCACGTCTTCGGCACCGCTAAAGGAGATCCACAGATCATCGCCGAAGTGCTCGAAGGCCAGCTTGAGAATGTCCTGAGGGGATTTGTTGGCGTAGCTCGCTGCCATTTCGGCGGCATTGAAAGTTGGGCTCATCGGGCAGGCTTCCTGGTCGGCGGCGCTGAAGCGCTCTGTGGCCGGCGATGTTAACAAAGATGCCGATATGCTGATAAATAACTAAATAGGAGTTCGACTACTGCTCTCCGATATAAGCGACGCGTTGCGCAGCCTTTGGGGACTCGCTAGAGTGCCGGCTCTCTTCTCTCAGACTGCTAGGAGTCGCCCGTGGAAATCGCCTGCCTCGACCTCGAGGGTGTACTGGTTCCGGAAATCTGGATCGCCTTCGCCGAAAAAACCGGAATCGAAGCGCTCAAGGCCACTACCCGGGACATTCCCGACTACGACGTGCTCATGCAGCAGCGCCTGCGCATTCTCGATGAGCATGGCCTGAAGCTGAAGGATATTCAGGAGGTCATCGCCACGCTTAAGCCGCTGGAAGGCGCTGTCGAGTTTGTCGACTGGCTGCGCGAGCGCTTCCAGGTCGTGATTCTGTCCGACACCTTCTACGAGTTCTCCCAGCCGCTGATGCGTCAGCTGGGCTTCCCGACCCTGCTGTGCCACAAGCTGATTACCGACGAAACCGATCGTGTTGTCAGCTATCAGCTGCGTCAGAAAGACCCCAAACGCCAGTCGGTCATCGCCTTCAAGAGCCTCTACTACCGGGTGATTGCCGCAGGTGACTCCTACAACGACACCACCATGCTCAGCGAGGCTCACGCCGGCATTCTGTTCCATGCGCCGGAAAACGTGATCCGCGAGTTCCCGCAGTTCCCGGCAGTGCACACCTATGAAGACCTCAAGCGCGAGTTCATCAAGGCATCCAATCGTGAGCTGAGCCTGTAAGGCTTCGCTCAGACAAAAAGCCCGCTGCGATGCGGGCTTTTTTGTGGCGGATATGGGTTACATGCCTTCGAGGGTTCTGAGTAGTACCTGGATCTTGGTCAGCGACTCCTGGTACTCGGCTTGCCAATCCGAGTCCGCCACGATGCCGCCGCCGCCCCAGCAACTGACTACGCCATCCTTGATCAGCAGGCTGCGAATGGCGATGGAGCTGTCCAGTTCGCCACGTACATCAAGATAGAGCAGGGAGCCACAGTAAGGGCCGCGGCGTGTGGGCTCCAGTTCATCAATGATTTGCATCGCGCGGATCTTGGGGGCACCCGTGATGGAGCCGCCGGGAAAGCTACTGGCCAGTAGATCCAGTGCATCCTTGTTCGGTGCCAGCTCGCCGGTAACTGCACTGACCAAATGGTGCACGTTCGGATAGCTTTCCAGCGCGAACAGCTCTGGCACCCGAACCGAGCCGATCCGACAGCTGCGGCCCAGGTCGTTGCGCAGCAGGTCAACGATCATCAGGTTCTCGGCGCGATCCTTTGGGCTGCTCAGCAGCGCTTCGGCATGTACGCGGTCGTCATGTGCGGTGATTCCGCGCGGGCGTGTGCCCTTGATCGGGCGGGTCTCGACACGGCCCTGGCTGACCTTGAGAAAGCGCTCCGGCGACAAACTGAGGATGGCATCGCCGTTTTCCAGGCTCAGAAAGCCAGAAAAGGGGGTGGGGCAGGCCTGGCGCAACTTCAGATAAGCAATCCACGGATCGCCGCTGCAAGGTGCCTGGAAGCGCTGCGCATAATTCACCTGGTAGCAGTCACCAGCTTTGATATAGGCCTGTATACGCTCGATAGCCTGCTGATAGGTTCGGTCATCTTGATTGGCTTGAAAGGGCTGCTTGAGGTGAAACCCGGCAGAGTCCGCCGCAGGGGCTGCATCAAAAAGCTCAATCAGTCGTTGCCGTTCGGCAGGAGGTAGCGCTGGATGGAACATGAGCTGACAGGTCTGACGCTGGTGATCGCTGATCAGGGCCCAGGTGTAGAGGCCGAGCTGTGCTTCAGGCAGTTGCAAATCGTCGACGGCGTGTTGAGGCAGAGCTTCTAGATGACGGCCGAAGTCATAGCTGAGGTAGCCCAGCAACCCGCCGGTAAACGGCAGCTCGCAACCGCCAGGCGCCTCGCCATGCCCAAGTTGGTTCAGTCCATGACGTAGCCGCTGGAAGAAGCCTTGCGCAGTCTCTCCATCAGTCACCTGGAAACGCTCCTGCGGCCAGGCGCTGATCAGGTCGTAACGCCCGCGCTCGGCGTAGGGGCGACCTGCATCCAGCAGTATGGCGCCCGGAGCGTGGCGAACTCTGGCGAAATAATCGGCAGGGTCGGCACGATAGGGGAGGCGATGAAGCTGGCAAATGCTCATGGCGGTTAACTATGGGAGGGTGTGGCGATTGTAGGTGGATGTTGACGTCGCCATGCAACGAAAAAAGCCCGGCCTGGGCCGGGCTTTCTGTCTGCACGACTTTAGTCGTTCTTGCTCTTCACGTGGCCGAACAGTTGCTGGGAAAAGTGCACGCGCTCTTCCGCCGTTTCCTGCTTGCCGGTTTTGGCCAGTTCGGCGAGATGAGCCTCGACGGCGTGAGCGCGGTGGGTCAGGCCGCAGTCATTGGCGATCTGGATATTCAGACCCGGACGGGCATTGAGCTCCAGGATCAATGGGCCTTTCTCGACATCCAACACCATGTCGACACCGATATAGCCGAGGCCACAGAGCTCGTAGCAGCCGGCCGCCAGCTTCATGAAGCCGTTCCAGTTCGGTAGCTGTACGCCATCAACCGAGTTGGTGGTGTCAGGATGTTTGCTGATCTTGTTGTTCAGCCAGGTTCCGCGCAGGGTCAGCCCGGTGGCCAGGTCTACGCCGACGCCGATGGCGCCCTGATGCAGGTTGGCCTTGCCGTTGGACTGGCGGGTCGGCAGGCGCAGCATGGCCATGACGGGGTAGCCCATCAGCACGATGATGCGGATATCCGGAACGCCTTCGTAGCTGATGCTCTTGAAGATCGGGTCCGGAGTCACCCGGTACTCGATCAGGGCGCGGTCTCGATGCCCACCCAGGGAATAGAGGCCCGTCAGAATGCTGGAAATCTGGTGCTCGATTTCCTCGTGACTGATGATCTTGCCCGAGACCGTCTTGAAGCGATCCTCGAAACGGTCGGCAACCACCAGGATACCGTCGCCACCGGCGCCCTGGGCAGGCTTGATCACGAAGTCACTGCGGCCACCGATAATCTCGGAGAGCTTGTCGATCTCTTTTTCGGTGGAAATGATGCCGTACATTTCCGGCACATTGATGCCGGCAGCCAGCGCACGCTCCTTGGTGATGATCTTGTCATCCACGATGGGATACAGGTGACGCTTGTTGTACTTGAGCACGTAGTCCGCGTTGCGGCGGTTGATGCCCATGATGCCCTTGGCTTCCAGAGCCTTCCACGTCTTGATCATGCCAAACATGGCTCAGTCCTTCAGAAAGGCTTTGAAGCGGAACAGTTCGGTCAGGCGGTAGCCGCGGTAGCGACCCATGGCCAGCATAAAGCCCACCAGAATCAGCAAGACAGCCGGGAAGGTAAAGACGAAGTAGCTCAGTTCCGGCACGCTCATCAGCAGGTGCGCCAGCGAAGCGGCAAACAGGGTGCCGACGGCGACCTTCATGGCATGGCTGCCACCGCGCTCTTCCCAGGTGATGGACAGGCGCTCGATGGTCATGGTCAAGATGACCATCGGGAACAGGGCGACCGAAAGACCGCGCTCAAGGCCCAGCTTGTGGCTGAACAGGCTGATGGTGGCAATCAGCACCACTACGAAAGTGAGCACGACAGACAGGCGCGGCAGCATTTGCAGCTTCAAGTGCTCAAGGTAGGAGCGCAGCATCAGGCCCAGTGCGGTAATGATGGTGAAGAAGACGATGCCGTAGCCCAGCTGCATTTCGCGGAAGGCGAGGGCGATCAGCACCGGGGTGAAGGTGCCCAGGGTCTGCAGGCCTACCAGGTTGCGCAGCACCAGGATCACCAGCACGCCGATGGGGATCATGACCATGATCATGAAGGTCTGCTGGGTCTGGAGCGGCAGGCCGTACAGAGAGTATTCGAGGAAATCGACGTCAGTGTTTTCGTCGGTGAGCTTGGCCAGGCGGATGGCGTTCATCTCGCTGTTATTCAGGGTGAAGCTGACCTGTGCCTTCTTGCCGCCATCGATACTGATCAGTGGCTCGTCACCGGTCCACCACACCACGCGATCGGCCGGCAGGCCCTGCTGGCCGGTTTCAGGATTGAAATACAGCCAGTTCTCGCCATTGAAACTACGCAGCCAAAGCTCCGGGCTTTGCTGGATCTCGGTGGCCAGGCGAATGGTATGTACGCGCTCCATCGGCACATGCGCGATGGACAGCAACAGGTCGATAACCTTGGCCTTGTTGGCAGAGGATGCATCGCCGCCAAGCAGTAGCTTCACGTTGTCATCATTGACATTGTTAACACGTTTGATGGCTTCGCTGATGAAGGTTTCAACATCCGCAGAATGCTGACGGATAGGGGCTAGCAGGGCTTCGGCGGCAATTTTCTCTGCGCCTTCCACTTCGATGCTGTCGCGGAAAATAGGGCCTTTGGCCTTGGCGGGCTCACCGCTGTAGCGCTTGGTCAGCACCAGGCGGTAGTAGAGGGTTTGTTTGCCGTTGGCACGTCGAGCCGACCAGGTCAGCTTGCGGTTGCCGTCGACGCGGTTGACGCTCACGCCATAATTATTGGAGATGAAACTCTCATTGAGGCTCACGTAGTCCTGGTTAAGCGGTGGCACGAACATCTGCACCTTCACCGGCTCACGCGGATTGGCCTGAAATTCGACCTTGGCGTCGATATTCCACAGGTCGTCAGTCTCATCTTCGGTCACCGGAATGCCGAGGATGAAGATCTGGTATGCCGTGATCAGAACGCCCAGCGTCACCAGCAGGGTGATGAGGACTTTCAGATGCAAAGTGAGAGAGCGCATGAGAGTTACTCGGCAGAGTTTGCGTCAGAGGAGCAGCCGGGTTTGCCGGCAGCGTATTTGAGGCTAGGGTCGACTACTGCATCCAGGCGTTTGAGCGCCTCGGAACCGATCAGCAGCGGGTACTGGAACGCACTGCGGTCGGTCAGGTTGACCTCTATAGTGTGATGGGTTTGGCCCATGCATACAGATAATTCAATCACCGGGCGGGCGGTGTAGCTCTTCCCGCTTTCCGCATCATAGTCGCCAGCACGACGCTTGATTTTGCTGATTCGAGCCAGTGGTCGCTCAATAGGTTGCTCGTGAGCATCATCGATCGCCAGGTAAAAGCGTACCCAAGTCTCGCCATCGCGCTTGAAACGCTTGATATCACGAGCACTCAGCGAGGCGGTCTTGGCACCGGTATCGAGTTTGGCGGCCACTTCAAGATTGAGGTCGTCCAGCCGGACATATTCATTCAGGCCATACACAGTCTTGTCGGCAAAACTTAGGCCGGGAAGAAGGCTGCAGCTGAATAGGAGGACGGAGGGCTTGAGTCGCATAAATCCTTGTACGGTCGCGTCGTCGGGCGGCAGCGGGCAAACAGCCGGCAGATGGAGTCTAGCAGGCTCGGCGCAATGATTGGCCGGTAGAAGCGGGCGGCATTCTAGCATGGGCTTTTTCTGGCTTAACAGCGGCTTAAGAGCGTTTCTGCAGGTTGTTTAAGCGGTTGTGTGTTCGACCGAGCCCTGGCAAATTGTTGACAATGTTAGCCTTGAGATTGACCTAAATCGCTCGAGGGCGTATTTTTTCACCATCAAATGCTTAGCGTGTCGACAATATGCTCGAGAACCTCGAAATCGACAAAATCAGCCCGGATGATACGGAAACCCTTTCCGAGCATGTGTTCCGCAGCATCCAGGCGGCTATCGTGCGCGGAGATATTGCTCCCGGCAGCAAGATCTCCGAGCCCGAGCTGGCGCGTACCTATGGCATCAGCCGCGGCCCGTTGCGCGAGGCTATTCACCGCCTGGAAGGTCAGAAGCTGCTGGTGCGCGTCCCCCATGTGGGTGCGAGGGTCGTGTCACTGAGCCATGCCGAGCTGATCGAGCTCTATGAAATACGTGAGTCACTGGAAGGCATGGCCTGCCGCTTAGCCGCCGAGCGCATGAGTCACGCTGAAATTGGAGAGCTGCGCCGCGTGCTTGACCTGCATGAGCAGGACGCCGCCTTCAAGGCCGGCGTCGGTTACTACCAGCAGGAAGGCGACTTCGACTTTCACTACCGCATTATCCAGGGCAGTGGCAATCAGACCCTGGCGCGCATGCTCTGTGGCGAGCTGTACCAGCTGGTGCGGATGTATCGCCTGCAGTTTTCCGCGACCCCCAACAGACCGCATCAGGCCTTTGCCGAGCATCATCGCATTCTCGATGCCATTACCGAGCGTGACGGCGAGTTAGCCGAGCTGCTGATGCGCCGGCATATCGCCGCCTCCAAACGCAATATCGAACGTCACTATCTGGCCGCGCAACAGGCCGGGCAGGGCGCCGCTCCTAAACCATCGAAATCCCGAGGTGAGTCATGACCCAAGCCACTCCCGGCCAGCGTTTCCGCGACGCCATCGCCAGCGAACATCCGCTGCAGGTGATCGGTGCGATCAACGCCAACCATGCGTTGCTGGCCAAACGCGCCGGTTTCAAGGCCATCTATCTGTCCGGTGGTGGTGTGGCAGCCGGCTCCCTGGGGCTGCCAGACCTGGGGATCAACACGCTCGATGACGTACTCACTGACGTGCGCCGCATCACCGATGTCTGCGACCTGCCGCTGCTGGTCGACATCGACACAGGCTTCGGCCCCAGCGCCTTCAATATCGAGCGCACTGTGAAGAACCTGATCAAGGCCGGTGCCGCCGCCGCCCACATCGAGGACCAGGTTGGCGCCAAGCGCTGCGGTCACCGTCCAGGCAAGGAAATCGTCTCCACCGAGGAGATGGCCGACCGCGTCAAGGCCGCTGCCGATGCCAAAACCGACCCCAACTTCTTCCTGATCGCCCGCACTGACGCGATCCAGGCCGAGGGCGTGGATGCCGCCATCGAGCGCTGCCTGCGCTACGTCGAGGCCGGCGCCGATGCGATCTTCGCCGAGGCGGCCTACGACCTGCCGACCTACGAGCGCTTTGTGAAAGAGCTGAATGTACCGATCCTGGCGAATATCACCGAGTTCGGCGCTACTCCGCTGTTCACTCGCGACGAACTGGCCTCGGTCGGCGTGGCCATCCAGCTCTACCCGCTGTCCGCCTTCCGCGCCGCCAACAAGGCTGCCGAGGCTGTCTATACCTCGATCCGCCAGAACGGTCACCAGAAGGATGTTATCGACATCATGCAGACCCGCATGGAGCTGTATGACCGCATCGGCTACCACGCCTTCGAGCAAAAGCTCGACGCACTGTTCGCCGCGAATAAAAAGTAATCGAGCCTTAAAAAGAACAAGACTGAGGAGACTCCGATGAGCACGCCTGAGACCACCGGCTTCAAACCCAAGAAATCCGTAGCCTTGTCCGGCACCGCCGCCGGCAACACTGCCCTGTGCACCGTCGGCCGTACCGGCAACGACCTGCACTACCGCGGCTATGACGTGCTCGACTTCGCCAACCGCTGCGAATTCGAGGAAATCGCCCACCTGCTGGTCCACGGCAAACTGCCCAACGTGGCCGAACTGGCTGCCTACAAGGCCAAACTGAAGGCCCTGCGCGGCCTGCCGGCCGGCGTGAAAGCCGCCCTGGAGCAGCTGCCGCCGTCCGCCCACCCGATGGACGTGATGCGCACCGCCACTTCCGTGCTGGGCTGCCTGTCGCCGGAGAAGGAAGACCACAACCATCCGGGCGCCCGCGACATCGCCGACAAGCTGATGGCTTCCCTGGGTTCGGCCCTGCTGTACTGGTACCACTTCAGCCACAACGGCAAGCGCATCGACGTGGAGACCGACGACGACTCCATCGGCGGCCACTTCCTGCACCTGCTGCACGGCGAGAAGCCCCGCGCATCCTGGGTGCGCGCCATGCACACCTCGCTCAACCTGTACGCCGAGCACGAGTTCAACGCCTCGACCTTCACCTCGCGCGTCATCGCCGGCACCGGCTCCGACATGTACTCCTGCATCACCGGCGCGATCGGCGCGCTGCGTGGTCCGAAGCACGGCGGCGCCAACGAGGTGGCCTTCGAGATCCAGAAGCGCTACGACAACCCGGACGAAGCCGAGGCCGACATCCGCGCCCGCGTTGAGCGCAAGGAAGTGGTGATCGGCTTTGGCCACCCGGTCTACACCGTGGCCGACCCGCGCAACAAGGTGATCAAGGAAGTGGCTCGCGAGCTGTCCGTCGAGCAGTCCAACACCAAGATGTACGACATCGCCGAGCGCCTGGAAACCATCATGTGGGACATCAAGAAGATGTTCCCCAACCTCGACTGGTTCAGTGCCGTGAGCTACCACATGATGGGCGTGCCCACCGCCATGTTCACGCCGCTGTTCGTCATCGCGCGCACCGCAGGCTGGTCCGCCCATGTCATCGAGCAGCGCATCGACGGCAAGATCATTCGCCCGAGCGCCAACTACACCGGCCCGGAAGACCTGAAGTTCGTCGAACTCAAGGACCGCAAATAAATGAACAAGCTCTACCGTGAACGCCTGGCCGGCACCGACCTGGATTATTTCAACGCCCCTGCGGCGGTGGAGGCGATCCAGGCCGGCGCCTGGGCCAAGCTGCCCTACACCAGCCGCGTGCTGGCCGAGCAACTGGTGCGCCGCTGTGAGTCGGAGCTGCTGACGCCCGCTTTGGAGCAGCTGATCTACCGCAAGCGCGATCTGGACTTCCCCTGGTACCCGGCGCGCGTGGTTTGCCACGACATCCTCGGCCAGACCGCGCTGGTCGACCTGGCCGGCCTGCGTGACGCCATCGCCGAGCAGGGCGGCGACCCGTCCAAGGTCAACCCGGTGGTGCCAACCCAGCTGATCGTCGACCACTCGCTGGCCGTGGAAGCGCCCGGCTTCGACCCGGATGCCTTCGAGAAGAACCGAGCCATCGAAGACCGCCGCAACGAGGACCGCTTCCACTTCATCGAGTGGACCAAGACCGCGTTCAAGAACGTCGATGTGATCCCGGCCGGCAACGGCATCATGCACCAGATCAACCTGGAGAAAATGAGCCCGGTGATCCAGGCGCGTGGCGGCGTGGCTTTCCCCGACACCTGTGTCGGTACCGACTCGCACACCCCGCACGTCGATGCCCTGGGCGTGATCGCCATCGGCGTCGGCGGCCTTGAAGCCGAGACCGTAATGCTCGGCCACCCGTCGATGATGCGCCTGCCCGACATCGTCGGCGTCGAGCTGACCGGCAAGCGCAAGCCCGGCATCACCGCCACCGACATCGTCCTGGCCATCACCGAGTTCCTGCGCAAGGAGCGTGTGGTCGGCGCCTATGTCGAGTTCTTCGGCGAGGGCGCGGACAGCCTGTCGATCGGCGACCGCGCGACCATCTCCAACATGTGCCCGGAATACGGCGCCACCGCCGCGATGTTCTACATCGACGGCCAGACCATCGACTACCTCAAGCTCACTGGCCGCGAGCCGGAGCAGGTCGCGCTGGTCGAACGCTACGCCAAGACCCTGGGACTGTGGAGCGATGCGCTGAAGACCGCCGAGTACGAGCGCGTGCTGAGCTTCGACCTGAGCACCGTGGTGCGTAACCTGGCCGGCCCGTCCAACCCTCACAAGCGCCTGCCGACTTCCGTCCTGCAGGAGCGCGGCATAGCCAGCGAAGCCCAGCTGGCCGCGGCCAAGGCCGAGGAAGCCCAGGGTTTGCTGCCGGACGGCGCGGTGATCATCGCCGCCATCACCAGCTGCACCAACACCTCCAACCCGCGCAACGTAGTCGCCGCCGGCCTGCTGGCGAAGAAGGCCAACGAGCTGGGCCTGGTGCGCAAGCCCTGGGTCAAGACTTCCTTCGCCCCGGGTTCGAAAGTCGCCAAGCTGTATCTGGAAGAAGCTGGCCTGCTGCCGGAGCTGGAGAAGCTCGGCTTCGGCATCGTCGCCTACGCCTGCACCACCTGTAACGGCATGTCCGGTGCGCTGGATCCGGTGATCCAGCAGGAAATCATCGACCGCGACCTGTATGCCACTGCCGTGCTCTCCGGTAACCGTAACTTCGACGGCCGTATCCACCCCTACGCCAAGCAGGCCTTCCTGGCCTCGCCGCCGCTGGTCGTGGCCTACGCCATCGCCGGTACCGTGCGTTTCGATATCGAACAGGACGTGCTGGGCACCGACAAGGCCGGTAACCCCATCACTCTGAAGGATTTGTGGCCGAGCGATGAGGAGATCGACGAAATCGTCGCCTCCAGCGTCAAGCCGGAGCAGTTCAAGCAGATCTACATTCCGATGTTCGACCTGGGCAGCGTGCAGGAGGCGGAAAGCCCGCTGTACGACTGGCGCCCGATGTCGACCTACATCCGCCGTCCGCCGTACTGGGAAGGCGCCCTGGCTGGCGAGCGTACCCTCAAGGGCATGCTGCCGCTGGCGATCCTGCCGGACAACATCACCACCGACCACCTGTCGCCATCCAACGCCATCCTGATGGACTCGGCCGCCGGCGAGTACCTGCACAAGATGGGCCTGCCGGAGGAGGACTTCAACTCCTACGCCACCCACCGCGGCGACCACCTGACCGCGCAACGTGCGACCTTCGCCAACCCGCAGCTGGTCAACGAGATGGCCGTGGTCGACGGGCAGGTGAAGAAGGGCTCGTTGGCCCGCGTCGAGCCGGAAGGCAAGGTCATGCGCATGTGGGAAGCGATCGAAACCTACATGAACCGCAAGCAGAACCTGATCATCATCGCCGGTGCCGACTACGGTCAGGGCTCGTCCCGCGACTGGGCGGCCAAGGGCGTGCGCCTGGCCGGTGTGGAAGTGATCGTGGCCGAAGGCTTCGAGCGCATTCACCGCACCAACCTGGTTGGCATGGGCGTGCTGCCGGTCGAGTTCAAGCCGGGTACTACCCGACTTACGCTGGGCCTGGACGGCACCGAGACCTATGACATCAAGGGTGAGGTATCGCCGCGCTGCGATCTGACCCTGGTGGTCAACCGCCGCAACGGCGAAGTGGTCGAAGTGCCGGTGACCTGCCGCCTGGACACCGCTGCCGATGTCAGCGTGTACAAGGCCGGTGGCGTGCTGCAGCGCTTCGCCAAGGACTTCCTCAAGGGCGAGGTCGCCTGAGGTCAGGGCTGAAGCCCCCTATCCCGATGGGAGAGGGGGCTTGTCCACTGCCGGCTTGTAATCCGGGGATAGCGGTGTCTCAGATTCCCCGGATTTCATCCGGGCTACTTCCATCATTCAGCCAGGACGCAAGCATGGCTCATCAACCCCAGATCAGAGTTCCCGCTACCTATATCCGGGGTGGCACCAGCAAGGGCGTGTTCTTCCGCCTGCAGGACCTGCCGCAGAGCTGCCAGGTACCGGGCGCGGCCCGCGACCAGCTGTTCATGCGCGTGATCGGTAGCCCCGACCCATACTCGGCGCATATCGACGGTATGGGCGGTGCCACCTCGTCGACCTCAAAGTGCGTAATCCTGTCCGAGAGCAGCCAGCCCGATCACGACGTCGACTACCTCTATGGCCAGGTTTCCATCGACAAGGCCTTTGTCGACTGGAGCGGCAACTGCGGCAACCTATCGACTGCCGCCGGCGCCTTCGCCATCCATGCCGGCCTGGTCGATCCGGCGCGCATTCCCGAGAACGGCGTATGCGTGGTGCGTATCTGGCAGGCCAATATCCAAAAAACCATCATCGCTCATGTGCCGGTAACCGCTGGCCTGGTCCAGGAAACCGGCGACTTCGAGCTGGACGGGGTGACTTTTCCGGCGGCTGAGATCGTGCTGGAGTTCCTCGATCCGTCCGATGATGGCGAGGGTTCGATGTTCCCTACCGGCAATCTGGTCGATGACCTGGACGTACCAGGCGTCGGCACCTTCAAGGCGACCATGATCAGCGCCGGCATCCCCACCGTATTCGTCAACGCCGAGGACATCGGCTACCAGGGCACCGAGCTGCGCGAGGCCATCAACGGGGATCCAGCGCAGCTGGCACGTTTCGAGCAAATCCGCGTGGCCGGCGCACTGCGTATGGGTCTCATCAAAACGCCGGAAGAGGCGGCCACCCGCCAGCACACGCCAAAGATCGCCTTCGTGTCCCCGCCCAAGAGCTACCGGGCTTCCAGCGGCAAGCAAGTGGATGCCGGCGAGGTCGATCTGCTGGTGCGCGCGTTGTCCATGGGCAAGCTGCATCACGCGATGATGGGCACCTGTGCAGTGGCTATCGGCACAGCGGCGGCCATTCCCGGCACTCTGGTCAATCTGGCTGCCGGCGGCGGCGAGCGTGAGGCAGTGCGTTTCGGCCATCCATCCGGCACCTTGCGAGTCGGGGCTCAGGCTCGACTGGTCGACGGCGAGTGGACGGTAACCAAGGCAATCATGTCGCGCTCGGCGCGGATCCTGATGGAAGGTTGGGTGCGCGTGCCGGGCGATTCATTCTGAATCTCAAAAGCTAGAAAAGGCTCGAACTTAGCGAGCCTTTTCTCATTGAATCAATGGATTACAACGTTTACTTAAAGCGACGCTCAACACCTTTTTCCACCAGAATCTTGGCGGAGATCTCTTCGACGGAGAAGTGCGTTGAATTGATGAAGGGCATGTTTTCGCGACGGAACAGGTTTTCCACCTCGCGCACCTCGAACTCGCACTGGGCAAAGCTGGCATAGCGACTATTGGGTTTGCGCTCATGCCGAATGGCAGTGAGGCGATCTGGGTCGATAGTCAAACCGAACAGTTTGTGTTTGTAGGGCTTGAGTGCGTTCGGCAACTGCAGGCGCTCCATGTCTTCTTCGGTCAGCGGGTAATTGGCTGCGCGAATGCCGTATTGCATGGCCATGTACAAACAGGTTGGCGTCTTGCCGCAGCGTGAGACCCCAACCAGGATCAGGTCAGCCTTGTCGTAATAGTGGGTACGGGCGCCGTCATCGTTATCCAGGGCAAAGTTGACGGCCTCGATACGCTCCATGTAATTACTGTTGCTGGCGATGGAATGGGATTTGCCTACCGAGTAAGAGGAGTGCTCGTTCAGTTCGGCCTCCAGTGGCGCCAGGAAGGTCGAGAAAATGTCGATCATGAAGCCTTCGGACTGAGCCAGAATGTCGCGAATCTCATGATTGACCACGGTATCGAAGATAATCGGCCGTGCGCCATCCTTCTCGGCCGCATTATTGATTTGCTGTACCATGGCGCGCGCCTTGTCCACGCTGTCTATATAGGGGCGTGTGAGCTTGGTGAAGCTGATGTTTTCGAACTGGGCCAGCAGGCTCTGGCCCAGGGTTTCGGCCGTAATGCCAGTGCCGTCAGAGATAAAGAAAGCGGTTCGTTTCATTTGCGCCAAAGGCCTTAAGTCAGGAGCGATTCTTGGCTATCATAGGCCCCCTTTGCCGGGCCCGTACTGGCTGGCATTGTGACTTATTTCCTTGCGGCAAGGCCAGGCTGGCCGGGCCAAGTACAGTGGAGAGTTCACCTTGGTTGAGTACGTAGTTTCCCTCGATAAGCTCGGCGTCCACGATGTGGAGCATGTAGGGGGCAAAAACGCATCCCTGGGCGAAATGATCAGCAACCTGGCAGGTGCAGGCGTCTCGGTTCCCGGTGGTTTCGCCACTACCGCCCAGGCCTACCGTGACTTTCTTGAGCAGAGCGGTCTGAATGACCGCATCCATGCCGCTCTCGATACGCTGGACGTGGATGACGTCAATGCCCTGGCCAAAACCGGCGCGCAGATCCGTCAGTGGGTCATGGAGGCCGAATTCCCCGAGCGCCTGGATCGCGAAATCCGCGAGGCCTTTGCTCTCATGGCCGTGGGGAACGACAACATGGCTGTCGCCGTGCGTTCTTCGGCTACCGCAGAAGACCTGCCTGATGCCTCTTTTGCCGGCCAGCAGGAGACTTTCCTGAACATCCGTGGCGTGGATAACGTGATTCGCGCCGCCAAGGAAGTGTTTGCATCCCTGTTCAACGATCGCGCCATTTCCTACCGCGTGCACCAAGGCTTCGATCACAAGCTGGTCGCCCTGTCTGCCGGCGTGCAGCGCATGGTGCGCTCGGAAACTGGTACCGCCGGCGTGATGTTCACCCTGGACACCGAATCCGGCTTCCGCGACGTGGTATTCATCACCGGCGCCTACGGTCTCGGTGAAACTGTGGTGCAAGGGGCCGTCAACCCTGACGAGTTCTACGTTCACAAATCCACCTTGCAGGCTGGGCGCCCGGCGATTCTGCGCCGCAACCTGGGGAGCAAGGCGATCAAGATGGTCTATGGCGACGAGGCCAAGGCTGGCAAGTCGGTGAAAACCGTGGAAGTGGACCGCGCTGACCGCGCGCGCTTCTGCTTGACCGACGCCGAAGTCAGCGAACTGGCCAAACAGGCCATGATCATCGAAAAACACTACGGCCGCCCGATGGACATCGAGTGGGCCAAAGATGGCGACGACGGCAAGCTGTATATCGTCCAGGCTCGTCCCGAAACGGTGAAGAGCCGCGCTAGCGCCACCGTGATGGAGCGCTACCTGCTGAAAGAAAAAGGCACCGTACTGGTAGAAGGTCGTGCCATCGGTCAGCGCATCGGCGCCGGCAAGGTTCGTGTGATCCACGATGTATCCGAAATGGACAAGGTACAGCCGGGCGACGTGCTCGTCTCCGACATGACTGACCCAGACTGGGAGCCGGTGATGAAGCGCGCCAGCGCCATCGTCACCAATCGCGGCGGTCGTACCTGCCACGCGGCGATCATCGCTCGTGAGCTGGGTATTCCGGCCGTGGTCGGTTGCGGCAACGCCACCCAGGTGCTGCAGGATGGCCAGGGCGTGACCGTGTCCTGCGCCGAAGGCGATACCGGCTTCATCTTCGAAGGCGAGCTGGGCTTCGATATTCGCAAGAACTCGGTCGATGCCATGCCCGAGTTGCCGTTCAAGATCATGATGAACGTCGGCAATCCGGATCGCGCTTTCGACTTCGCCCAGCTGCCCAACGAGGGCGTGGGCCTGGCCCGCCTGGAGTTCATCATCAACCGCATGATCGGCGTGCACCCCAAAGCGCTGCTGAATCACGCGGCACTGCCGGCAGAGATCAAAGAGAGCGTCGACAAACGCATCGCCGGCTACGACGATCCGGTCGGTTTCTATGTCGAGAAACTGGTCGAGGGTATCAGCACCCTGGCCGCGGCCTTCTGGCCGAAGAAGGTCATCGTGCGCCTGTCGGATTTCAAATCCAACGAATATGCCAACCTGATTGGCGGCAAGCTGTACGAGCCGGAAGAAGAAAACCCGATGCTCGGCTTCCGTGGCGCTTCGCGCTACATCAGCGAATCATTCCGCGACTGCTTCGAGCTGGAATGCCGTGCGCTGAAGAAAGTACGCAACGAGATGGGCCTGACCAACGTCGAGATCATGGTGCCGTTCGTACGCACTCTCGGCGAGGCCAGCCAGGTTGTGGACCTGCTGGCGGCCAATGGTTTGGCCCGCGGCGAGAACGGTCTGAAAGTCATCATGATGTGCGAGCTTCCCTCCAACGCACTGCTCGCAGATGAATTCCTCGAGTTCTTCGACGGCTTCTCCATTGGCTCCAACGACCTGACTCAGCTGACCCTGGGCCTGGATCGCGACTCCGGGATCATCGCGCACCTGTTCGATGAGCGGAATCCGGCCGTGAAGAAGCTGCTGGCCAATGCGATTGCCGCCTGCAACAAGGCTGGCAAGTACATCGGCATCTGTGGCCAGGGGCCGTCCGACCATCCGGATCTGGCCAAATGGCTGATGGAGCAGGGCATCGAAAGCGTCTCCCTGAACCCGGACTCGGTCCTGGAAACCTGGTTCTTCCTGGCCGAAGGCCAACAGGCCTGAGCGCAAGCCCGTCAGTAACAAGGGCGGGGTTCAACCCGCCCTTTTTTGTGCGTGATCGAAGATGCAAAGCAGTAGCGATCTGTTTCCCGTTGCCCTGGTGGCTGCCGAGTTGCGTGGCGACCTGAGCGAAGATGTCTATCGGCTCAAGCCGGGCAACAGCCCTGACCCATCGGTGGAGCTGGCGCTGACCCGCCTGGGGCTGGCTAGCCAAGAGAGCCGTGGCGCCCCCGTCATTTTGCTGCATGGCAGCTTTTCCAATCGACGCTTCTGGTATTCGCCTCGCGGCATCGGGCTGGGCGCCCATCTGGCGCGCAACGGTTTCGATGTGTGGATCGCCGAGATGCGCGGACATGGTCTGTCGCCCCGCAATCAGGCGTACAAGCACAACACGGTGGCCGACTACGCCCGCTATGATCTGCCCGCCATTGCCGCGTTTGTTCGCGAGCAGAGCGCGCAGGTGCCGCACTGGATCGGCCACTCGCTGGGCGGCATCACCCTGGCGGCGGCATTGGGAGGCGGCTATCTGGACCAGCACAGCGCCGCGTCGACAGCGTTGTTCGGTAGCCAGATCAGCCGCATCTACTGGCCGCTCAAGGTGCCGCCGGTAGAGTGGTGCAGCCGCCTGTTGCTCAAAGGCTTCCATCACGTGTCCGGCTCGCGCTTCAAACGCGGCCCTGAAGACGAGCCCATCGGCCTGGCCCTGGAAAGCCTGCGCTGGCACCGCCTGTTCGGACGCTTCGGCGATGCTGAGCGGGACTGGTGGGCAGGATTGGCGGAAAGCCGCGTTCCCTTGCTGGCCGTTGCGGCGGCGGGCGACCTACAGGATCCTACCTGGGCCTGCCGTAAGCTCTACGAGCAAGTCCATGCCGAACCACGCCGCTTTCTAGAGCTGGGGCGTGCCAAGGGTTTCAGCAGCGACTTCGGTCACGTCGAGATGCTGGTCAGCAAGGAGGCGCAAGCCGAGGTCTGGCCGCTGGCAGAATACTGGCTGCGGAACCTAGAGCTACCAGCGGAAGTCCTGGCTAAAGGCGACTGAAACCCAGGCGAACAGCTCTAGCCCGCTTGCGGGCAGTCGTTAGCGCCGCCATGCTGAGCGACATGATCTTTCACGTTTCCCACCAAAGGAGTTTTGCCATGCATTACGTCACCCCCGACCTGTGCGATGCCTATCCGGACCTGGTTCAAGTCGTCGAGCCAATGTTCGCCAATTTTGGCGGCCGCGACTCCTTCGGTGGCGAGATCGTCACCGTCAAATGCTTCGAGGACAACTCGCTGGTCAAATCCCAGGCCGACCAGCCGGGGCAGGGCAAGGTACTGGTGGTGGACGGCGGCGGCTCTCTGCGGCGTGCGCTGCTCGGTGACATGATTGCCGAGAAGGCCGCCAAGAATGGCTGGGAAGGCATGGTGATCTACGGTTGCGTGCGTGACGTGGACGTACTGGCACAGACCGAGCTGGGCGTACAGGCGCTGGCAAGTCACCCCATGAAAACCGATAAGCGCGGCCTCGGCGACCTCAACGTGGCAGTCACCTTCGGCGGCGTGACCTTCAAGCCGGGTCACTATGTGTATGCCGACAACAACGGCATCATCGTCTCGCCCGAACCGCTGAAGATGCCGGAGTAAGGCCGTACCACCTCTATGAGCGAGCAGATGCAAGCACACTCGGGCTTGGTCCAGGCGCTAGTGCTGGACGGCCGAGGCGGCGCACGCCATGTCGCCTACGATCAGCTGACGGATTTGCGTCTTGAAGAGACGGAAAGCCTCTGGCTGCACTGGGATCGCGGTCATCCGCAGACTGCCAGCTGGCTGCGCGAGCACAGCGATCTCGGCGAGTTTGCCTGCGATCTGCTACTCGAGGAAAACACCCGTCCCCGCCTGCTGAACTTACCCGACAATCGCCTGCTGCTGTTTCTGCGCGGCATCAACCTCAATCCCGGCGCAGAGCCCGAGGACATGGTGTCGATGCGCATCCACGCGCAGGCGCGCCGGGTGATATCCCTGCGCCTGCGGCCATTGCGCGCCACCGAAGAGCTGATCGCTCAATTTCAGCGCGGAGAAGGGCCGTGCAACGCTGCGGACCTAGTGCTTGAGCTTGCCTACCAGCTCACCGCGCGGGTTGAGGGGGTGCTCGACGAACTGGCTGACGAACTGGATACCGAAGAAGAACGCCTGGATGTCGACGAGCGCTATGTGCCGGACCATGACTCCATTCTGCACTTGCGCCGGCGTTCCGCAGGGCTGCGACGCTTTCTGGCCCCGCAGCGCGAGCTCTTCGCCCAGTTGGCTCGAAACGGTTTTGGCGACGTGGATCAGTGGAACGAGCTGAACAACCGACTCACACGCTATCTCGAAGAGCTGGAAATGGTCCGCGAACGGGTAGGCCTGGTGCTGGAGTCCGAAGACCGGCGCATGAGCGATAAGATGAACCGCACCATGTACCTGCTGGGCATCATCACCGGGCTGTTTCTGCCAATGAGCTTTCTCACCGGCCTGCTAGGTATCAATGTGGGCGGTATCCCCGGCAGTGAGAACGAGCATGGTTTTTTGCTGACTTGTGGTTTGATCGTTGCGTTGATCGTCTTCCAGCTCTGGCTTTTCCGCCGTCTGCGCTGGCTGTGAGTGTGACCCGTGGCGATATGGCCGCGTCTAGGCAACAAATTCGTGCGAGGTGTGCATGTACGATCCCTTTGAAGAGTCCCTGCGCGATTTGCTCAAGTCGTCATCGGTGGAACACGATGACGACGCAGCCCTGGGGCGTGTACTCAAGACCGCCAATCGCCAGGTCGGCGTTGGCGATTTGTTCGTGCTGCTCGGTCGCGGCCTGGAAGCCGCGATGATCGCGCTCAACAACGGTTCCGCCCATCTGGCACCTGTTTCCCGCCGTACTCGCCCCGCAAACAAGGCTGACTGAATATGGAATTTGATCCCTGGACTCAAAGTCTCGTTAATGCCATGAGCTCGGTGTGGGCTCCGATCGCCGGTTTCATTCCGCGATTCTTCGGCGCCTTGGTGGTCGTGCTGCTCGGTTTCGTGGTCGCCAAACTGCTGGATACCCTGTTATCCAAACTCCTGGCCAAAGTTGGCCTGGATCGTCTGATGGCTGGCACCGGCCTCAACAAGATGCTTTCCCGCGTAGGTATCCAAGTACCGGTATCGGTGCTGATTGGCAAAATTGTCTACTGGTTCATCCTGCTGATTTTCCTGATCACCGCAGCCGAGTCGCTGGGGCTCGACCGCGTGTCTTCCACCCTCGACGTGCTGGCCCTGTACCTGCCGAAGGTGCTCGGCGCAGCCGTGATCATGCTCGCCGGTGTCTTGCTCGCGCAGCTGGTCAGCAGCCTGGTACGGGGTGCAGCCGAGGGCGTGGGCCTGGAGTATGCCGCTGGCCTGGGCCGGATTGCCCAAGGCCTGGTCATTATCATCAGTATCTCGGTTGCCATCGGCCAGCTTGAGGTCAAGACCGACCTGCTCAACAACGTGATCGCCATCGTGCTGATTTCCGTTGGTCTGGCCATGGCGCTGGCACTGGGTCTTGGCAGTCGGGAGATCGCCGGTCAGATACTGGCTGGCATCTATGTACGAGAACTTTATGAGGTCGGGCAACAAGTAAAAATCGGCGAGGTCGAAGGGCAGATCGAGGAGATAGGCACCGTCAAGACGGTCCTGCTAACCGAAGAGGGAGAGCTGGTTTCGGTTGCCAACCGTACCCTGCTCGAACAGCGCGTCAGCAGCCGCTGAGGCGCCAACCCTGCTAATGTATGCGTCCAGCGCTGCCCGCGTTGCGGGTTGGCGCTGTCATTGATCTGACCAGTCGGCACGAGTCGTTTTGAACAAGGCCCAATCGCTTCCTACGCGGTATGACCCACGCGAGCTCTCGGACGAGGAGCTGGTGCAGCGCGCTCACGTCGAGCTATTCCACATCACCCGTGCTTATGAGGAGTTGATGCGGCGTTACCAGCGCACGCTCTTCAATGTTTGTGCGCGCTACCTGGGTAACGACCGTGATGCGGACGATGTTTGCCAGGAAGTGATGCTGAAAGTTCTATATGGTCTGAAGAACTTCGAGGGCAAGTCAAAGTTCAAGACATGGCTATATAGCATCACTTATAACGAGTGCATTACTCAGTACCGTAAAGAACGCCGCAAGCGCCGACTCATGGACGCGTTGAGTCTGGATCCGCTTGAAGAAGCTTCCGAAGAAAAAGCACCCAAACTCGAAGAGAAGGGCGGCTTGGATCGCTGGCTGGTACATGTCAATCCAATTGACCGGGAAATTCTAGTTTTACGTTTTGTTGCAGAGCTAGAGTTCCAAGAGATTGCTGACATCATGCACATGGGCCTGAGCGCCACCAAAATGCGCTACAAACGCGCCCTTGATCGCTTGCGCGAGAAATTCGCTGTCGAAAGCGAAACTTAATACCTGTTATTCACTCTCACTGCAGTGCGACTCATCGCCTCGTATCACAGCAGTGTGTGGATTTGTTACACTTGCTACCGAATTGTTCCCAGCCGCCGGCTTGGCAATTCAATCGTCTTTTTAGGGGATTTACGGATGAAACTGAAAAACACCTTGGGCATTGTCATTGGTTCGCTAGTGGCTACCACCTCTTTGAACGCTCTGGCCCAAGGCCAAGGCGCTGTTGAAATCGAAGGCTTCGCCAAGAAGCAGTACTTCGACAGCGCGCGCGAATTCGACAACGACGGCAACCTGTTCGGTGGCTCCATCGGTTACTTCCTGACTGATGATGTCGAACTGCGCCTGGGCTACGACGAAGTACACAATGCTCGTGCCCAAGACGGCCGCGACATCAAGGGCTCCAACACTGCACTGGATGCCCTCTATCACTTCAATGCACCGGGCGACAGCATTCGTCCGTACATCTCCGCCGGCTTCTCTGATCAGAGCATCGGCCAGAATGGTGCTAGCGGTCGTAATGGTTCCACCTTCGCCAATCTGGGCGGTGGCGCCAAGATGTACTTCACCGAAAACTTCTACGCACGTGCTGGCGTAGAAGCGCAGTACAACATCGATCAGGGTGACACCGAGTGGGCGCCTAGCGTTGGTATCGGTTTCAACTTCGGCGGTGGTTCCAAGCCTGCTCCGGTAGTCGAGCCGGCTCCGATCGTGGAAGAAGTGCCGCCGACCCCTGAGCCGGTTGAAACTGTCCGCGTTGAGCTGGATGTGAAGTTCGACTTCGACAAGTCCAAGGTCAAGGAAGAAAGCTACAGCGACATCCAAAACCTGGCTGACTTCATGAACCAGTACCCACAGACCACTACCACCGTAGAAGGTCACACTGACTCTGTGGGCACTGACTCCTACAACCAGCAGCTGTCCGAGCGCCGCGCGACTGCTGTTCGCGAAGTGCTGGTTAACCAGTACGGTGTAGGTGCCGATCGCGTTGACTCGGTGGGTTACGGTGAGTCCCGCCCGGTTGCTGACAACGCCACTGAAGCCGGCCGCGCAGTCAACCGTCGTGTTGAAGCTGCCGTAGAAGCTCAAGCCAAGTAACGGCGAAAGCGATGTAAAAAACCCGGCTCTGGCCGGGTTTTTTATTGTTCGTCATAAAAGCATCTCGCCTACGTCATAAGCCCGCCATCGTCCTGCGTTGCAATCGCGCTAAATGGCAGAGGGTCGATCGTATGCGGCTGAGCGTGGTGGGTGCAGGATATGTCGGGCTGGTCACCGCAAGCTGCTTCGCGGAAATGGGCAATCACGTCGTGTGTATTGAGCATGATCCCTTTCGAGTCGCTCGGCTGAGCAGGGGGGAGATACCAATTTATGAGCCTGGATTGGAACCCATGCTCAAAAGCCATCTGGCCAGTGGGCAGCTGAGTTTTACTGCAGATATGGCGGAGGGGGTGCGTGGAGCATCGGCCATTTTTATCGCAGTGGGAACGCCCACTGGAGAGGATGGCTCTGCTGATCTCAGTCATGTGCTGGCAGTAGCGGAACAGTTGGGGCAGTGCCTGACGTCTGCCGCCCTGATCGTGGACAAATCCACCGTGCCAGTGGGCACGGCGGAACGGGTTGAGCAACGCATCAACCAGCGTTTGGGCGAGCGGGGAATGAAGTTTCGGATCAGGGTTGCAAGCAATCCGGAGTTTCTCAAGGAAGGGAGTGCCGTCGAAGACTTTATGCGTCCTGACCGAGTCGTGCTGGGCTGCTCTGATACCGCCAGCAGTGAGCTTCTACGCCGTCTGTATGCTCCATTCTTACGCAACCATGAGCGCGGCTTGCAGATGAGTGTTCGGGCCGCAGAGTTCACGAAATATGCGGCTAATGCTTTTCTTGCGACCAAAATTTCGTTCATGAACGAAATGGCAGGGCTCTGTGCTCGCCTTGGTGTCGATATCGAAGATGTACGCCGTGGCATTGGTAGTGATCGGCGAATAGGCACTCACTTTATTTATGCGGGGTGTGGCTATGGCGGATCCTGCTTTCCCAAGGATGTGCGTGCACTGATCAGGACCGCAGAGTTACAAGGTTTCGAACCCGCCATTCTGCGCGCCGTAGAAGCGCGCAATGCTCTGCAGAAAACGCTGTTGCTTCAGGACTTGCGAGAGCATTTCAACGGTCACTTCCAAGGGCGGGTCGTCACCCTTTGGGGGCTGTCTTTCAAACCCGGCACAGATGATTTGCGTGAAGCGCCTAGCCTGGTGCTACTCGATGCGCTCTTGGCGGCCGGCGCCAGAGTCCAGGCCTGCGATCCTGTTGCCTGCAGTGGCGTGGCCAAACGTTATGCAGATGAACTGGCTAGCGGGCAGTTGAGGCTGGATGAGTCACCTTACGCCATGGTTGAAGGCGCTGATGCGCTGGTACTGGTGACCGAATGGAAACAGTTCCGGCAGCCGGACTTCGCTCGAGTGCGCAGGTTGATGCGCATGCCGGTGTTGTTCGATGGTCGCAATATTTACGATCCGTCAGAAATTGCTGAACAGGGCTTTCTTTATCGTGGGGTAGGGCGACCGCAGGCCGGTCATTGTAAGGCCAGTGCGGCGTGATTAGACTGGGCGGCACTTTTTGCTGTGCAATCGCAAGGAATCCCATGATCAAGAAATGCCTGTTCCCAGCCGCCGGCTACGGCACGCGCTTCCTTCCCGCTACCAAAGCCATGCCCAAGGAAATGCTGCCTGTCGTGAACAAGCCTCTGATCCAGTATGGTGTTGAAGAAGCCCTGGAGGCTGGTCTTACAGAAATCGCCATGGTCACTGGTCGCGGCAAGCGCGCCCTGGAAGACCATTTCGACATCAGTTATGAGCTTGAACATCAGATTCAGGGTACGGACAAGGAAAAGTATCTGGTCGGCATTCGCCGCCTGATCGATGAGTGCAGTTTTTCCTATACCCGTCAGGTCGAAATGAAGGGCCTCGGTCACGCGATTCTCAGCGGCCGTCCGCTGATCGGGGACGAGCCCTTCGCCGTGGTGCTGGCCGACGACCTGTGCCTCAACCTCGAGGGCGATGGTGTACTGCAGCAGATGGTCAAGCTTTACAACCAGTTCCGCTGCTCCATCGTTGCCATTCAGGAAGTGCCGAAGGAAGAGACCTTCAAGTACGGCGTGATCGCTGGCGAGATGATTCGTGACGACATCTTCCGCGTCAACAGCATGGTCGAAAAACCCAAGCCGGAGGACGCACCTTCCAACCTGGCAATCATCGGCCGCTACATCCTGACCCCGGATATTTTCGACCTGATCGAGAAGACAGAGCCGGGCAAGGGAGGGGAAATCCAGATCACCGATGCGTTGATGAAACAGGCCCAGGATGGCTGCGTGATTGCCTACAAGTTCAAGGGCAAGCGTTTTGACTGCGGTGGCGCAGAGGGCTACATCGACGCCACCAACTTCTGTTTCGAAAACCTGTATAAAACCGGCAAGGCCTTCTGAATCAGCGCGATCGAGCGAAGCCACCTGCGGGTGGCTTCGTTGTTTCAGGGAATAGGCATCGCCTCTGACCCCGGCCCCAGTGGCTGTCCATAGCTGAACTCTACGTAGTTACCGGCCGGGTCGCGCAGGCCGCAGTAGTAGCCCACCGGGTAGGGCTCAGAGCGGGGCGGCCAGATTAAACAGCCGGCCTCTGCCGCCCGTGCGGCTATTTCGTCGACTGTTTGCCGGCTTTCCACTGCGAACCCGAAGTGACTGTAGTCATCCCCTGCCAATTGCCGGTCTTTGCCTCCGGGCATGATGACAAAGATGAATTGGTGTTCCTTGCCTGGCTCGGCCATCCAGACGATCTTTGCGCCCTTGCCTGCACGTTCGTGGATAACCCGCATGTTGCAGAAGTCGCGATAGAACGCCACGCAGGATTCCAGATCAGGAACATGCAGAGCCACATGGGTCAGGGTGGGGCGCATAGCAAAACCTCCTTCGTGCACTCAGCCTAGTCTCCGGTATGCTGACGGTCTGCGAGGAGAATTGCCAATGACTCATGACTACGATCTGTTTGTAATCGGCGCCGGTTCTGGTGGCGTGCGCGCGGCACGTTTCGCCGCCAGCTTCGGTGCACGTGTAGCGGTGGCCGAAAGTCGCTATCTGGGCGGCACCTGCGTCAATGTCGGCTGCGTGCCTAAGAAGCTGCTGGTATATGGCGCGCATTTCCCGGATGACTTCGAGCAGGCCGCCAGTTACGGCTGGAGCCTTGGCGCGCCACAGTTCGACTGGCCAACGCTGATCGCCAACAAGAATCGTGAGATCCAGCGCCTCAATGGCATCTACCGCAACTTGTTGGTGAACAGTGGTGTCACGCTGCTGGAGGGCCACGCCCGATTGCTCGGCCCCCATGAAGTGGAGGTCAGCGGGCAACGCCACAGCGCCAGACACATTCTCATCGCTACCGGCGGCTGGCCGCAGGTGCCGGACATTCCCGGCAAGGAGCTGGCGACGACGTCCAACGAAGTCTTCTTCCTCGAGCATCTGCCCAAGCGCGTGCTGGTGGTAGGCGGTGGCTACATCGCAGTCGAGTTCGCCTCGATCTTCCACGGCATGGGCGCGCAGACCTCTCTGCTGTACCGCGGCGACCTGTTCCTGCGTGGCTTCGATGGCGCCGTGCGCCAGCACCTCAAGGAAGAGCTGGAGAAGAAAGGGCTCGATCTGCAGTTCAACAGTGATATCGAACGCATCGAACGCCAAGCAGACGGCAGCTTGCTCGCCGTGCTGAAAGACGGCCGCCAGTTGCCCACCGACTGTGTGTTCTATGCCACCGGCAGACGGCCGATGCTGGACAACCTGGGCCTGGAAAATACCGACGTCACCCTGGATGAAAAAGGATTCGTGGCCGTCGACGAGAACTACCGCACCGGCGAGCCTTCGATTCTCGCCCTCGGCGACGTGATCGGCAGAGTGCAGCTCACCCCTGTTGCGTTGGCCGAAGGCATGGCCGTGGCGCGTCAGCTGTTCCGTCCGCAGGAGTATCGGCCCGTCGATTACCAGAACATCCCGACTGCCGTGTTCAGCCTGCCGAACATCGCCACGGTTGGCCTGAGCGAAGAACAGGCCAGGGCAGGGGGGTACCAGGTAAAGGTTTTCGAGAGCCGTTTCCGGCCGATGAAGCTGACGCTGACTGAACAACAGGAGCGGACGCTGATGAAGCTGGTGGTGGATGCACAGAGTGATCGAGTTCTGGGCTGTCACATGGTGGGGCCGGAATCAGGTGAAATCGTCCAGGGGCTGGCCGTGGCGATCAAGGCTGGGGCGACCAAGCAGGTGTTTGACGAGACCCTGGGGATTCATCCGACGGCCGCAGAGGAGTTTGTTACCATGCGCGTCCCAGTCACCCGTTGAAGGCATCATGCAGCAACTCTTTTACCTTTCGGATCTGTTCGGCGTTGCCGTTTTTGCCATCACCGGCGCACTCATGGCCGGTCGCAAGTCCATGGATCTGTTTGGTGTGTTGGTCATCGCCATTATCACAGCGCTCGGTGGCGGCACGCTGCGCGACTTGATTCTGGACAACCATCCAGTCAGCTGGATTCGTAACGATACTTACATTCTTGTGGCTTCCGCTGCCGCCGTGGGCACGGTGCTCTGGGTGCGCCTGACCCAGCCGATTCACGAGCGCGGGTTGCTGATTGCCGATGCCTTTGGTCTGGCGGTATTCACGGTTATCGGCACGGAAGTCGCGTTGCAACACAACGTACCCTACAGCACCGCGTTGATCATGGGCGTGATGACCGGCGTAGCGGGCGGCGTGATGCGCGATGTGATTTGCAACGAAATCCCGCTGATTTTCCAGAAGGAAATCTACGCCACGGCTTGTCTGCTGGGTTCGCTGGTGTTCATTGGCTTACGGGAGTTGCAAACGCCACACTGGCTGGATACCGGAATTGCGATGCTGGTCGTGCTACTGACGCGTCTCGCAGCGATTCGCTGGCATTTGTCTCTGCCACGCTTTCACCTGCTCGACCGTGATTGAGCGGGGATCGGCAGAGAATCTATATTGACTGCGTCAGCCAAGCAGCGAGGTCGATGATGGAGCAAGACGTGTCGGCGCAGAGATTGCCGCCGCTGGATCAGCTGATTGCCTGCCATGAGTGCGACCTGCTGATTCATCATCCTCATCTCGGAGAGGAGCAACGAGCCAACTGTCCGCGCTGCGGCTACGAGCTGGTGGTACATCGTGCGCACATGCGACGTCGCTGCCTGGCCTTGGTACTGACAGCGCTGATTCTGTTCATTCCGGCTAATTTTCTGCCGATTATCAAACTCAACATCCTTGGTCAGAACGCGGCGGATACCGTGTGGAGCGGGGTAGTGGGGCTTTACCAGTCAGGCATGCAAGGTGTGGCGGTGGTGGTTTTTCTCTGCAGCATGCTGGTACCGCTGCTCAAACTGCTGTGTCAGCTGTTTGTCTTGCTAAGCCTTAGGCGACCTGGTTGGCAGCCGTCAGCGATTGGTTGTTATCGCATCTACCACCACATGCGCGAGTGGGGAATGCTGGAGGTCTATCTATTCGGCATCATCGTTTCCATCGTGAAGTTGATCGACATGGCGGAGCTGCATCTGGGCGTAGGCCTGGCCTGTTTCATCGCCCTGATGCTGACGCAGGTCTGGCTGGAAGTAAGCATGTCCCCGCACCAGGTATGGGAAGAATTGGATGGAGAGGGCAACCATGCGCGCACTTGATGCCGGCATCATCGTGTGCGACGAGTGCCATAAGCTCGAATACCTGCGCGAAGGTGAAATTCAGCACTGCAGCCGCTGCGGCTCCCGGCTTCATGCCCGGCGACCCAACAGCATCCTGCGCACCTGGGCACTGCTGATCACTGCGGCAATTCTGTACATACCGGCGAATCTCCTGCCGATCATGACGATCAGCTCGCTCGGCAGAGGCATGCCATCGACCATCATGGGCGGTGTGCTGGAACTGATCCATGCCGAAATGCTGCCCGTGGCCATGGTGGTATTTATCGCCAGTATCCTGGTGCCGACATTCAAACTGGTTGGTATCGCCATTCTGCTGTACTCGGTGCAGCGCCATCAGCCTATGTCTGCGAAGCAGCGCATCTTGATGTACCGCTTTATCGAATGGATTGGGCGCTGGTCGATGCTCGACATCTTCGTGATTGCGATACTGGTGTCGCTGATCAACTTCGGCAACCTGGCGACCATTTCGGCCGGCCCAGGCGCGGCAGCCTTTGCCAGCGTCGTGATCCTAACCATGCTCGCCGCAGTGACTTTCGATCCGCGGCTGATCTGGGACAACACCTTTGAGGAGCAGAGCGCCGATGAAGGGAATACGGGGGAAGCAGTTGGGCGCTGATACTGAGCGTCTACTATTCGTTATTTAACAGAGTGGGTCGTTTCGCTTGGTGTTGCTTTCTCGGAATAGCTGGAAATAGCATCACTGCTGTGTAGTCAGGGGGGCGTGGTTGAGGAGGCTGTTGCAGCCCAAACGACCATCCCTGTTGCAAATGTTTTGTAACAGACTAATTGCACCAATTTCCGGTGTGCCTAGGGCACCTAGCTTGACGTTAAACTTCCATGCTGTGGGTGCCCTCACCGCCATGTTTCATGATCCTGGCTGGCGTGGGACGGTCGGAAGCTGCAGGCTACGATAGGCCTCAATCGGCCATCAGCGGACGCAGGGAGGACTTTCCGCAACCGGCCGTTCGATGCGGCACCGATGGCCTTCGCGCAGGGGTAGTGAATCCGCCAGGATTGACTTGCGCTGCCCTACCTCTCACTAGTGAGGGGCGGCAGCGCATCAAGCGGTGAGCGCACTCCGGCACCGCCAACTTTCAGCACATGCGTGTAAATCATCGTCGTAGAGACGTCGGAATGGCCGAGCAGATCCTGCACGGTTCGAATGTCGTAACCGCTGCGGAGCAAGGCCGTCGCGAACGAGTGGCGGAGGGTGTGCGGTGTGGCGGGCTTCGTGATGCCTGCTTGTTCTACGGCACGTTTGAAGGCGCGCTGAAAGGTCTGGTCATACATGTGATGGCGACGCACGACACCGCTCCGTGGATCGGTCGAATGCGTGTGCTGCGCAAAAACCCAGAACCACGGCCAGGAATGCCCGGCGCGCGGATACTTCCGCTCAAGGGCGTCGGGAAGCGCAACGCCGCTGCGGCCCTCGGCCTGGTCCTTCAGCCACCATGCCCGTGCACGCGACAGCTGCTCGCGCAGGCTGGGTGCCAAGCTCTCGGGTAACATCAAGGCCCGATCCTTGGAGCCCTTGCCCTCCCGCACGATGATCGTGCCGTGATCGAAATCCAGATCCTTGACCCGCAGTTGCAAACCCTCACTGATCCGCATGCCCGTTCCATACAGAAGCTGGGCGAACAAACGATGCTCGCCTTCCAGAAAACCGAGGATGCGAACCACTTCATCCGGGGTCAGCACCACCGGCAAGCGCCGCGACGGCCGAGGTCTTCCGATCTCCTGAAGCCAGGGCAGATCCGTGCACAGCACCTTGCCGTAGAAGAACAGCAAGGCCGCCAATGCCTGACGATGCGTGGAGACCGAAACCTTGCGCTCGTTCGCCAGCCAGGACAGAAATGCCTCGACTTCGCTGCTGCCCAAGGTTGCCGGGTGACGCACACCGTGGAAACGGATGAAGGCACGAACCCAGTGGACATAAGCCTGTTCGGTTCGTAAGCTGTAATGCAAGTAGCGTATGCGCTCACGCAACTGGTCCAGAACCTTGACCGAACGCAGCGGTGGTAACGGCGCAGTGGCGGTTTTCATGGCTTGTTATGACTGTTTTTTTGTACAGTCTATGCCTCGGGCATCCAAGCAGCAAGCGCGTTACGCCGTGGGTCGATGTTTGATGTTATGGAGCAGCAACGATGTTACGCAGCAGGGCAGTCGCCCTAAAACAAAGTTAACCCAGGATGAGAACCTTGAAAGTATCATTGATGGCTGCGAAAGCGAAAAACGGCGTGATTGGTTGCGGTCCAGACATACCCTGGTCCGCGAAAGGGGAGCAGCTACTTTTTAAAGCATTGACCTACAATCAGTGGCTTCTGGTGGGTCGCAAGACGTTTGAATCTATGGGCGCACTCCCCAATAGGAAATACGCGGTCGTTACCCGCTCAGGTTGGACATCAAATGATGACAATGTAGTTGTATTTCAGTCAATCGAAGAGGCCATGGACAGGCTAGCTGAATTCACCGGTCACGTTATAGTGTCTGGTGGCGGAGAAATTTACCGAGAAACATTACCCATGGCCTCTACGCTCCACTTATCGACGATCGACATCGAGCCAGAGGGGGATGTTTTCTTCCCGAGTATTCCAAATACCTTCGAAGTTGTTTTTGAGCAACACTTTACTTCAAACATTAACTATTGCTATCAAATTTGGAAAAAGGGTTAACAAAGCTATGCAATCGACGGCAAAAAGCTTCGTTCGCTTCGCGCACTACGCCTTTTCCGCGATTGATAGCGACGTTAGACATCATGAGGGTAGCGGTGACCATCGAAATTTCGAACCAACTATCAGAGGTGCTAAGCGTCATTGAGCGCCATCTGGAATCAACGTTGCTGGCCGTGCATTTGTACGGCTCCGCAGTGGATGGCGGCCTGAAGCCATACAGCGATATTGATTTGTTGGTTACTGTGGCCGTAAAGCTTGATGAAACGACGCGGCGAGCATTGCTCAATGACCTTATGGAGGCTTCGGCTTTCCCTGGCGAGAGCGAGACGCTCCGCGCTATAGAAGTCACCCTTGTCGTGCATGACGACATCATCCCGTGGCGTTATCCGGCTAAGCGCGAGCTGCAATTTGGAGAATGGCAGCGCAATGACATTCTTGCGGGTATCTTCGAGCCAGCCATGATCGACATTGATCTAGCTATCCTGCTTACAAAAGCAAGAGAACATAGCGTTGCCTTGGTAGGTCCGGCAGCGGAGGAATTCTTTGACCCGGTTCCTGAACAGGATCTATTCGAGGCGCTGAGGGAAACCTTGAAGCTATGGAACTCGCAGCCCGACTGGGCCGGCGATGAGCGAAATGTAGTGCTTACGTTGTCCCGCATTTGGTACAGCGCAATAACCGGCAAAATCGCGCCGAAGGATGTCGCTGCCGACTGGGCAATAAAACGCCTACCTGCCCAGTATCAGCCCGTCTTACTTGAAGCTAAGCAAGCTTATCTGGGACAAAAAGAAGATCACTTGGCCTCACGCGCAGATCACTTGGAAGAATTTATTCGCTTTGTGAAAGGCGAGATCATCAAGTCAGTTGGTAAATGATGTCTAACAATTCGTTCAAGCCGACCGCGCTACGCGCGGCGGCTTAACTCCGGCGTTAGATGCACTAAGCACATAATTGCTCACAGTCAAACTATCAGGTCAAGTCTGCTTTTATTATTTTTAAGCGTGCATAATAAGCCCTACACAAATTGGGAGATATATCATGAAAGGCTGGCTTTTTCTTGTTATCGCAATAGTTGGCGAAGTAATCGCAACATCCGCATTAAAATCTAGCGAGGGCTTTACTAAGCTTGCCCCTTCCGCCGTTGTCATAATCGGTTATGGCATCGCATTTTATTTTCTTTCTCTGGTTCTGAAATCCATCCCTGTCGGTGTTGCTTATGCAGTCTGGTCGGGACTCGGCGTCGTCATAATTACAGCCATTGCCTGGTTGCTTCATGGGCAAAAGCTTGATGCGTGGGGCTTTGTAGGTATGGGGCTCATAATTGCTGCCTTTTTGCTCGCCCGATCCCCATCGTGGAAGTCGCTGCGGAGGCCGACGCCATGGTGACGGTGTTCGGCATTCTGAATCTCACCGAGGACTCCTTCTTCGATGAGAGCCGGCGGCTAGACCCCGCCGGCGCTGTCACCGCGGCGATCGAAATGCTGCGAGTCGGATCAGACGTCGTGGATGTCGGACCGGCCGCCAGCCATCCGGACGCGAGGCCTGTATCGCCGGCCGATGAGATCAGACGTATTGCGCCGCTCTTAGACGCCCTGTCCGATCAGATGCACCGTGTTTCAATCGACAGCTTCCAACCGGAAACCCAGCGCTATGCGCTCAAGCGCGGCGTGGGCTACCTGAACGATATCCAAGGATTTCCTGACCCTGCGCTCTATCCCGATATTGCTGAGGCGGACTGCAGGCTGGTGGTTATGCACTCAGCGCAGCGGGATGGCATCGCCACCCGCACCGGTCACCTTCGACCCGAAGACGCGCTCGACGAGATTGTGCGGTTCTTCGAGGCGCGGGTTTCCGCCTTGCGACGGAGCGGGGTCGCTGCCGACCGGCTCATCCTCGATCCGGGGATGGGATTTTTCTTGAGCCCCGCACCGGAAACATCGCTGCACGTGCTGTCGAACCTTCAAAAGCTGAAGTCGGCGTTGGGGCTTCCGCTATTGGTCTCGGTGTCGCGGAAATCCTTCTTGGGCGCCACCGTTGGCCTTCCTGTAAAGGATCTGGGTCCAGCGAGCCTTGCGGCGGAACTTCACGCGATCGGCAATGGCGCTGACTACGTCCGCACCCACGCGCCTGGAGATCTGCGAAGCGCAATCACCTTCTCGGAAACCCTCGCGAAATTTCGCAGTCGCGACGCCAGAGACCGAGGGTTAGATCATGCCTAGCATTCACCTTCCGGCCGCCCGCTAGCGGACCCTGGTCAGGTTCCGCGAAGGTGGGCGCAGACATGCTGGGCTCGTCAGGATCAAACTGCACTATGAGGCGGCGGTTCATACCGCGCCAGGGGAGCGAATGGACAGCGAGGAGCCTCCGAACGTTCGGGTCGCCTGCTCGGGTGATATCGACGAGGTTGTGCGGCTGATGCACGACGCTGCGGCGTGGATGTCCGCCAAGGGAACGCCCGCCTGGGACGTCGCGCGGATCGACCGGACATTCGCGGAGACCTTCGTCCTGAGATCCGAGCTCCTAGTCGCGAGTTGCAGCGACGGCATCGTCGGCTGTTGCACCTTGTCGGCCGAGGATCCCGAGTTCTGGCCCGACGCCCTCAAGGGGGAGGCCGCATATCTGCACAAGCTCGCGGTGCGACGGACACATGCGGGCCGGGGTGTCAGCTCCGCGCTGATCGAGGCTTGCCGCCATGCCGCGCGAACGCAGGGGTGCGCCAAGCTGCGGCTCGACTGCCACCCGAACCTGCGTGGCCTATACGAGCGGCTCGGATTCACCCACGTCGACACTTTCAATCCCGGCTGGGATCCAACCTTCATCGCAGAACGCCTAGAACTCGAAATCTAACGTCCGTTCGGGCATCGAGGTCCATGTCGGGGTGGGACGGGCCCGTGGCTTCAAGATCACTTGCAGTCCGACCGCGATGTCTTGGTTGCGCGAGAGGTTGTCGATATCCTCCACTTCCATCATCAACCCTGGATAATGCCGCCGCCGTCATCGCCGCCGACGCCCGTGCCGGGCTTTTCGGGCCTGTCAGGCTTGCTCGGCCTTCAGCCTGCCTGGGCGAGATCTCCGGCGGACGGATTAACGGCGGAGCTTCGCCGCCTTTCGTGCGTGTGAAGGCCGAAGATAGTTCTCTCAAAAACATCCGTTTATGAGAGATACCAAATGTCATTTTCAGAAGACGACTGCACCAGTTGATTGGGCGTAATGGCTGTTGTGCAGCCAGCTCCTGACAGTTCAATATCAGAAGTGATCTGCACCAATCTCGACTATGCTCAATACTCGTGTGGGCTCTGTTGCAAAAATCGTGAAGCTTGAGCATGCTTGGCGGAGATTGGACGGACGGAACGATGACGGATTTCAAGTGGCGCCATTTCCAGGGTGATGTGATCCTGTGGGCGGTGCGCTGGTATTGTCGCTATCCGATCAGCTATCGCGACCTTGAGGAAATGCTGGCGGAACGCGGCATTTCGGTCGACCATACGACGATCTATCGCTGGGTCCAGTGCTACGCCCCGGAGATGGAGAAGCGGCTGCGCTGGTTCTGGCGGCGTGGCTTTGATCCGAGCTGGCGCCTGGATGAAACCTACGTCAAGGTGCGGGGCAAGTGGACCTACCTGTACCGGGCAGTCGACAAGCGGGGCGACACGATCGATTTCTACCTGTCGCCGACCCGCAGCGCCAAGGCAGCGAAGCGGTTCCTGGGCAAGGCCCTGCGAGGCCTGAAGCACTGGGAAAAGCCTGCCACGCTCAATACCGACAAAGCGCCGAGCTATGGTGCAGCGATCACCGAATTGAAGCGCGAAGGAAAGCTGGACCGGGAGACGGCCCACCGGCAGGTGAAGTATCTCAATAACGTGATCGAGGCCGATCACGGAAAGCTCAAGATACTGATCAAGCCGGTGCGCGGTTTCAAATCGATCCCCACGGCCTATGCCACGATCAAGGGATTCGAAGTCATGCGAGCCCTGCGCAAAGGACAGGCTCGCCCCTGGTGCCTGCAGCCCGGCATCAGGGGCGAGGTGCGCCTTGTGGAGAGAGCTTTTGGCATTGGGCCCTCGGCGCTGACGGAGGCCATGGGCATGCTCAACCACCATTTCGCAGCAGCCGCCTGATCGGCGCAGAGCGACAGCCTACCTCTGACTGCCGCCAATCTTTGCAACAGAGCCAGATGTGCTGCGCTGCCGTTTTCAGTGCCTCACTTCTTGACGCTGGACGGATAGCCTGCGTCTTCGGTGGCCTTGGTCAGCTTCTGCACGCTGGTCTTGGCATCATCGAAGGTGACAACCGCTTCGCGTGTCTCGAAGGTCACGTTAACTTTGCTGACGCCTTCGACCTTGGAAATCGCCTTCTTGACGGTGATCGGACAAGCGGAGCAGGTCATGCCCGGTACGGACAGCGTGACGGTCTGGGTGGCGGCCCACACGGGGGCAACAACGGCAGCGATGGCGAGAGAGGCAAACAGTTTTTTCATGATGAACTCCTGTGATTAATAGAAAAATGGCATGACGTAGGGAAATCCGAGCGCGACCAGAACCAGCGCGGCCACGACCCAGAAAATGAGCTTGTAAGTAGCGCGCACTTGGGGAATCGCACACACATCCCCTGGTTTGCAGGCTTGCGCCGGTCGGTAGATGCGCCGCCAGGCGAAAAACAGCGCCACCAACGCCGCGCCGATGAAGATCGGGCGATAAGGTTCCAACACCGTCAAGTTGCCGATCCAAGCGCCGCTGAACCCCAGGGCGATCAGAACCAGCGGCCCCAGGCAGCAAGCCGAGGCGAGGATGGCGGCTAGCCCGCCAGTGAAGAGCGCCCCGCGCCCGTTTTGAGGTTCAGACATACGCTTGTCCTTTCAAATCTGGATTGGATAGCTTAAGCTTACTTCCGTACCAATGTACGGAGTCAAGCGATATGGAAAAAAATTTGGAGAATCTGACTATTGGCGTTTTCGCCAAGGCGGCCGGGGTCAACGTGGAAACAATCCGGTTCTATCAGCGCAAGGGCTTGTTGCCGGAGCCGGACAAGCCCTATGGCAGCATCCGCCGCTATGGCGAGGCGGATGTGACGCGGGTGCGCTTCGTGAAATCAGCCCAGCGGCTCGGATTCAGCCTCGACGAGATCGCAGAGCTGCTGAGGCTGGATGACGGCACCCACTGCGAGGAAGCCAGCAGCCTGGCCGAGCACAAGCTTCAGGACGTGCGCGAAAAAATGACCGACCTGGCGCGCATGGAAACCGTGCTATCCGAACTTGTGTTCGCCTGCCATGCGCGGCAAGGGAACGTTTCTTGCCCGCTGATTGCTTCGCTGCAAGGGGAGAAAGAGCCGCGTGGTGCCGACGCGGTGTAGCCGAGGGTAGTTACGCCTTAGCGTGCTTTATTTTCCGTTTTCTGAGACGACCCCTTCCAGCGCCTTCCTGGAGCCGGGGCCTGTGGACAAGGCCGGCATAACTCGGGCTCTTGCCCAGCGTGCGCAATTGCACCCATTTGACCAGTCAATTGCATTGGTACTGACCACCGCGTGCATCCGACTTGGCCAGTGGGCAGCAGAGACGCAACAGGCAGAAACCGGCCAAAAGCGGACGCTGCCGAGCGAAGGCTATCGACTCCAAACGGTCATTGGTTGCCTACAAAATCTGGGTCGACTCAGGCCATCAGGCAAGGTGCAAAGCGCATATCAGGACGCTTTAAGGGGAGATAGGCTGCAACTGTTTCCATAATGGAATCGGTTCGCGAGGGGCCGCGAAGCCAAGAAAAAAGATCGGGCCAGACCGCCATAATCATGATCAGAAAAATCCGAATTCAAATCGGAAAAATGTTCTCATCTGCATCCTATAGGAATACCCTGCAATGGCCGCCGCAACTGCGATGTTTCCATTGCGGATATCAGAAAATAAATGGGAAAAAGAAAAGGAAATGGCAGATCAGTTCGTCAAGGGTATCCATTGGCTTGAGCCCATCGTTCCCTCTCCCACCTACCCAGATGACGTACTGGAGCTGGCCGACTCTCTCCCGTTCCTAGCAGGGCAGCTGTCCGGCCTTGCCGCCCCGGAGACATGCAAGCGGCTGGGGCGACTGATGCGGGTGACCAACAGCTACTACAGCAACCTGATTGAAGGGCAGTACACCGAGCCCGCTGAGCTATCGACGCGGATCAAGCGGCGTGAGGCGAAGCAGCTTGGGCTACTGGCAGTCGAGCACATTGAAGCTCAAGGCGCGCTTGAGCGCCTGATGGCCCAACACAAGGCCAGCATCAACTGGGGCGATATGTTCTCCCTGGATCTGATCAAGTCCATCCATCGCCGCCTGTTCAAGGGAGCGCGCGAGGAGGATCTAAGGGTGAGCGAGGAGCGTCTTATGACGCCCGGTCAACTCCGCGACAGTGCGCAGCAGAACGTGACAGTGGGCGGCCACTACGCGCCGTCCTGGGAGTCCGTGACGCCCATGCTGCAGCGCCTGCAACAAGTCTATGGCGGCATGAAAGATCCACGCAGCCAGCTGCTGGCAAGCCTCGCTTCTCACCATCGCCTTGCCTATGTTCACCCGTTCGAGGACGGCAACGGCAGGGTGGTGCGGATGATCACCCACCTGCAGCTGTTAAAGCTCGGGATTGCCTCTCCACTCTGGTCTATCTCTAGGGGCCTGGCACGCAAGCAGGATGAGTATTACGTGCGCCTCAAGGCCGCTGACCAGCCCCGACGAGGTGATCTGGATGGCAGGGGACAGCTGACCCAAGCTGGCCTGATCGAATTCGTGCGTTTCATGCTGGGTGTCTGCAAGGACCAGATGGAGTACACCCGTGATGCCCTGTCCCTGCCGGCGTTGCGGGATCGGCTGGAAACGATCGTGCGCTATGAGCGCCGGTTCACCGAGGCCGGGGTCAAGCCGGAGGCCGCCCGCGCGCTACACCTGCTGATCATTCAGGGCGAGGTTTCGCGCGCCGACTTCAAGGTCTACCTCGGCCTGCACGACAAGACCGCCGCCAACCAGCTCAAGGAGCTGATTCAGCTGGGTGTGGTCGAGGCACCGTCGCCCAAGTCCCGCGAGCTGTATCCAGGCTTCCCGGTGTGGTTTGTCCAGCTGGTCTTTCCTGATTTGCACAGGCGTTTCCAGTAAGTCATTCGACTTTCATAGGCTCGAGAACGCCTCTAGCCCTGATCAGCCATCATCCGTAGGAAGGCAGCATCGGGCCACTCGGTCACATCATCAGGCATTAGCGCAGTGGTTTTTCACCCTGATCGGGAGGCCCAGTCCTTCCTGGGGCAATGCCACGCCGAAGAGGCGAGCCGTCGAGGCAACTGTTGGGATAGGCATAGCTCGGGGATGTCTACCGTAGCGGGGGTAGTCCAGTACCCTCAGCTGAGCGGCTGTAAACCACACGCCATGATTTGACATCTGCATCAGAAAACGTGCAGTTGGAACCATCGCAGTAAACATGGTTGCTTTCGGTGCGATAGAGATGGAAGGCTCCCGCGCTTCCTTTCAGCTCCACCTCCACAAGCTCATGCAGCGGCTCCATAAGCCAACGATCGCTGCCATTCAGGTAAGCAGGGCTGACGAGCTGAACCATGCCAATCTTCAAGTCCGGGCTCTCGATGTTGACCCACTGCTCCAAGTCAGCCGGACCTGACAGCATCCACATGGACCTTACATTGGGCTCATGGATTGTCATGTAGAACCATGGCAGCGAAATCCCTTGTTCCACGGATCGCCAGAGCTGCATGTCTTCGCCAAGCAAGGCTTTCAGCGGCACCTCGGCATGCTTGTATGTTCTGAACATCCGAAGCACCCTCCAAAATGAACACTATAGATTGTAGCCCTAAAGTGTTCACGAAGGCTTCATCGTTCCTTTTGCGAGACGAGCAATATGGAACTGAAGCAGTCGTTCGGCCAGGCACTGAGAGCGCTCAGAATCAGCAGGCATCTGACGCAAGAGGACTTCTCCCAGGTCAGTAGTCGTACCTACCTCAGTTCTCTTGAACGGGGGTTGAAGAGCCCAACGCTTGAAAAGGTGGAGGGCCTGGCTTCAGCCATCGGAGTGCATCCGGTGACGCTTCTGGCGTCCAGCTATCTGCTAGACAAGAAGGTTTCGATGGAGGATCTCCTTGCACGTGTACGCTCTGAGCTTTCAGAAATCCCTCTTAAAGATGAACGGTAGCAAGCTAACTTCGCTTCGGTCAGTCGCTGATAGAGATTGTTCATCCGATAAAGCCTGAGCGTTAGTAGCGGTTCAGCCGCTCTAAATCCTAGGGGCTAGGCAATTCAGCTCATCTGTTGAGCTCTTTAATGCAGGGCCAGCGGTCATGAATCCAAGCGTATTCCTCGGGCGGATCGGTGGTCACCACATACACCCGTTGCTGCTCGTCCTCGCCGATGATCAGACAATCCAAGGCATAGCCCTCCGGCACGTCGAACCAGTGTGACGGCCGGCTCTTGTCGCCGGGCTGGCCTTCTTTCTCCAAAAAGCGTTGCACCATGCCGAAGCCGCGGCGCGGCTTGTGCTTAGCCCAGCCGCCGGCTTCCACCGTGCTGAGCCGTGCCCACCCCCCCTGGGGGCCGCTGCCTGCTTCCTCCTTGCGCCGTCCCCAGTGAATCCAATCCAGTTGACCGGTATCTTCTAGCAGCACCGGTATAGCCGCCTTGGGGTTTGGGAAGTAGATCTTCCAGACTTTTTCCGCCTCGCGGGCCTCTACGCCGCCGCACATAACTACTCCTCCTCTGTGGGCCACTGCTCAAGCAGGTGGCTCATCCTGTTCTAGACTCCCAGCGCCAGGATGGCATTCCCCATGAATGGAGCTCACCCATGCGCTACCTCAAATACCTCGCTGTCGTTCTCGCTTCTGCCTTGCTCTCTGCCTACGCCGCACTCTGGTTTGCCGCACCGGCTACCGCTGAGGCGCCGCATGCCGTCGTCCGCCCACCGCTGGTGATCGAGCAGAGCGGCGACACGCTACTGATATGGGGTGGATGGGAAACCCAGCAGGGGTATGAGGCCCCTGGTACCAATGCCATCGAGATCCGCTGCGAGCGCGCTAGCGGCCGCTGCGTTGAGGCCTACGCCTCGATACTGCACCACGACGAGGGCGAGGACCTAGAGGCACAGGTGTTTAGCTATGCCGTGCAGAGCTGGTCCGATATCCAGGTGACGGCTGTTGCCGAGCAGGCCGTGGACTGCCTAAGCCGCCGGCTGCTGGTAGACCTGCCCGGCAAACAGGCCCGGCTGGAGTGGTTTCCCCGCGCTGATGCTGACTGCGATGGTGATGTCGGCGCCGCCGTATTGGCTGGCGATCCTGTGCCGCTTGTTGACGTCGATCTCCCGCAGTAACCGCCCCCCACTACCGGAGGACTTTCGCATGGGTTACCTCTGCTTGACTCGCCGTGCCGGCGAGAACATCCGCCTCACCGTCAACCCTGGTGTAGACGTTGCAAAGCTGCTGCACCTGCTGCTGCGCGATGGCATTACCATCCGCATCGACACCCTGGGCCAGGGCGCCGTGCGCGTTGGCATCGAGGCGCCGAGGCAGATAGGCATCTACCGCGAGGAGTTGCTCGAGGGCTGACTGCCTCCTGTCGGTGACAACGGTGTCGCCGATTGACCGGATCCGGGTCTTCGCAAATACTGTTCGCATATACAGTATTCTGTGGATATACCGATGTCATCTCTTTCCATACTCGCCCGGGGTGAGCGCTTGCGTGAGCGCCTGCTCACCGACGTGGCCACCAACCTACGCATCACCGGCTTCCAGTCGCCCGCCGAGGAGGAAAAGGAGGAGGGGCTTTCCCTCGATCGGCTCACCGGGCTGGGCGCGCCGCATATCTGGGGCGTGCAGGTACTGGACGACAGTCTGGTCGGCTTCGGCATCTTCCGTGGCGACCGGCTGATCGTGAACCGGGCAGCCAGTCATCTGGATGACAAACTTGTGGTGGTGGACCTGGGCGGCGAGGGCTACCGCGTGCGTCTGGTGCAGCGGGACCTGTTCAATGGCCGCTGGCTGAAGGCCGCCGACCCGGTGGTGCCCGACGTGCAGCTGGACGGCGAGGAGATCATTGAGGTGTGGGGCGTGGTGGCCTGGGTGGTCAGCCGCGTGGCGCCATGAGCAGTCGGGGGCGCGTGTTCGCGCTGATCGACTGCAACTCCTTCTACTGCAGCTGCGAGCGCATCTGCCAGCCGGCTCTGAAGCGCCGGCCGGTGGTAGTGCTGTCGAACAACGATGGCTGCGTCATTGCCCGTAGCGCCGAGGCCAAGGCGCTCGGCATCGGCATGGGGGCTCCTTACTACCAGGTGCGGGAGCAGATGCGCCGCCAGGGCGTGGTGGCGTGCTCCAGCAACTACACGCTGTATGCGGACATCAGCAACCGGGTAATGCGTGTGATGGCGGAAATGCTGCCCGGCATCGAGGTGTACTCGATCGATGAGGCCTGGGGCGACATGACCGGCGTGGAGGACCTGGAGGGGCTAGGGCGGAGCATTCGCAAGCGCCTGGCGCGCGACGTTGGCATGCCGGTGGGCGTGGGCATCAGCACCACCAAGACGCTGGCCAAGCTGGCGAGCTGGGCAGCGAAGAAGTGGAAGGGCACCGGCGGGGTGCTGGACCTAACCGACCCGGCTCGCCAGGAGAAGTTGCTGCGCCTGGCACCGGTGAGCGAGGTCTGGGGCGTGGGCCGTCGCTCTGCGGCCAAGCTGGCAGCGCTGAACATTGCCACCGCCTGGGACCTGGCGCGTTTCGATATCAGCACCTTGCGCAAGACTTTCGGTGTGACCATGGAGCGAACCGCCCGCGAGCTGCGTGGCATTAGTTGCATCGGCCTCAACGAGGGGCCGCCGCCGAAGGAGGCCATTTGCTCGAGTAAGATGTTCGGCAAGCGCCAGTCGGAGCTGCCGCCGATCCGCGAGGCGCTGGCCGCCTATGTGAGTCGCGCGGCGGAGACGCTGCGCGGCCAGGCCTCGCTATGCAGCACCATTCAGGTGGGGCTGCAGACGCAGCTGGCAGACCTGAAGGGGCCGCGCTACGCCAACGCCGTGACCCTGGCGCTGCCGGCGCCAACCGACGACACTCGCGAGATCCTGGCGCTCGCCCAGCAGGGGCTGACGCAGATCTACCGCCCCAGTTATCCGTACTCGAAGTGCTCCATACTTCTAATTGATCTGAGCCAGCGGGGTGAGCTGACCCCGGATCTGTTCGCCCCGGCGCCACGCCGCGGCGCCGTGCGGCTGATGGCGGTGATCGACCAGATCAACCAGAAGGAGGGGCGCGGCGCCGTGCGCATCGGCAGCGTGCCGAAGACGCCGACTTGGGCAATGCGCCGTGAGATGCTGAGTCAGCGTTTCACGACGCGTTGGGAGGAGGTCATAGGGGTACGTGGATAGAAGAAGTAGTCGCCTCAATTATGAGGCTCGGAGGTCTCTAGCGAAGCGAGATCTATACAGAATGACTATTTTTGCCGACCACTCAGCTCTGTAACCTCAGCTGTAGGTAGCGCTCGTAGTTGGCTAAGCCGCTTTCGGGTCTCCTCCCAGGTGGGAAAGAACCTTCGCCAAGCGGCCATCCCTCCCATTTCACCGACCGCGAGAAGCATTGCTTTGTGAGAGGCGACGAGCAGCTCTAACTCTTCCTTCAGTAGTTCATTTTCTTTTACCAACCGAGCTACGCGAGCTTGGAGGTTTGTCCGAGAGCTCTTGTCAGTCTTTTCTATTAGCGCACGCAACTCTTGCTGCCGTGCTTGATAAGTTTCAACGAGATTTCTTCTATCTGGATTACGCGTCAGATCACTGGCATGCTTGAATGGTGAATCATTCAGTCGAGTAATTGATCGTGCGGTGATAGTGATATTGCCATCAAGCATTCTTTTAAGAATTGACTCCAGCTTCTCAAGCTTCATTCTTTACTCCTTATTATTGCGGAGTCCATCAAGGTCGTTCCTCGTGCCACATCTACGGATCGGTAGAGGTCTGGCCCATCAGGAAATGGATTGTTACCTGGAGCGGTTGAAATGGCCTTATCTAAGTTAGCCAGGCTATTTTCGGCATGGCGCAACTGATTCTGCCATCCAATGTTTCGAGACTCTGTCGGGGTCTTGTTAATTAACTCTACAGTTTCCTGAAGTCGCCCTCTTAGTTTTGTTAGGCTTTGGTTCTCCTCTTCAATTCCTGAGCGAGTTAAATGCCGGCAGCCATTATAACATTGGAGGTGTTTGGGGCAGGGGTCCACCGTGAAGCTATTAACGCAAAAGCCATATGGCGTTGCATGCAGACCATCCGCCTCTGCGGACAAAAACTGGAATGCCACATCATCCCCCATCTCTTTCTGAATCTCTAAAAACTCGTCTACTATCGGCCCTCGTATCTTATTGGCCAATATCATGCGTAGTGTTTCTTGAGCGCGCGGAGAAATAGCGTCAGCCCCGGCTGGTAGATCAATATCTGTAAGCGCTTCTGCTAGGCTACGATGATCATACACATGGCTCTGAGCGACACTGCGGCGATTGAAGCGCTTAGTGATAATGGTGTCCGCAACTCCTAGTCTAAATAGTTCGCCATTTTGCAGATGGCGCAGGGAGTGGGTATTCAGGCTCAGTGATCGATCCTCTTCCGTCTGGCCATAGCGAGCAAAAATATTATTCGGCTGACCACCAAGGTGAAGATGGAGATCAAGGGGGGAGGCGCGACTTATGGCGAAATATCGCGTGACATCCAGAACTCCACCATTCCGCTCTTCAATTAAGGGGCGGATAGGCATGAGATACATCAGTTCCGAAGAAGGAAGAGATCTGCCGGCCTGCAATTTGAAAGGAGCTATGTGCGAAACCTTGGTTGGCATGGTTTTCTTTACCATATCTTCAACTTCAGCAACGCAAAAATAAGCTTCATGCCAGACGGTCTTACCCGTTTGCGGAGAGCCGTCGGAGCGTCTAATTGTAATCGGCAGCCTATTAAAATATTTCTTACAGTTGTCAGATACGCCATAGCGGGCAATTAGGCTTATCTGCTGATTGATGATTAGCTCAAGAAATTGAGAATCTAAGGTTTCTCGATATTTTTCCACTAGCTCTTCTGATGGAGGCAGGGAAGCAAGCTCAATAGATCCAGTTAGACGGTTATAGATATCCCACGCGGGGACTATTGACTCGAGCGGATATTCAGGAATCAGTCTGCCTGTTTCGATCTGTTGTCGAAGGCGGTCACGGAGTGGGGTGCTTAGCCGCTCTGCTTCCGCAAGCGCTTCTTCAATTAAGTTCTCGAAAATCTTTGGAATATTTTGCGTATTCTCATAAAGCACCACTCCTTCAGAGTCTATATCGTCACCCTGTTTTTCAGCGAAATGCCGAATTGATAGTGCTCGAGAAATACCACCTAACTCGCCAGCAGGTCTACCATCAGCGGCGATGTAGTCATGCGCCCGCTTCCAATCCAGAGGCAGTAAGGTGTTTTCACCAATCCGGAATCCACAAGCAATTTGGATCTTGATCTGATTGAAGCGCATTGCATCTGAGAAAGTTCGGGGTTTTTCCGTAAACACTATCCGGACAAGTTCCCAGAACGCCTTTTCATCGGGCAGGCGAGCCGCAGACTTTCTTTCAGAAAGCTCTGTCCGTACCTTCTCCGTTGCTCGGTACGTATTGTTACCTTTACGCAACTTTGAAACATTCTTATCTAGATCTATTTGCTCTGGATATGGCTCGCAAAATCTTGCCAGAGGTGATCGATCCGAAATGTGCAGGGCGTCTATTAGATTACGTACAACCATACAGACATTGGCAGCCAACTTCCCTGAACTGCCCAGGCTGAGCGCCACGTTGTACGACAACTGAATTGTATCGGGAGAAAGCTGCCATGGAGCTTCGGCCGCAGCACAGGTTGCAAGAATACGTAGTGCACGCCCAATATTGTTAAGCGCATGCCCCGGTTTGTTGCGCTTAACCAAGAGCTCGTTAAGCAGCACTGCTTGGTAGAAATCTCGCCACGGTTTGGAAAGGATTTCAGTGGTAACTGGTTCGAGTCCTTGGCGTGCACGGTAGCCGTTGAATAAATTCAGTGCATTTGAGTCAAGCCCCAGGTATGAGTGCCAGAAATATGGGGGGGAGGGAAGTCCGCATAGCTTTGCGAGATCCCAGCGCGCTGTCTTGATTATGTTGCCTTCGAGGTCTGCCGCCAGGTTCCAATCTAGTCCGCGCGACTCAGCAAGTGACTTTCCAGTCTCAATGTATTTATTGAAAAAGCTATTCACTCAACAACCTCTGACTTTATAACTCGGACCTCTTCAGCAACACGTAAGGTAGCCTGAAACATTCGCTTTAGTTGTGTATACGCCGGGCTCTCCTCGTTGTTTCGCGATGCACCTGCAAAATCTGTCACGACAGAGCGCAGTTTTTCTACTACTTCTAGGTGAATCGAAGAATCCAATAGCGGCAAAAACTTTCTGCACGTATAACAACTCAAAATCGGGTTCATCGTGCAGAGCGATTGTCCAGATGAGCAACCACCAATGCCAGCAATCGGAATTCCATGTGGAACGCCTGCTATTTGCTGGTCGGGTGGGAGCCGCATGAGGGTTGCTTTGTCAATAACTCTTGTTCGTGCGACTTCCGCAACATTTGAGTAGATAGGCGAAAGCGCCAACGCCTGATTCACGCGCTCGGCTTGTGTAGGCGAGGCGTTGAAGTAGACATTAGCTGTTAAAGTTGTCGCGTGTGTCATGAACTCTGAAAGGGAGATATGGCTTACACCGGCATCTGCCAATCGTTGCGCAGCCGTATGCCGTAGGTCTGTCGCGACCCAGCGCTCACCAGTAAGAAGCTCCGTAAGATTTCCGATTGCGACAGAGACCTGCGTAGGTGTCATGCAAAAGTAAAGCTGCCCTAAAGTACTATTTTCATGCAGCCGTACCTCGTCAGCCATCTCGCCATATGATCTAAATATAACTATCCATTCATTTTTTATTTTTCGCGTTACTAACCTGCCTCGTTTGGACTCTCTTTGTTTTCCGACGGGCACCGAGATATGTAATGAATTCTTGTTGAGAGACCTGACGTCACTCGCTTTGATCTTTGCAATTTGGCCAGGCCTAAATGCATATTGATGACTCAATATCAGCAGGCAGGTATTCCTTAGCTTTATAATATCTAATTCATGCGGTGTGCCAGTCGCCCCAGAGGCTTCCAATCTTTCTGCAACATCATCTATATAAGATATGAGAAGCGACTGATCTTCAAGGGGTAGAAAGCACTCTTGAGTTCTGACTGTTCTATATTGGTCAAGGTGAGGCGAGGGGAGGAGACTCACAAAATCTCTGTAATTCGGATTCCAAAGGCCAAACGATAGATTACACAGCGAGTGTACCGCAGTCCTTGTTGAAAGCGCATTTATGTACGTCCAACTCCGAAAGTTGGCAACCCAATAGTCGCGAAACTCTGGTGGCGTCATATCAAATGCTGCTATGACATGTTTTGGCTCGCCAAGCAAAGAACCTATAAACATGCCAACTGAAACAGCGCTTTGGCGAGAGAGCATTTCCCTGGCTAAATGTTTAAATAACTCGCGCTCGCGGACTGGAATCCTCTCAAATAGAAGGCGGTGATTTCTTCCTTCTACCTCAAGAGTCCACGTATCTGCAGATGTATCCTTGATAACTCGAAACTCTTCTAAAAACCCATCGTAGTATCGAATGGATTTGTGCAGCACGGGCAGATGAATCTCTTTTTGCTTTTCCTGCTGCGCATAAAACAGATCTAACTGGTCATCGAGTTTCATGCAAAGCCGTCCAACTCTCTCAAGGTGCTAACAATTTTTTCATACTTGTCGCTCCAGACATCCGCGTGCACTGACTCGAAATATGCGCGAGCATAAAGCCTAGGCATTTCCGAACTGGCTGACCAACCAAAGAACACCCGCAACTTTTCCACTGCTGTGTCTAAGTCACATCCTGACTCCATGTAACATTTGAGCCTGTATACGGCGCAAGTGTGGCGAAGATCATGAAGAGTCACGCTATATTTTCCGCGAAAGTGCAAAGCTCTTTTCGCTGCCGGGGACAATCGAGTAGAGGCTGTTTCAAAAATACGTTGCAACTGACGCAGGGAAATTGGTTTTCCTTTCTGTGAGCCTACCAGGTAGCTGTGTGATCTGTTTCTAGTGAAGTCTAAAATTATGCGGTCGCTTGTCTGTAACAAGTCTTGGGAAATTGGCAATTGACGTCTGGACTGTGCATTCTTAATGCCGGGCGCCTCGCGGCGAGGATCCAGTTCAACATATGGGTTCTCCCGAACGCTTATCCAGCTCCGATCATCTTCAGCTGCGTAATCATATTCGGATTGAATAGCATCGCTTGCAAGTGAGGCAACTTCGCCTCGCCTCAAACCAGACGCTAACGCGCAAATAAATACAAAATAATTTCGCCAGCGGTTTCTTTCGGTACGAAAAGGGTTGCCGGGAGAAAGCGGTTCCATAATCCGGTAAAGGTCGTCGACTACAATCCCAGGCAAGGCTCGAATAGGAGCTGGCTTAGCTGCAGGGGATGGATCAAGCTGGCTATACAACTTGTCCAGATTCTCTAGCCGGCCCTTCAAGTTGTCGGCGTCTATTCCTCTGGCAAGGTAGCGGAGGATATCGACAACGAATCTAATGGCCGAAGCCCAAACTGTGGAATTGACAATGCCATCGCGTTTGGCCTGATTTCGCAGGACGCTCAGGAAGGCGGTCAGGCCAGCCTCAAGTGCATCGAATTGGCAATCAGTCAGAAACTGATCAAGGACATCGGCTTGGTGCAGCAGCGCAAAGTGCTGGTACAAGCGATCAATGGCGTACAAGCATCGGCTTCGCGTGCTGTCTTTGAGTTTCGCCTGCAGGACGTCGGCCCAGACAGTCGCCCAATAGCGAGGAAGGTTATTGTCATCGAGGAGAACCCAGCCGGTCAGGGCCTTGGGTGTTGCACTGGATCTGAGTGTTTGACAGGTCATGCCGTATCGTAGTGAAGGAAAACCTCCCTGGAAAGCCCGGAACAGACGGCTTCAGTGCCCATGACGCCTGCATAATGCAACGCTCATGAAACGTCCTGTCTTTAACATAATATACATTATGCGAACATACGTATTGTAAGAGAGTACATGCTCTGGTGCTTCGCCGCGTGGCGATTCGACTGTTGGCCTATCTGCTTACGAGGATTCTAATCAGTCGTGTTTGCAGCTTATTATCATTTTAGCTAAAGTCCCCGCCTTCGCGCTGTTGTCAGCTCGGCCAAAGGATTGCTCATGTTCCGACTCGATGGAGTCAGCTTCGCTCTGCCACAGCGAACGCTTTTGCACCCGCTCAGCCTCGATATTCCACAAGGCCAGATGGTTGGTCTGATTGGCCACAATGGCTCCGGCAAATCCACACTGTTGAAGATGCTCGCTCGCCAGCAGCACGCCAGTGCCGGACGAGTGCTGCTCGATAACAAAGCACTGGGCGATTGGAACGATCGCGACTTCGCCCGTCAGGTGGCCTATCTGCCGCAACAGTTGCCCACCGCTGACAGCCTCAGCGTACGCGAGCTGGTCGGCTTTGGCCGCTATCCCTGGCACGGCCTGCTTGGCCGTTTCTCTGCCGAAGATCACACCAAAGTGCGCGAGGCCCTGGAGCTGACCGATACCGAGCGTTTTGCCGAGCGCATGGTCGACAGCCTCTCCGGCGGTGAACGCCAGCGCGTCTGGCTGGCCATGTTGCTGGCGCAGAACAGCCGCTATCTGTTGCTCGACGAACCCACTTCGGCACTGGATATCGCTCACCAGGTCGATGTGCTGGGCCTGGTGCACCGGCTCAGCCGACAACTGGGGTTGAGCGTGATCGTCGTGCTGCACGACATCAATATGGCTGCGCGCTACTGTGACCGTCTGATCGCCCTGCACAGCGGCCGTCTGTTGCTCGACGGCAGTCCCGCCGAGCTGATGACCGAGGCCAACCTGCAAGCCATCTACGGTCTACCCATGCAGGTGCTCAGCCATCCTCAGGGCCAGCAGCCCATCGCCGTGGTGGTTTGATGCGCTGGCTTCTGTGCATGTTCGCCCTGCTGGCGAGCCTGGCTCATGCCGACAGCCGCACGCCACGCATAGCGGTGATCGACTGGGGCCTGACCGAAACCCTGCTGGGCCTGGGTGTGACACCCTTGGCCGTGGCTCAAACCGAGGGCTACCGGCGCTGGGTGCAGGCGCCCGAGCTGCCTGCCGAAGTGATCGACCTGGGCCTGCGCATCGAGCCCAACCTGGAGCTGCTCAGCCAGCTCAAGCCGGACATGATCCTGATCACCCCGCAGTTTGCCGCCAGCCGCGCCCAGCTGGAGCGCATTGCACCGGTGCACAGCCTGGCCATCTACACCGAGGAGGCCGAGGCCTACCTCGGTGCCCAGCGCGCTACCCGCGAGCTGGCCGAACTGCTCGACCGCAAGGCTGAGGGCGAAGCAATGATCGCCCGTATCGACGACACCATGGCGCGGGTCAGGCAGCAGCTGAGCTCACGCGATCTGCCTCCGTTCTATGTGGTGACCTTCCTTGATCAGCGCCACGTGCGCCTGTTCGGCAAGCAGAGCATCTACCAGGGCGTTCTCGATCGCGTTGGCCTGCGCAACGCCTGGAATGGGCCGACCAACTACTGGGGCTTCACTCAGCAGGGCATCGACAGCCTGGCCGGTGAACCGAGTGCCGCCCTGCTCTACCTGGAACCCCTTCCACCTGGCACTGCGGACGGCCTGGCTCGTAGCGAACTGTGGAAACACCTGCCGGCAGTGCGCGCGCAACGCCTGTATGCCTTGCCGCCGGTGTGGAGTTTCAACGGCTTGATGGCTGCCGAGCGCTTCGCCAACTTGCTGGAAGCACGCTTTGCTGCGGAGGACGCCCGATGAGCGACCTGTTAGCCCAAGGCCCATTGAGTGTGCGCCGCAGGCACGGTTTCTCCAGCCATCCGGCCTGGCTCTGCGCCGTGCTACTGGGCCTGGTCGTACTCCTGATCGGTATCGACCTGAGTGCGCGCCTGCCTGCCGCCCAATGGCTCTCCGCCGCTCTGACTCCCAACATGGCTGACATGCGCCAGTTGATCGTGCATTTCAGCTGGCTGCCTCGCCTGTGTATGGCCCTACTCTGCGGGGCTGTGCTGGCGTTGTCCGGTGTTTTGATGCAGCAGGTCCTGCGCAACCCCCTGGCCTCGCCAACCACACTCGGTGTGGCCAGCGGCGCCCAGCTCGGCCTGCTGATCGCCACCCTGTGGGCGCCCTGGGCACTGGAGCTCGGCCGTGAATGGGTGGCCTTGGCCGGCGGCGGCCTGGCCACGCTGCTGGTGTTCGCCCTGGCCTGGCGGCGCGGTCTGGCACCGCTGACACTGATCCTCGCCGGCCTGGTGGTGACCCTCTATCTCAGTGCACTGAACATCGCCCTGATGCTGGTCCAGCAGCAGGACCTCAATGCGGTATTCATCTGGGGCTCTGGCTCGCTTAGCCAGAACAGCTGGAGTGGCATCCAGCTGCTGTTGCCGCGTCTGGCCCTTGGCCTGTTGCTGATGCTGCCGTTACTGCGCCCACTGGCCCTGCTGGAACTGGACGACAGCGGCGTGAAGAGTCTGGGTGTACCGCTGCGCTTCCTGCGTTTCACTACCCTTCTGCTGGCGGTATACCTGACGGCCTGCACGGTCAGCGTGGTAGGTGTGATCGGCTTCATCGGCCTGGCTGCGCCTGCGCTGGTGCGATTGCTCGGTGCGCGCACGCTGAGTCAGCGCCTGCTCTGGGCACCGTTGCTGGGCGGCCTGCTGCTTTGCGTCACTGATCTGGCGATTCAGCGCCTGGCCGGTTCACTCGCAGAATTGGTGCCCACTGGTGCAGCCACTGCCCTGCTCGGCGCGCCGCTGCTGCTCTGGCTGCTGCCGCGCTTGCGCCTGGCTGGCGGTCAGCCGCAAGCAGGTGATAGTCATGCTTTCACCCGCCACCCTGCGCCTCTGCGCCGCCTGCTGCCGCTGGGTCTGTTGCTGCTTGGCGCCGTCCTGCTTGCGCTTGGCCTGGGCCAAGGCACGAGCGGCTGGCAATGGCACCTGATCGACAGCAGCCTACTGGAGTGGCGCTGGCCGAGAGTCATGGCTGCCGCCAGCGCCGGTTGCATGCTGGCCCTGGCGGGATGTCTGATCCAGCGCCTGACCGGTAACCCGATGGCCAGCCCTGAAGTACTCGGCATCAGCGCCGGCGCCGCCCTGGGACTGATCGCCCTGCTCTTCCTGCTGCCCTACTCCGGCCCCTTGGCGCAGCTGGCGCTGGGCGGCCTGGGTGCCGGCCTGACCCTGCTGTTGTTACTGGGGCTGTCGCGGCGCTCCGGTTTCGCGCCCGAGCGTGTGCTGCTCATCGGCATCAGCATCACCGCGCTGTTCGATGCCCTGCAGGTGATCCTTCTGGCCGGTGGCGACCCGCGTGGGCAAAACCTACTGGGCTGGATGTCCGGCTCAACCTACTTCGTCGGCCCGCAGATGGCACTTTGGGTACTGGGCTGCAGCCTGCTGTTGCTGCTCACCGCCCTGCCCCTTGCCCGCTGGCTGGAGTTGCTGCCGCTGGGGGACGGCACGCCACGCGCACTTGGCGTGCCGCTGGGGCGTAGCCGCTTCGTCCTATTGCTGCTAGCCGCCCTGTTGACTGCCGGAGCCACGCTGATTGTCGGCCCTCTCAGCTTCATCGGCCTGCTGGCACCACACCTGGCGCGCCTGCTGGGCCTGGCCCGAGCCTTACCACAGCTGCTCGGCGCGGCGTTGCTCGGTGCACTGGTGATGGTGGTGGCGGACTGGCTGGGGCGTAACCTGCTGTTCCCGGCCCAGCTGCCGGCAGGGCTGCTGGCCTCCTTGCTCGGCGGAGCTTATTTCATGCTTTGTCTGTATAGGCGCTGATCGGGGTCGGAGCGAATTTATTCGCGATCCGGGCCGGCGCTGAGTGGCCTGCTTATCGCGGCCAAATCCGCGCCCACAAAAGCTCGATGACGGATGCTGCCTTGTAGCCCCGCTGTCATCCGGTGCAGTTCGGCACACTTCCCGGATTAAATCCGGGCTACGTTTAAACTCGCGTAACCGATCAATCCAGCACGGCCACACCTTCCGCCGGAGGTTCTTCCAGCAGCGGGCAGTTGTCGCACATCGCCATGCCCAGCTCGTTGCGGATGCAGCACAACTTGCGTTGCCGCCACGGTGCGCAGCCTTCACCCTGCGGCACGTAGTGCACCGGCTCGAACAGCGGATTGCGCGCACCGTCCGGGCGCAGCCTGCTTTCCAGGACCTCGAAGCCCTGGGCCAGCATCGGCTTGGGGAACGGCAAGCCACCGAGAGTGCTCATGAACCACTCGAAGTAGTTGCCAGCATTACTCCACAGTACCCGTGCGGCGATCTTGCGATGGGCGCGTAACGCATCGATGAAGGGCTGCAGATTGTCGTCCAGCAACCCCTCGAAGCGCTCGAAGCCATTGGCCGGCGGTGTACCCCAACGCTCCCCGGCATGCGGCAACTTAAAGGCCTCGGGCAGGCCGTCGGCGCCCACCACGACCTGGATCTCGTCGAAATTCAGCGGCAAACGCCAGTTGAGGATCAGCCCGGCGGCCAGCACCGGCGGGATCAAACGCAGGAAGTAATACTTCGACCACAACGACATCAGCGCCCGGCGGTCGCCCTCGGCATGCTCGGGAGCAAAGCGCAACATCTGCGCTTCAAGACGCTCGGCGCTGACGAACTCACGCCCGGTCAGTGCCGGGCGTGGGTCATCCGCGAGGGTCAGCACATCGCGGTAGTGGGCAAAGCCCCCCTGGAACAGCGGGGCAATGGCTGGAATCATCGATTCCCTGCCTGGATCAAGCGCATGCGCTGGCGACTCCTGTCGGTTGACGATGACGGCGATTATCCAGCAAAGCGTCGACCACTTCCTGGGAACGTATCGCCAGCACCGACAATAGCGTATCGCTCAGGCCGTGACTGGCCTCGCAGCAGCCCTGCAGGTAGATACCCGCGCTGAGATGCGGCTGGCTGCACAGACGATAGTCACGCTCGACACCTTCGCGCAGGTGCTCCTGCAGACTCTCCAGGAGACGCTTGTAGCCATCCCGTCGGTAGCCGGTGGCCAGCACCACGGCATCGAACAGGTGGTCTTCACGCCCCTGTGGCCCTTGCAACGCCAGGCGGATACCCTGCTCGCTCGCCTCCACGGCTTCGATATGCCGCGACGGCAGCAGACTATGCGGCGCATGGCCGCTGACTTTCTGCAGGTACAGACGCTGGTAGATGCTTTCGATCAGATCCAGGTTGACCACCGAATAATTGGTCTGGGCATTGGCCTGGATCAGCGCCTCGCGCGCTGCCGGAGCCTGCCCGTAGACCACGTCGGTGTAGGCCGGATCGAAGATCTCGTTGACGAAGGGGCTGTCGTCGGCCGGGCGCAAGGCCTGGCTGCGCATCACCATGGACACTTCGGCATTGGGATAGCGGTCGCACAGGTCGCTGAAAATTTCCGCAGCGCTCTGTCCCGAACCGATCACGGCCAGGCGGCGCGGCTCATGGCAGGCCTGGATGCGTTCCAGATAGGTCGAGGAATGCATGACCCGGCGATCGCCCTTGAGCGAACGGAACACCTCCGGTATCAACGGCTCGCCACCGATGCTGACCACCAGGTTGCGAGTGATGCGCGCGCGGGTACGACCATCGGCCAGCCGTGAGATGACCTTCACGCGGCTGATCTCGCCGCCCTCCAGCACCGGCTCGACGCCGATGACTTCCTCGCCATAGTGCACGCGGTCGTTAAAGTGCGCCGCCGCCCAGCCGAGGTAGTCGTTGTACTCCAGGCGCGAGGGCGTGAAGGTGCTGATGTTGATGAAGGCTTCCAGGCGCTGCTTCTGGTGCAGGTAGTTGATGAAGGTGTAGCGGCTGGCCGGGTTGCGCAGCGTGGCCAGGTCCTTGAGGAAGGAAATCTGCATGCGACTGTCGTCCAGCAGCATGCCGCCGTGCCATTCGAAGGCCGGTTTCTTTTCCAGGAAGCAGTAGCGCAGGCCGTGCTCTCGCACGCGGCGATCCTCTTCCAGAGCGACCGCGATGGCCAGGTTGGCAGGGCCGAAGCCCAGGCCGATTACGTCGTATTCCAGTGTTTCTATGCTCATGTCAGGCCCCGATCCTCGGCGGATGGTTCGTGTAAAGGCCAAGTCAGCCCCTGGAGGCACTCGCCTTGCCCAACCTCATCAGTTCACGGCCACGCTCGGGCGCGGCTCTTTTGTTCTATGGGCCCACAGACAAACATTGCGGGCTTACTGCTTTACGCCAGGCGGCAGCGTTCGAAGAACACCTCGCGGGACTGCACCATCAGGGCCGCGCGCTTGTGCGGGAAATCGAACTCCTTGGTCTTGTGGTAACCCTGCGCTTGCATGTGGCCGATCATCCGCGCATTGTCGGCGCGGGGTTCGGCAACGACCCGCTGGGTGCGTGGCTCGTCGAGGAACAGGTAGTGGGTCAGCGCAGTGAGCCAGCTGGCCACCTTGTGCGGCCCGCGATGGCGTTCCTCGCCGACCAGCATATGGATGCCGCGGTCGTAGTCGTCGACCTCAAAGAACGGCGCGATGCGGTCTTCCTTGGCCCAGTAGGCTTCGTAGTAGGCGAACGGCTCGTCGTCGAGGCAGCCGATCAGGGTCAGCACACGTGGGTCGCAAGCCAGCTCCTCGAGGTAACGGCTATGCTTGGCCAGATCGCCCTCCTCCTGCCAGAACGCCGCCACGCGGGCGCTGTTCTGCCAGCGGTTGAAGCGTTCCAGATCCGTGTCGATATCCAGGCTGCGCAGGGAAATCCAGGCGCCCAATCGGGCATCGAAACGGCGGTAGACCTCGCCCACTGGCTTGGGCGCGCGACGCGGATGGCGACGGCCGCTGGCGTGCATGACCATCAGCTGGGGGTAGCCGGCACTGCCGGCCTGGCGCAGGAATGGTCCCGGCAATTGCCAGAACAGCGCACGCTCGATACGCAGATCGGCACTCTCGCCGACCAGCAGGCCGCTGGCCAGCAGGGCCGGGTCGACCGCGTCCAGTTGCAGGCGCACGGCCTGCAGCTGAGGATCATTGGCGAAGCACCAGTAGGCCAGCGCCCACAAGGCTTCGGACTGCTGCCCTGCAGCCAACTCCAGCGGAACGAGTAGCTCGCCCTGGCGACGAGCACGCAACAAAGCGCGCTCGTCCAGGTGCAGGGCCAGGCTGGCGCCATCATCGCGGCCCACCAGCCGCTGCCCGGAGGGCAGCGGTAGTTGTTGCAGCGTCTTAGAACTCATAGCTGACACTGGCGATGACATTGCGACGGTTGCCGTACCAGCAGTAGTAGTCACAGGCGGTGACGTACTCCTTGTCGGTCAGGTTGCTGGCGTTCAGCTGCAGGCGGATGTCCTGGATGCGGTAGCCGATCATGGCGTCGACCAGGGTGTAGGACGGGACTTCCAGGGTTTCGGTGTTGTCGCCGTAGGTCGAGCTGGTGTGGCGTACGCCGGCCCCGAACTCCAGACCATCGAGCGCGCCACCGATAAACTGGTACTTGCCCCACAACGAGGCCATCTCGTCGGCGACGTTGGCCGGCGTCTTGTCCTTCTCGGCGGGATTGGTGGTCTTGGTGGTTTCCGGGTCGAGCTTGGTATAGCTGGCAATCAGGCTGATGTTCTCGGTGACGTTGGCCTGCGCTTCCAGCTCGATACCCCGGCTACGCACCTCGCCCAGCTGGGTCGGTACACCGCCCTGGTTCTTGGTGACGTTTTCCTGGGTCAGCTCGAACACCGCGGCAGTGAACATGGCATCCAGACCCTGCGGCTCGTACTTCAGACCGATTTCCTTCTGGTCGCCCTCTTGCGGCTTGAAGGGTTCGCCAGTGACGCGATTGAGGTCGGTAACCGGCAGGAAGAACTCGGAGTAGCTGATGTAAGGCGTCAGGCCATTGTCCATGACATAGGCCACACCACCGCTCCAGGTGAAGTTGTCGTCACGGACGTTGTTTTTCTCACCGGTGGTCTGGTTGTCGAAGTCCGTGCGCGAGCGGTCATAGCGGCCGCCGAGCAGGAACACCCAGTCGTCGTACTTGAATTGTTCCTGGATGTAGAAACCGTTCTGGTCGGCGCGGGTGTCCTTGTCTTCCAGGGCGAAGTCACCCACGGGTACGTCGTTGCCAATCGGAATCGAACCGAAAAGCGGGGTGTTGTTGCCGGGGTTGAAGATATCCAGCGGCGGGATGACCCCGAAGTTCGGATAACCATTGGGGCTGCGGTCATTGATCTTCAGCTGCTGGTAGTCATAGCCGAGCAGCAGGGTGTTTTCCCAGCGATCGCCGATCCAGTTGCCGAGCAGGCGGTTGTCCACCGACAGGTTGTCAGCCTTGCCATCGTTGTAGGTCAGGCCGCGGTTGATCACACGATCGGTGAGGTTGCCGTAGAAGAACAGCTGGCGCAGTTCCAGATCCATGTGGCCGTAGCGCAGGTTCTGCTGGAAGTCCCAGGTGTCACTGAGGCGATGGTTCAGCTCATAGCCCAGGGTGTACTGGTCACGCTCGAAGGTCTCGTATTTCGGGTTGCCCACGGCGGTATCGGTATCGATGTCGCCGTTGGGGTTGTGGCTGATCGTGCCGCTGGACGGCAGGAACTGCAACTGAGGATCGGAGCGATCCTTCTGCAGGCTGGCCAGCAGGGTCAGCGAGGTGTCCTCGTTGAAATTGATGGTCATCGACGGTGCCAGCAGGATGCGCGCGGCGTCGACGTCATCCACCTGGGTGCCGGTATCGCGGCTCAGGGCGACCACGCGATAGAGCAGATCACCCTCTTCATCCAGCTTGCCACCGACGTCCAGGTTGACCTGCTTGCGGTCGAAGCTGCCGTACTGGATACCCACTTCATTGCGGTTCTCGGCAGTCGGACGCTTGCTCTGCAGGTTGATCAGCCCGCCCGGAGGGGTCTGACCGTAGAGCACGGAGGCCGCGCCCTTGAGCACTTCGATGCGCTCCAGCATGTAAGGGTCGATCTGCCAGCTGTAGAAGGCGCTGGAATAGATGCGCGAGCCGTCCATGAACAGGCCGTTGTTGGCCTGCTTGAAGCCGCGGATGATGAACCAGTCCTGCTTGTTGTCTTCGCCGTAAAAACCGGCCTGCACGCCGCCGGAGTAGCGCAGTGCTTCGCTGATGGTCTGAACATTGCGGTCCACCATCTGCTCTTCGGTGACGACCGAGATGGAGCGTGGCGTTTCGCTCAAGGGCGTGTTGATCTTGGTGGCGCTGCGACTGTTCTTGGCCACATAACCCTGGTCTTCGCCGACCGGGCTATCCAGTTCGCCGCTGATGTTGGTCGCTTCCAACTGCAAGGCCTCTTCTGCATGCAGGCCCATACTGAGGGCGCCTAGAGCACAAGCCATGGCCAGTGGCAGGCGAGCCTTAGCGAAAGGTGCTCTTGGTTGGTATTTCGACTGCTGTTTCATCAACCGCTCCCCAGTAAAAAATTAATCAGAAGGATTCGCATTTGTGTGTTGTGCCTCTACTAGACGTATCGCTTCTGAAAAAATTTACTGTTCCCTGACATTTCTTATGGGCTGAGCAGCGTCGCCAGCTCTGCGATTACGTGCGGATGACGAACGATGCCCTGGTGATCGGTATCCACCAGACGGTGGAAAGCCGCCCTGCCCTGTACCTGCTCCAGGCCTCTTTCCAGCAGCGCCGCGCGCCCGGTCGGTTGCGCCGCCCACCAGCAGTGCGGGCGCACCTTGACCTTGGGTAGCGCGTAGCCGGCACACAGGCGGCGCATGTGCTGCTCCAGCGACCAGGCGAACAGCAGTTCCTCCAGGCTCTGGCGGGTCATCGCGTCCAGCCCCTGCCCCGCGAACCAGGCGCTGGCGGTTTGCGGCCAGTCCAGCGGCTCCAGCGACAACAGCCGCTCGAACAGACCGTCCCAGGCCCTGGCCGGCAGCTCCGGCGCCAACAGCTGTAGATGCTCGACCAGCTTGGCCCGGGCCTGCGGGTGGCGGGCGTCGTCGCCAGCGATCTCGGTGCCCGGCACATAGCAGTCGAGCAGGCCGAGGAAGGCCACCTCCTCACCACAGGCCTCCAGACGCGCCGCCAGCTCCAGGGCCAGGCTGCCGCCCAGCGACCACCCCACCAGGTGGTAAGGCCCCTGCGGCTGTTGCTGGAGCAGCGCGGACAGATAGGCATCGGCCATTTCCGCCAGGGAGGCGTCACGCCAGCTCGGGTCGAGGAAGCTGCGGCATTGCAGGCCGAAGACTTCGCGTACACCCTCCAGACGCGCGGCGAGCGGTTGATAGCCGGTGACCCGGCCGGTGACCGGGTGCGGGCAGAACAGCGGGGCTTTGTCTGCCTGCTGACGGGTTAGGCGCAGCAGCGGCGATGGGCCTTGATCGGCCTGGCCGCTGACCAGCTCCAGCAGAGCCAGCAACTCCTGGCGATAGGCCTGGGCCAACGCCGCGATGGTCTGCTCGCGGTACTGGCCGTCAGCGTATTCCCAGGACAGTTGCAGCTGGCCGTCGAACACCTGGCCATTGACGCTCAGCCGACTGGCCAGCGGGTTGTTCGGCGCCACGGTGCTGCCTCCACCGCTGGCCGGGCGGAACCAGTCCGCTGCAGCGCCGGCCTGGTACTGGCCGAGATAGTTGAAGGTGACTTCCGCTGCCGGCAGTTCAGCCAGCGCGCCTTGCACTGCATCGTCGCCCAGCCAGCGCAGCACGCCGTAGCTCTGGCCGCCGTGAGCGATCTGCTCCAGCTCCGCCTGGATACGCTGCAGTTGGATTTGCAGGTCGTCCAGCTGTGGCAGCTGCAGCGGATAGAGGCTGGTAAACCAGCCAACCGTGCGCGACAGATCCAGCTCGCCGGCCAGCGCCTCGCGGCCGTGGCCTTCCAGATTGACCCGCAGCCCGGTCTGGCCGCTCCAGCGGCACAGGGTGCGAGTCAGCGCGGTAAGCAACAACGCGTCGATGCGCACGCCCAGGCGCGCCGGCGCCTGCAGCAGGCGCTTGGTCTCGGCGGCCTCCAGGTTCAGACGCACCTCGCGCTTGTCGCCGTGCTTGGCCGACTGGCCATCCAGCTCGCGCGGCAGCTGCAGTTCATCACCTGCCAGACGCTCTTGCCAGAACGCCAGCTCGCTCTGCGCTGCGGCATTCTGGGTCCAGTCGCGCAGCGCCTCGGTCCAGCGTTTGTAGGAAACGCTCTTGCTCTGCAGACGCACCGCTTGTCCGGCCTCCAACTGGCGATAGGCGGCCAGCAGGTCCTCCAACAGGATGCGCCAGGACACCCCGTCCACCACCAGGTGGTGGATGGCCAGCAGCAGGCGGTCAGCCTTGCCGGCCTGACGCAGGTGCAGGCCGCGCAGCAGCGGCCCATGGCCCAGATCCAGGCTGCGCTGCGCCGCGTTGCACAGCGCTTCGGCCTGCGCGTCGTCAGCCGCTTCGCGCTGCCAGAGCAGGGGCTGATCGGCTTGTATCTCGCCGTAGTGCTGGATCCAGCGACCGTCGCGCTGCTCGAAACGCAGGCGCAATCCATCGTGATGCGCCACCAGCGCCTGCAGCGCCTGTTCCAGCAGTGCCGGATCGAGCGGGCGCAGCAGCTCCAGATTCAGCGCCTGGTTCCAGTGCGCCGGCTCCGCCTGATTCATGGCGAAGAAATGCGCCTGGATCGGCGCCAGCAGCAGTTCGCCGGTGACTGGCTCCTGCGCGACTTCCTCACCGGCAGCGCGGGCGGCCTGGGCCAGCTCGGCCAGGCGGGGGAACTGGAACAGCTCGCGCGGCGCCAGCTGCAGCCCCTGTTGGCGCACGCGGCTGACCACCTGCAAGGCGACGATGGAGTCGCCACCCAGCTCGAAGAAGTGATCCTGGCGCCCTACCCGCTCCACGCCCAGCACTTCGGCCCAAATGGCGGCGAGGATGCGTTCGTTGTCGGTTTGCGGCGCCTCGTAGTCCTGGCTCTGCCAGGTCGGTTCCGGCAGCGCGGCGCGGTCCAGCTTGCCGGCCGGGGTCAGCGGCAGTTTCCCCAGCGCGATGATCTGCGCGGGGACCATATAGTCCGGCAGCACCTTGGACAGCTCGGCCTTCAGCGGTGCAGTGTCGCCGCCCTGTTTGGCCACCACATAACCCACCAGCTGCTTGCCAGTTGGCGTCTCGCGGGCGATTACCGCCGCTTCCTGCACGCCTTCGAGGGCCAGCAGCTGGCTCTCGATCTCGCCCAGCTCGATACGGAAGCCACGGATCTTCACCTGATGGTCGACGCGGCCCAGGTAATCCAGAGTGCCATCCACACGCCAACGCACCAGGTCGCCGGTGCGGTACATGCGCTCGCCGGCGGCGCCGAACGGGTCGGGCAGGAAGCGCTCGGCAGTCAGCTCGGGGCGCTGGAAGTAACCGCGAGCCAGGCCGACTTCGCCACCGATATACAGCTCGCCGGCCACGCCGATGGGCAGCAGGTTGAGCTCGGCATCCAGCACATACAGGCGGCGCGGGCCGACCGGATTGCCGATGGGGGCATAGGCCGCCTCGAAACTGTCGCCCGGATAGGCTTCCCAGATCAGCGGGGTCACCACGGTTTCGGTGGGGCCGTAACCGTTGATGATGCGCTTGGGTTCGAGCACGCGCTGCAGGCGCTCGTAGGTTTCGCGGGTAAAAGCTTCTCCACCCAGGGTCCAGGAACGCACCGGCAGTTTCAGGCCTTGCGATTCGACCCAATCCAGCAGTTGCTGGGCATAGCTGGGCGGCAGGCAGGAGATGGTCACGCCTTCGTCGGCAATCACCTGGCAGGTCTTCTCCGCGCTCCACAGTTCCTGATCGCGGATCACCAGACGGCTGCCAAAGGCCAGCGGTACGGTCCAGCGCTCCAGGGCGCCGTCGAAGCTGATGGAGGCGAAGTGCAGCTCCACATCGTCCGGGGTCATGCCATAGCGCTGGCCGATGGTCTGCACATGCATGCTCAGGCCGAGATGGTTCACTGCCACGCCTTTCGGCTGGCCAGTGGAGCCGGAGGTGTAGATCAGGTAGGCCAGATTTAGCGGATGGAGCTGTACCTCAGGCGCTGACAAATCAAACGCGGACAGATCCAGCTGATCCAGATACAGCGGTTCAACCGCAGAGGACAGCGGCAGGCGCTCAGCCAGATCGGACGAGGTGATCAGCCACTGCAGGCCCGAGTCCTCGACCATATAGCTGAGGCGCTCACGCGGATAGTCCGGATCGAGCGGCACAAAGGCGCCCCCGGACTTAAGCACCGCCAACATGGCCACGATCATGGCGTTGCCGCGCTCCATCGAAACACCGACGCGGGACTCCGGTCGCACACCGTGAGCCACCAGCAGATTGGCCAGTTGGTTGGAGCGTACCTCCAGCTCGGCGAACGAAATACGCTCGGCGCCATGCACCAGAGCGATGGCTGCGGGACGCAGACGCGCCTGCTCGGCGATCAGCTCCGGCAGCAGGCGAGCAGCATCGAAACTCTGCCGCGGAGTATTCCATTCAGCCAGGCGTGCCTGGTCACCGGCATCCAGCAGTTGCAGGCGTACCAAGGCCTGATCCGGCGCGGCGCTGATCTGCTCCAGCAGGCCCAGCAGGTGTGCAGTCATCTGCTGCATCTGCGCATCATCGAGCCGCTCGCGGGCCCAGGTCAGGGTCAGGCGCAGCTGGCCGGCGCTGTCTTCCTGGCTGTCCAGGGCCAGGTCGAACAGCGCATGCGGTACGCCCTGGGCCAAGGGTTCCAGGCGCAGGCCGGGCAGCTGCAAGGCGCCGAGGTCGCGCTTCTGGTGGTTGAACAGCACCTGAAACAGCGGCGTCTGGCCCAAGCTGCGCTCTGGCGCCAGGGCCTCCACCAGCTGGTCGAACGGCAGGTCCTGCTGGTCCTGGGCATCCAGGGCGTGACGGCGCACCTCGGCCAGCAGCTGACGGAAACTCATGCCGGCATCGAACTCAGCGCGCAGCACCTGGGTATTGACGAAGAAGCCCACCAGCGGCGCGGTCTCGGCGCGCTGGCGGTTGGCCACCGGCACGCCGACGCGGATATCGCGCTGGTTGCTGTAGCGCGCCAAGAGCAGCTGGAAGGCGGCCAGCAACAGCATAAACAGGGTCGCGCCCTCCTTCTGGGCCAGGTGGCGCAGGCGCTCGGCCAGGGCTGGCGGCACCGCGACGGCCTGGCGCGCGGCATGCCGCTGGCCACTCGCATCCCGTTTGTAGGGCAAGGCCAGCACCGGTTGCTCTTGGCCTAAGCGTTCACGCCAGTAGCCGAGCTGGCGCTCGCGCTCACCGGCCTCCAGCCAGGCACGCTGCCACTGGGCGTAATCGGCGTACTGGATCGGCAGCTCGGCCAGCTGCGGCGCCTGCCCCTGGCGCAGCGCGGCATAGGCGCGGCCCAGCTCCTCGGCGAACACGCCGATCGACCAGCCGTCAGAGACGATATGGTGACAGACGATCTGCAAGCGCCAGCGCTGCTCGTCCAGGCGCAGCAGCTGCACGCGCAGCAGCGGCCCTGCGACCAGGTCGAAGGCGCGCGCCGCATGGGCATCGGCCAGCGCCTGCACGGTCTCGGTCTCGCCGCGCAGATCGCGTTCCTCCAGGGCCAGCGGGCCGGGCGGGTCGATGCGCTGGTACAGCTGGCCGGCGTGCTCGTAGAAGCGCGTGCGCAGCGCCTCGTGGCGCTCGACGATCAGCTCCAGCGCCGCCAGCAGCGCACCGCGATCCAGCTCGCCCTCCAGGGCGAAGGCGCCGACCATGTGGTAGGCGCTGCTGTCCGGCTCCAGCTGGGCCACCAGCCACAGGCGCTGCTGGGCATGCGAGGCCGGCAGATGCTCGCCGCGGGTTGCCGGCACCAGCGGCAGACGGTCGAAGCGGATGCCTTTGGTCGCCAGCAGTTCGAGGAAACGCTTCTGTTCTGCTGGCCCTAAGGCGAGGAAACGCCGCGCCAGGGCGGCCTTGTCGATAGGCGCGGTCACAGGGCCTCCAGTTCGTCGAGCAGCGCGGCCATGTCGCGCAGGTCTTGGTCTTCTTCCTCGGCAGCGGCCGGAGCCTGACCATCGAGGTTGGCGGCCAGGGCCACCAGGTTCTCCGCCTCGAAGAAGGCGCGCAGCGGCAGTTCCAGCCCCAGGCGCTGGCGCAGCAGGGCCACGGCCTGGGTAGCCAGCAGTGAATGCCCGCCGAGTTCGAAGAAGTTGTCGTCGAGGCCGACCTGGGCCACCTCCAGCACCTCCTGCCAGATAGCCGCCAGGGCGATCTCCCGTTCGCTCTGTGGCGCCCGGTAAACCCGCGCCTGCCACACCGGCTCGGGCAGCGCACGACGTTCCAGCTTGCCGTTGGGCGACAGGGGCATGCGGTCCAGGCGCATCAGGATCGACGGCACCATATGCTCGGGCAGCTCGGCCTTGAGCGCGGCCTTGATGCCGGCCAGCCAGGCGCTCTCATCCGCCGGCAGCGGATCGGCCACCAGGTAGCCGACCAGCTGCTTGCCGATCTGGCTGTCGCGGGCCACCACCACGGCTTCGGCGACGCCCGGCTGGGCACCGAGCTGGGCCTCGATCTCGCCCAGTTCGACGCGGAAGCCGCGGATCTTCACCTGGTGGTCGATACGGCCCAGGTAGTCGATGGCGCCGTCGGCGCGCCAGCGCACCAGGTCGCCGGTGCGGTACATGCGTCCGCCCTCGCTGTTGAACGGATCGGGCAGGAAGCGCTCGGCGGTCAATTCCGGACGGCGGTGGTAGCCGCGCGCCAGGCCGACACCGGCGATATACAGCTCGCCGGGTACGCCCTGCGGCACCGGGTTGAGCTGGGCATCGAGGATATGCAGGCGCAGGTTGGCGATCGGCCGGCCGATTGGCACGGCATGCCGGCCCTCCTCCACGCACGTCCAGTGGCTGACGTCGATGGCCGCCTCGGTCGGACCGTACAGGTTGTACAGGGAAGCACCCGGCAGGCGCTGGAAAGTGCGCCCCTGCAGCTCCGCCGGCAGCGCCTCGCCGCTGCAGATGACGCGGGTCAGGCTCTGGCACTGCTCCACGTCCGGATGCAGGAGGAAGGCCTGCAGCATGGACGGCACGAAGTGCAGCGTGCTGACCTTGTGGCGCTGGATCAGCTCCACCAGCCTCTGCGGATCGCGGTGGTCGCCCGGCGCGGCAACGGCCAGGCAGGCGCCGGTGATCAGCGGCCAGAAGAACTCCCATACCGAGACGTCGAAGCTGAACGGGGTTTTCTGCAGCACCACGTCGCCAGCGCCCAGCTGATAGGCCTCCTGCATCCACAGAATGCGGTTGGCCAGGGCCTCGTGGCTGTTGCCGGCGCCCTTGGGCTTGCCGGTGGAGCCGGAGGTGTAGATGACGTAGGCCAGATCGTTGCCCTGCAGGCTGACTGCCGGTGGCGTGACCGGCTCGGCACTGCAGTCTTCGCGATCCAGGCCCAGGGCCTTGAGCCCGGCCGGCAGCGGCAGGCGCTCGACCAGCGCGCTGTGCGACAACAGCAGGTCGACGCCGGAATCCTCCAGCAGATAGGCCAGGCGTTCCAGCGGGTATTCCGGGTCGAGCGGCACGTAAGCAGCGCCGGCGCGGACGATGGCGTGCAGGCCGATCACCAGCTCCAGCGAGCGCTCCAGGCTGATACCGACCAGGCTGCCGCGCTGTACGCCGAGGCTGCGCAGGCGGTTGGCCAATTGGTTGATACGTGCATCCAGCTCGGCGTAGCTCAGCGTCTGCTCGCCGAACACCAGGGCTGGCGCCTGCGGCGTGCGCGCGGCCTGCTGGCTGATGCGCTCGCTGAGGTTGACCAACTGGCCGTAGTCCTTGGCCGTGTCGTTCCAGGTGGCGAGCTGCGCCTGCTCGTCTTCCTCCAGCAACGGCAGCAGGCCGATGGGCTGACTCGGGTCGGCGCAGATACCTTCCAGCAGCCGCACGAAATGCCGTGCCAAGCGGGCGACGGTACGCGCCTCGAACAGCTCGGCGGCGTAGCTGACGAAACCGCTGAGGCTGCCATCGGCCGCCTCCTCGGTATCCAGCGCCAGGTCGAACTGCGCGCCGGCGGCGCCCGGGTCATGCGGTTGCACACGCAGGCCCGGCAGGCAGCCGAGGGCGCTGAAGTCCACCTGCTGATGGTTGAAGGTCACCTGGAACAGCGGGTGATGGCTCAGGCTGCGCGTCGGTTGCAGCGCTTCCACCAGCTGGTCGAACGGCAGCTCCTGATTGGCTAGGGCATCACGGCTGGCCTGGGCCAGTTCGCCGAGCAGTTCGCGGAAGGGTTTAAGCCCCGCCGGCCCGCCGCGCAGCACCAGGGTGTTGATGAAGCAACCGAGCACGCCGTCCATTTCCGCCAGGCTGCGCCCGGCCACCGGTACGCCGACGCGGATATCTTCCTGGCCGCTGTAGCGGTGCAGCAAGGTCTGCCAGGCCGCCAGCAACAGGCTGAACAGGGTGCTGCCCTCACGCTGGGCCAGGGCGCGCAGCTGTGCGGTCAGCAACGGCGACAGCTCGAAGCGCCAACGCAGGCCCTGGCGCGCGCCCTGAGCCGGGCGCGGATGGTCGGTGGGCAGTTCCAGCAGCGGCTGGTGTTCACCCAGGCGCGCCTTCCAGTATTCCAGTTGGCGTGTGGCCTCGCTGGACTTCAGCCAGTCGCGCTGCCACTGGGCATAGTCGGCGTACTGCAGCGGCAGCGCTGCGAACTGCGCGGTGCGGCCTTCGGCGAACGCCGCATAGGCGGCGGCGAACTCGCCGATGAAACGCTGCATCGACCAGCCATCGGAGACGATGTGGTGCTGAACCAGCAGCAGGCGGTACTCCTGGTCGGCCAGACGCAGCACGCTCACCCGCAGGAGCGGCTCGGAAGCCAGGTTGAACGGGCGCGAGAGCAGCTTCTGCGCATAATCGCGCGCCTCGACTTCACGCTCACTGGCCGGCAGTTCACGCAGGTCGAACCAGTCGATGCGCTGGCCCTGCGGCGCCTGGATGCGCTGGCGCGCCTCGCCACCCACCTCGACAAAGCGCGTACGCAGCGCCTCGTGGCGCGCTTCCAACTGGTCGAAAGCGGCCTGCAGCGCCTGGCGATCCAGGCGGCCCTGCAGGTCGAGGCCGGCCGGCATATGGTAGGCGCCGTTGCTCGGGTCCAGACGGTTGAGGAACCACAGACGCTGCTGGGCATGCGACAGAGGCAGGTCGCCGCCACGCGGCAGCGCGCGCAGCACCGGCGCATCGGCGGCTTCGCGCTGCAGGGAAGCCGCACAGTCGGCCAGGCGGCTCTGCTCGAACAACGCCTTGAGCGGCAACTGCAGGCCCTGCTGGCGGATGCGGCCGACCACCTTGAGCGCGACGATGGAGTCACCTCCCAGCTCGAAGAAATGATCCTGCCGCCCTACCCGCTCCACACCCAGCACGTCGGCCCAGATGGCGGCGAGGATGCGCTCGTTGTCGGTTTGCGGGGCCTCGTAGTCCTGGCTCTGCCAGGTCGGTTCCGGCAGCGCGGCGCGGTCCAGCTTGCCGGCCGGGGTCAGCGGCAGTTTGGCCAGGGCAATGATCTGCGCGGGAACCATATAGTCCGGCAGGATCTTGGCCAGCTCGCTGCGTAGAGCATTGGTATCAGTGTTGTCGCGAGCGACGACATAGCCCACCAGCTGCTTGCCGGTCGGCGTCTCACGGGCGATCACCGCCGCTTCCTGCACGCCATCGAGGGCCAGCAACTGGCTCTCGATCTCGCCCAGTTCGATACGGAAGCCACGGATCTTCACCTGATGGTCGACGCGACCGAGGTAATCCAGGGTGCCATCCGCACGCCAGCGCACCAGGTCGCCGGTGCGGTACATACGCTCCCCTGCCTGGCCAAACGGATCAGGTAGGAAACGTTCGGCAGTCAGCTCGGGGCGCTCGAAGTAGCCGCGGGCAAGGCCGACTTCACCGCCGATATACAGCTCACCGGCCACGCCGATGGGCAACAGGTTCAGCTCGGCATCCAGCACATAGAGGCTGCGCGGGCCGACCGGATTGCCGATCGGCGCATAGGCCGCCTCGAAGCTGTCACCCGGATAGGCTTCCCAGATCAGCGGGGTCACCACCGTCTCGGTCGGGCCGTAGCCGTTGATGATCCGTTGCGGCTGCAGCACCTTCTGCAGGCGCTCGTAGGTTTCGCGGGTAAAGGCTTCGCCACCCAGGGTCCAGGAGCGTACCGGCAGTTTCAGGTTCTGGCTTTCCACCCAGTCGAGTAATTGCTGGGCATAGCTCGGCGGCAGGCAGGAGATGGTCACGCCTTCGTCGGCGATCACCTGGCAGGTTTTCTCCGCACTCCACAGTTCCTGGTCGCGAATTACCAGACGGCTGCCGAAGGCCAGCGGCACCGTCCAGCGCTCCAGGGCGCCGTCGAAACTGATGGAGGCGAAGTGTAGTTCCACGTCGTCCGGGGTCATGCCGTAGCGCTGGCCGATGGTCTGCACATGCATGGACAGACCGAGGTGGTTGACCGCCACGCCCTTGGGCTGGCCGGTGGAGCCGGAGGTGTAGATCAGATAGGCCAGATTCAGCGGATGCAGCTGCACCGTTGGCACGGATGCTTCAAATGCACTCAGATCGAGCTTATCCAAATAGAGGGGCTCGACGGCGGAAGACAGCGGCAGGCGTTCGGCCAGATCGGAGCTGGTGATCAACCACTGCAGCCCCGAGTCCTCGGCCATATAGCTCAGGCGCTCACGCGGATAGTCCGGATCGAGCGGAACGAAGGCGCCACCCGATTTCAGTACCGCCAGCATGGCCACGATCATCGTGTTACCACGCTCTAGCGAGACACCCACGCGGGACTCGGCACGCACGCCATGGGCCACCAGCAGATGGGCCAGGCGATTGGCGCGAGACTCCAGCTCGGCAAAGGCAATCCGCTCGCCTCCATGGACCAGGGCGATGGCCTCAGGACGCAGATACGCCTGCTCGGCGATCAGCGCGGGCAGCAGGCGGGTGGCATCGAAGGACTGGCGTGGAGTGTTCCACTCGGCCAGGCGTGCCTGCTCATCGGCGGAACTCAGCTGCAGGCTGCCCAGCGCACGCGCTGGGTCGCCGCAGACCAGCTGCAGGGCCTGGCGCAGCAACGCCTCGACCTGGGCGATGCCGTCGGCATCGAAATGCGCGCGGTCGTAGGCCAGCAGCAGCTCCAGGCGGCTGCCCGGCAGCACGGCCAGGGTCATCGGGTAATGGGTGAACTCGTGGCTCTGCGGCAGGCCCAAGCGCAGCTCACCGCGCTCGGCCTGCTTCAGTGCATCGCCCAGCGGGTAGTTCTCGAACACCAGCAGGCTGTCGAACAGCGCCTCGCCGGCGCTGCCGACCCAGCGCTGGATATCGTGCAGCGGGCTGTGCTCGTGCTCGCGCAGCTGCAGGTTCTGCACCTGCAGCGCGGCCAACCAGTCGCCCAGCGGCTGCTCGGCCGGCAGTTGCACGGCAACGGGAAGGCTGTTGATAAACAGGCCAAGCATCTGCTCGCTGCCGGCCAGCTCGGTCGGGCGACCGGCCACGGTAGCGCCGAAACACAGGCTGCGCTTGCCGGTCAGGCGCGCCAGCAGCAAGGCCCAGGCGGCCTGCACCAGGGTGTTGAGGGTCAGGCCGTGGCACTGGGCGAAACCGCGAATCTGTTGTTCGGTGACGCTATCGAGTGGCAGCGGATGACGAGCATGGCCCTGCCCCGCTGTGCGGCACGGCAGGCAGCCGGCGATGCGGGTGGCGCCCTCCAGCGGGGACAGTTGTTCACGCCAGAAGGCCTGCTCGGCGGCAGCATCCTGGCCGTCGAGCCAGTGGATGTAGTCGCGGAACTGGCCTCCCGGTGCCGGCAGGCGATCACCGTGATAGAGAGCCAGCACTTCGGCGAACAGCAGGCCGTTGCTCCAGCCGTCCAGCAGCAGGTGGTGCAGGGTCCAGACCAGCACGAAGTCGCCGGCACCGCGCTGGATCAGCGCCAGGCGCAGCAGCGGCGCCTGGTCGAGAGCAAAGCCGCGCTCGCGCTCGGCGCTGCAGAAGGCCTGCAGCTGCGCCTCGAAATCGGCAACGCCACGCCAGTCGAGATCCTGCCAGTCCAGCTCGACCTCGGCCTGCACCAGTTGCAGCGGTCGTTCGCCGAGCAGGAAGCGGCTGCGCAGCACGCCGTGGCGCGCCAGCACCTGGCGCCAGGCATTCTGCAGACGCTGCGGATCGAGGCCGGTGAGCGGCAGCAGCAGCTGGCTGACATAGCTGCCGGCACCTTCCAGCTGGCTGTGGAATAGCAGGCCCTGCTGCAGCGGCGACAGCGGGTGGATGTCTTCCACGCCGGCCAGTGCATCCAGTTCGACCTGGCTCAGACCGGCCAGCGGCACATCGCTGGGCGTCAGCCGTGGCGAGACCTTGGCACAGTGCTGGGCGATGCTGTGCAACTCATCCTGCAGGCGTGCGACCAGGCCCTCCAGGGTGGTTCTCGCCAGCTGCGCCGGGTTGAAGTCGATGTGCAGCTGCAGGGCACCGCCACGCTGCTCGGCGTTGATGACCAATGGAGCATCCATGGGCGCATCGGCTTCGCGCCACAGGCCGCCTTCGCGCAGACGCAAGCCGCCCTCGCCCTCGTCGAACTGGCCCAGGTAGTTGAACAGCAGTTGCGGGGCGCGCTCGGTCAACTGGCCTTGCTGGGCCAGTTGACCAAAGCCCAGGCCCAGAGCGGGCACGGCACGCAGTTGCTCCTTGATCGCCTTGAGGCTGGCGGCCAGCTCGGTCTCGGGCTGCAGGCGCACGGGGTAGAGGCTGGTAAACCAACCGACGCTGCGCGACAGGTCGATATCCTCGAATAGCGGCGCGCGGCCGTGACTTTCCAGATGCAGGGTCAGCGCCGGCTGCTCGCTCCAGCTGCACAGCACGCGGCTAAGGGCGGTCAGCAGCAGCTCGTCGGCACGCAGGCGATAGGCTTGCTGGCCAGCCTGCAGCAGCTCGCGGGTGAAGGCGGCGTCCAGGCTCAGCTCGATGCGCTCGCGGGTTCCTTCGCTGCCCGACTCCTGGCTCTGCAGGGGCAGCTCACCGCCGGTCTGCTGGGCCTGCCAGTACGGCAGCTGGGCGTCAGCTTTCCAGCCCGCCAGGCGCTCGCCCCAGGTCTTGAAGGCACTGGTCTTGGCCGGCAGCTGCACCGCCAGGCCGCTGGCCAGTTGCAGACAGGCACGCTGCAGGTCTTCCAGCAGCACGCGCCAGGACACGCCATCGATCACCAGGTGGTGGATGGACAGCAGCAGGCGATCAGCCTGGCCTGGCTGGGTGAGATAGAGACCGCGCAGGTGTGCGGCGCTGGCCGGGTCGATGCTGCGCTGGGCGGCATCGTAGTGCGGCTGCGGGTCTTCGCCAATTGCCAGCTCGACCTTTTGCAGCAGCGGGCTGCCGGCTTCGCTGGCATGTATTTGCTGCCACTGGCCGGCATGCTGTTCGAAGCGCAGGCGCAGTGCGTCGTGATGCTGAACCAGGGCCTGCAGCGCCTGCTCCAGCTGGGCGGCCGGCAACGGCTCGGCCATTTCCAGCAGCAGGTACTGGTTGCAAGGGGCCAGGCCTTCACGTGCCAACAGACGGGCCTGGATTGGCAGTAGCGGTGCAACGCCGGTCACCGGGCCCTGATCGGCCAGTGGCGCGGCGACGTTGCGGGCAACGCCAGCCAGCTGCGCCAGGGTCTGCTGCTGGAACAAGTCCTTGGGCGTCAGGCCCAGCCCCTGCTGGCGTGCACGACTGACCACCTGCAAGGCGACGATGGAATCACCGCCCAGCTCGAAGAAGTGATCCTGGCGCCCTACCCGCTCCACACCCAGTACGTCGGCCCAGATGGCGGCGAGGATGCGCTCGTTATCGGTTTGCAGGGCCTCGTAGTCCTGGCTCTGCCAGGTCGGCTCCGGCAGCGCGGCGCGATCCAGCTTGCCAGCCGGGGTTAGCGGCAGTTTTTCCAGGGCGATGATCTGTGCGGGGACCATATAGTCCGGCAGGATCTTGGCCAGTTCGGCCTTGAGCTCCGCGGTGTCGGTGCCCTCTTTAGTCACCACATAGCCCACCAACTGCTTGCCGGTCGGCGTCTCACGGGCGATCACCGCCGCTTCCTGCACGCCTTCCAGGGCCAGCAGCTGACTCTCGATCTCGCCCAGCTCGATACGGAAACCACGGATCTTCACCTGATGGTCGACCCGGCCCAGGTAATCCAGGGTGCCGTCCGCACGCCAGCGCACCAGGTCGCCGGTGCGATACATGCGCTCGCCGGCGGCGCCGAACGGGTCAGGCAGGAAGCGCTCGGCAGTCAGTTCCGGGCGCTGGAAGTAACCGCGAGCCAGGCCCACTTCGCCACCGATATACAGCTCGCCGGCCACGCCGATGGGCAGCAGATTTAGCTCGGCATCGAGGACATACAGGCTGCGCGGGCCGACCGGGTTGCCGATGGGAGCGTAGGCGGCTTCGAAGCTGTCACCGGGGAAGGCTTCCCAGATCAGCGGGGTCACCACGGTCTCGGTCGGGCCATAGCCGTTGATGATGCGTTGCGGCTGCAGCACTTTCAGCAGACGCTCGTAGGTCTCGCGGGTAAAGGCTTCGCCGCCCAGGGTCCACGATCTGACAGGCAACTTGAGGTTCTGGCTTTCCACCCAATCCAGCAGTTGCTGGGCATAGCTGGGCGGCAGGCAGGAGATGGTCACGCCTTCGTCGGCGATTACCTGGCAGGTCTTCTCCGCGCTCCACAGTTCCTGGTCACGGATCACCAGGCAGCTGCCGAAGGCCAGCGGCACGGTCCAGCGCTCCAGGGCGCCGTCGAAACTGATCGAGGCGAAGTGTAGTTCCACGTCGTCCGGGGTCATGCCATAGCGCTGGCCGATGGTCTGCACATGCATGCTCAGGCCCAGATGGTTCACCGCCACGCCCTTGGGTTGGCCGGTGGAGCCAGAGGTGTAGATCAGATAGGCCAGATTCAACGGATGCAGCTGAACGGCTGGAGTCGAATCCTCGGAGGCCGACAGGTCCAGCTGATCCAGATACAGCGGCTCGACCGAAGAGGACAGCGGCAGGCGCTCGGCCAGATCGGAGCTGGTGATCAGCCACTTCAGCCCCGAGTCCTCGACCATGTAGCTCAGACGCTCGCGCGGGTAATCCGGATCGAGCGGCACGAAGGCGCCACCGGCCTTCAGCACGCCGAGCATGGCGACGATCATCGCGTTGCCACGCTCCAGCGAGACACCGACGCGGGATTCCGGCTGCACGCCGTGGGAAACCAGCAGGTTGGCCAGGCGATTGGCGCTGGCCTCCAGCTCGGCGTATGACACACGCTCGCCGCCATGCACCAGGGCAATAGCCTCCGGGCGCAGACGCGCCTGCTCGGCGATCAGCGCGGGCAGCAGACGCGTGGCATCGAAGGCCTGGTGCGAGGTATTCCACTTGCTCAGCTGCGCCAGTTCAGGCGCCGTCACCAGCGCCACTTCACCCAGCGCCGCCTGCGGCGCGCTGGCGAAACCGTCGAGCACTTCGAGGAAGCCGGCAATCAGGCGCTCGATGCTGCTTTCGGCGAACAGGTCGGCTGCGTAGGCGAAGTTGATCGACAACTGGTCACCTTTGTCGCGCACCGCATCCAGGGCCAGGTCGAAGGGAATCTGGCTGGACGGTACTTCCTTCAGGCTGGTGTCGATGCCCGGCAGCCAGTTGGCTGCCAGTGGGTGCTGGCGCCGGTAGTTGAAGGCCACCTGGAACAGCGGCTGCTGGCCCAGACTGCGGCTCGGCGCCAGTTCTTCCACCAGGCGCTCGAAAGGCATCAGCTGATGCGCCTGCGCTTCCTTCAGGCCGGCACGGGTCTGCTCCAACCAGGCCGCTACCGACAGTTCGGGGCGCGGCTCGGCCTTGAGCACCAGGGTGTTGACGAAGAACCCGACCAGGCGCTCATTACCCTTGGCGCGGCCGGCAACCGGCACGCCGATGCGCACTTCGCGCTGACCGGACAGGCGCGCCAGCTGCAGCTGCAGGGCCGCCAGCAGCACGGTGAACAGCGTCGCGCCAGTGGCTTTGGCCAGGTCGCTGAGCCGCGCCACCAAAGCCGGCTCCACCTGCAACGTCCGATAGGCCGCACGTCGCGCGGCCTGGGCGTTATGCGGGAAGTCCGGGATCAGGCTCAGCGGCGGCTGCTCGCCGCCCAGGCGCTCGCGCCAGAAGGCCATCTGCCGCGCACCCGCTTCGCTGTCCAGCCACTCGCGCTGGCCGACGGCGTACTCGCTGTACTGCAGCGGCTGCGGGGTCATGAACGGCTGGCGGTTCTGTTGGCGGGCCCGATAGAACTCGGCCATCTCCTCGACCATCACCCGCACCGACCAGGCGTCGGAGATGATGTGGTGCATGCCCACGGCCAGCGCGTGACTGTTATCGCCCAGGCGATACAGGGCGCAACGGACTAGCGGGCCGCGGGTCAGGTCGTAATCGGCCTCGATGAAGTCGCGCGCCAGGGCCTCGACCTGCTCGGCGCGGCCTTCGAGGTCGATGATCTGCAGTGGCATCGAACCCGTCGGTAGCACGGCCTGCTGGGCCAGCCCGTCCTGCTCGCGGAATACAGTGCGCAGCGCCGCATGACGGGCATAAACCTGATCCAGGCCATGACGCAGGCCGTCCAGATCCAGCGCCCCTTCGAAACGCAGCAGCCCGCCGAGGTTGTAGGCGCTGCTGCCGCTTTCCAGACGGCTGAAGAACCACAGCCGCTGCTGGGCGAAGGACAGCGGTGCCCATTGCAAAGCGGTATTGGTCGGGACAGGTGCGTTCATGGCAGAACCTCGCAAGAGTGGCCTAGGCGCCCAGAGGCAAGCCGGCCGCCTCGCGCCGTAGCAGGCGCGAGGCATGGAATTCGATCAGGGACAGCAGTTCGTCTTCCTGGGGGCGCAGGTAGGCGTGATCGCCATCCAGCCACTCCAGGGTGAAGGGACCGCGAGTTTCGCGGCGCCAGGCGCGCAGGTCGTCCTCGCTCAGGCAGTCGCGGCGCGCACCGAGCACGTGCAGGGCGCAAGGCAAGGGCGCGCGGCGCTGGTAGCGGTAGCTCTCGGCCAGGGCAAAGTCGCTGCGCAGGACCGGCAGCAGTTCGCGACGGAACAGCGGATCGGCCAGCAGCTCGCGCGGCAGACGGGCGAAGCCATCGAGGCTGGCGAACAGCTCGCCGTCGCTGCAGGCAGTCATGCGCGGCGCCTGCAGACGGCGTGAGGGCGCACGCGAGGCCGAGGCGAACAGTGCCAGCGGCGCCTCATGCCCTTCGCCAATCAGCGCCTGAGCCAGTTCAAAGGCCAGCATGGCGCCCAGACTGTGACCCCACAGCAGGTAGGGGCCCTGGCACTCGCGGCGCCAGGTCTGGCTGAGGTCGGCCAGCAGCGCCGGCAGCTCCTGGCACAGCGGTTCGTCCTCGCGGGCACCGCGTCCTGGCAATTCCAGCGGGCAGACTTCCAGCCAGTACGGCAGGCGCTTTCGCCAGCGTGCGTAGGGCATGGCGCTGGCGCCGGCATGGGCCAGGCAGAACAGTTGCATCAGGCGTCCATGGCCTCGCGCAGGCTGCGCGGACGCATGTCGGTCCAGACGCTGGCGATATGCGCCAGGCAAGTTGCCTTGTCGCCGCGCACGCCGTCTTCCTTCCAGCCGGCGGGCACGGCCTTGTAGGCCGGCCAGATGGCGTACTGCTGCTCGTCGTTGACCACGACCAGGAAAGTGGTTTGCGGGTTGTCCAGGCTCATGGGGTATCCCTCGTTGAAAGTGGCACGCTTTAAAGACGCACGAAGATGCGAATAATTTTCACTTAAATCGATTTCGCGGACATGACGGTGCCGCCCCCTAACTCGGGGCCTGCACAGCGAGGCATCAGACTGGGATGGAGCCGCCGATCTCGCGCACCGCGTCCTGGGTGGCGCGCTCGCGCTCGACGCCGGTGAGTTCGCTAAGACGACCGCCATCCATCTTCAACAGGCGGTCGGCCTGATCGAAGTAATGGTCGTCGTGAGTAATGGCCAGCACGGTCTTGCCGGCGGCCTTCAGCTGCGGCAACAGCTCGCGGTAGAACAGGCGACGGAACAGCGGGTCCTGGTCGGCGGCCCACTCATCGAGGATAAGGATGTCGCGCCCCTCCAGCATCGCCAGCATCAGGGCCAGGCGCTTGCGCTGGCCCTGGGAGAAGCGCGTGTCAGCCAGCCGCCCATTGGCAAACCGCACCTTGTGGCGCAGGCGCAGGCGATCCAGCCATTGCCCCACCAGCGATTCCTCCACCTCGATACCAGCCGGACCGAGCAGGCGGGAGAACAGATGGAAGTCGGTGTACACGCTGGCGAACAGCTGGCGGTACGCCTGCCATTCATGGGCCTGCACCACGCGGCCGTCGAGGCGGATTTCCCCTGCGGCCGGACGATGCAGGCCAGTGAGCAGGCGCGCCAGGGTCGACTTGCCGCTGCCGTTGCCGCCGACCAGAAACACCAGCTCGCCACGGCGCAACTCCAGATCGATCGGGCCGACATCGAAGCCGGCCTCATCGCCCTCGCCCGGATAACGGTATTCGACACCGGCAAGCTGCAGGCTCTGCCACTGGCCGAGGCTTTCGACCGCTGCGATTTCAGCGGTTTCCGGCGCCAGCTCCAGGGTTTCCAGCTTGTCCAGCGAGATGCGCGCGGCCAGCAGGCTGGGCAGAGCGGCGACAGTGGCGACCATGGGCGCGCGCAGGAACAGCACGGTCAGGGCGAAGGTGGCGGCCACTTCGCCGGGCGCCCAGCCCAGGCCGCTGGCACAGAAAAACACGATGCCGATACTGCCCAGCACCATGGCATTGGCCCAGTTGCCCGCCAGGCCGTTGAAGATATCGGCGCGGGTGACGTTGTCGCGGTAGGCGCGGGCATCGCGGTCGAACTCCTCGTCATACAGCAGCCGCGCGCGGTCGCGGTTGAGGGCCAGCTCCTTGCGCCCGTCGATGATCGCCTGATAGTCCTGGTAGAGGTGATCCTCGGCCTCGCGCAACAGGCGGATATGGTGATTGACCTTGCCGACGAAGAACCAGCCCACCAGCAGGGTCAGGCCCAGCCAGGCAGCAGTGATGCCGAACAGCGCCGGCGACAGCCAGGACAGGTAGCTGAAGGCGGCGATGCTGAGGATCAGCCCGTAGGTCAGCTCCGGCAGGTAGACGAAGGCGATGGTGATGTTGCGAATGTCGCTGGACAGGCTGGCCAGGATGCGCGCGCCGCCAATCTGCTCCAGGCGCTCGATATCGGTATCCAGCACGCGGCGCACCAGGCTGCGGCGCAGGCGGTAGACAAAGCGGTGGCCGAGCGTATGCAGCGCCACCTGCCCTGCCCCGGAACACAGCAGCAACAACGCCAGCAAACCGAGGAAGCTGAGCAGCGTGGTCGCCAGCTCCCCGTCCAGGCGAATCAGCTTCTGGTTGATGAAGGCGATCACGCCGACGCTGAGCATCGCACTGCACAGGCTGAGCAGGACGATGCCGCAAAGCGGCAGGCGATTATCGCGGAACAACAGCTTGAGCAGTTTCATGGCAGATCCAGAGCAGGAAGAACATCAGGCCGCTTCAGGTTCGAGACGGCTGCGGCAATGCTTCAGCGCGTCGCGCAGGAGGAAATGCACCAGCGTAGGCGAAGCACTGAGATGGCTGGCCACCTCGCGCTGGCTGTAGCCTTCCAGCTGGCTCATGGTGAAGACGGTGCGCGTACGCTCGGGCAGCTCGCCGAGGGCAAACTGCAGGCGCTGCCATTGCAGCTGGCCGATGGCCCGCTGTTCGGGACCGGACTGCTGTGCGGGCAACTCGTCGAGTGCTTCCTCGTCGGCGCTGTAGCGGCCTTCCAGGTTCTGCCGGCGCAGACGGTCGATGGCCAGGTTGCGCACCATGCGGAACAGGTAGCGCAACGGATCGTCGATGGCATGGCGCTCGCCGCTTTCCCAGAGCTTGAGAAAAGCATCCTGCACCACGTCTTCGGCACGGGCGCGGCAACCGAGCACCCCCTGAGCGGCGTCGGTCAGGACACGACGGTGACTGGCATACAGGCGCTCCAGCCCTCGTTCCCTGCTTGCGCAAGGCAGTTGAACGGACAGCTCCGCCCCACCTTCCCAACGTCGATACGATCCCATCGGCCATTCCTCGGCGATAACGTGATGCGCATCTTAATGATAATTCTTATCAATTCAACAATTGCGCAGCGAATTGCCCCGCAGAAATGCAAACGCCGCCCGAAGGCGGCGTTGAGGTGGCACGAAGGTACTCAGGGCTCCAGCGTCATGACCACCCGACCGCCAGCCGGGCAGGTTTCCATGAACTGGTTGGCCGCGACGAAATCCTCGAAAGAAAATGTCTTGGCGATGGTCGGCTTGAGCAGGCGATCTGCCGTCATCTGATTGATGCGGGTCAGCGCCCGCTGCACCGCTGCTTCGTCACGCTGCAGGCCCAGTTCCGGCTGACCGGTGAAGTCCAGTACGCAGTGGCGGAAGAACTGCAGGTGCTTCTTGAACGCGGCGCAAGCCGGGAAAGCCGCATCGTTGCCGCCGTTGACACCATACAGGATCAACTTGCCACGGGTGGCCGCAACATCGCCGAGCAGCTTCATTTGCGGGCCGGCGCATTGGTCCAGCACCACTTCCACCCCTTTGCCATCGGTGAAGCGCTCCACCTCCAGCACCAGATCCTGCTCCTCGGTGTCGATCACCTTGTCGGCACCCAGCTCACGCAGGTAACTACGGGTGTCGCCTTCGCTGGTGGCAGCGATCACCGTAGCGCCCAGCGCCTTGGCCATTTGCACCGCCTGCGGTGCCAGACAGTGTGCGGCTTCGGTGATCAGCACGCGCTGGCCCGGCTGCACAGCGGCCAGTTCGACCAGGGCGAAATAGGCCAACAGGTAAGGGGTGTAGTGCACCGCCGCCTCGACCGGACTGAGTGTTTCCGGATAGCGAACCAGCGCACTGCGCGGCATCAGCACCAGATCACCCCAGGCCGGGTACTGGTTGGGGCTGAAGGCCGGGAAGCTGGCTACAGTCATGCCGGGCGCAAGATCGTCGACGCCCGGGCCTGTCGCCTCGACCACACCGGCCAGCTCGAAACCAACCCCGGCCGGCAGCTGCGCCGGCTGGTCAGGGGCCAGGTTCTGTCGCCACAGCACGTCGCGCCAACCGACACCAAGTGCCTGGGTGCGTATGAGCACTTCGCCGTGACCGGGTTTCGGGGTCGGCAGATCGTCCAGACGCAAAACGCTGGCATCGCCGAACTGGTGAAATCGGATCATGCGGGACATCAAACACCTCGCCTTCATATTGCTATGGCCACGGACTCTATACGGGCTTACCCGGCAAGACCACCCGCACAGATTGATAGTCACCATAAATAGGGATGATCCGCAGGGTCGCAGGCCATCCCTCGCGCCGCTTAAGACTTGACGCCGCCGGCTCACACACGCACCTTTCACGCAATCCCGGATGGAAGCTGGAACATGAACCGCAACGACCTGCGCCGTGTCGATCTCAACCTGCTGATCGTGTTCGAAACCCTGATGCACGAACGCAGCGTGACCCGCGCCGCGGAAAAGCTGTTCCTCGGCCAGCCGGCGATCAGCGCCGCCCTCGCCCGCCTGCGCAGCCTGTTCGATGATCCGCTGTTCGTGCGCACCGGACGCACCATGGAGCCCACCGCGCGGGCCACGGAGATCTTCGCCCTGCTCTCGCCGGCGCTGGACTCGATCTCCACCGCGGTCAGCCGCGCCACCGATTTCGACCCCGCCACCAGCACTGCGGTATTCCGCATCGGCCTGTCCGACGACGTCGAGTTCGCCCTGCTGCCACCGCTGCTGCGCCGCCTGCGCGGCGAGGCGCCGGGCGTGGTGCTGGTGATTCGCCGCGCCAACTACCTGCTGATGCCCAACCTGCTGGCCTCCGGGGAGATTTCCGTGGGCGTCGGCTACACCGAGGAATTGCCGGCCAACGCCAAACGCAAAGTGCTACGGCGTAGCAAGCCCAAGCTGTTGCGCGCCGACAGCGCACCGGGAACGGTCAGCCTGGATGATTTCTGCGCCCGCCCGCATGCGCTGGTCTCGTTCGCCGGCGACCTCACCGGGTTCATCGACGAAGAGCTGGAAAAACTCGAGCGCAAGCGCCGCGTGGTGCTCGCCGTACCCCAGTTCAACGGCCTCGGCACCCTGCTGGCCGGCACCGACATCGTCGCCACCGTGCCGGACTACACGGCGGCTGCACTGACTGCCGCCGGCGGGCTGCGCGCCGAGGAACTGCCGCTGCCGTCACGCACCTTCGAACTGCACATGGCCTGGCGCGGCGCTCAGGACAATGACCCGGCCGAACGCTGGCTGCGCTCGCGTATCCAGATGTTCTGCGGCGACCCCGACAGTCTGGAGTGACGCCAGCGCTCTAGCACGGTGCATGCATGCACTATTAACGAACGATGACGAAACCATCATTCCGGATGATAGTCATCTTCGGATTGTTCGATTCGTCTCATCAAACGCCGCCCAGCAGACTCCGCCCATTCTCAAATCCGACGGCGGAGTCACTCATGGAACAGCCCAACCCTCTTTTCTGGCGTTTTCCCCTCGCCTTGGCAGCAGCCTTGGTGCTCAGTGCCTGCGGCAAGGCCGGGGAAACCAGCCAGAACACCCCGGCAGCCAAGGTCAGCGTTGCCGAAGTGATCGAGCAGCCGATCAACGAGTGGGACGAGTTCACCGGCCGCCTGGAAGCACCGGAGTCGGTGGAAATCCGCCCGCGCGTATCCGGCTACATCGACAAGGTGGCCTTCGACGAAGGCAGCCTGGTGAAGAAAGGCGACCTGCTGTTCCAGATCGATCCGCGCCCGTTCCAGGCCGAAGTCAAACGCCTGCAAGCGCAACTGCAACAGGCCCGCGCCAACAGCACCCGCGCCGCCAACGAAGCCCGTCGCGGTGAGCGCCTGCGCCAGAGCAATGCCATCTCCACCGAGCTGGCCGATGCCCGCTCCAGTGCTGCCACCGCGGCCCAGGCCGAAGTCGCGGCGATCCAGGCGCAGCTGGAGAATGCCCAGCTCAATCTCGGTTTCACCCGCATCACCGCCCCCATCGATGGCCGCGTCAGTCGCGCCGAGATCACCGAGGGCAACCTGGTCAATGCCGGCGAGTCGCTGCTGACTTCGGTGGTGTCGACCGACAAGGTCTACGCCTACTTCGACGCCGACGAGCGTGTATTCCTCAAGTATGTGGAACTGGCGCGCCAGTCCGGCAGCGATGCCCGTGGCGGCAGCCCGGTCTACCTCGGTCTGTCCAGCGAAAGCGGCCACCCGCATCAGGGCCAGCTGGACTTCCTTGACAACCAGGTCAACCCGCGCACCGGCACCATTCGTGGCCGTGCTGTGTTCGACAACAGCGAAGGCCTGTACACCCCAGGCCTCTACGCCCGCCTCAAGCTGGTCGGCAGCCAGACCTACCCGGCTGCCCTGATCAAGGACGAAGCCATCGGCACCGACCTGGGCAGGAAGTTCGTCCTGGTGCTGGACAAGAACAACGCCGTGCAATACCGCGCCATCGAGCTGGGCCCGAAGCTGGAAGGCCTGCGCATCGTGCGCCAGGGCCTCTCCAAGGGCGAGCAGATTGTGGTCAACGGCCTGCAACGTGCCATGCCCGGCGCGCCGGTCGACCCGCAGCGTGTGCCGATGGCCGATGACAGCACCCTCGCCCACCTGGCCGAACTGCGCCGCGCCGTCGATGGCAGTCGCGCCCCGCAGGTCGCCGAGCAGCGCATCAAGCCCGGTACGCCGCGCAGCTGATCCCGCCCAGGCCGGGCAGCGCCAGGCGCCGCCCGCCGCAACAAACCTGAACAACGTCCGGTGAGCCGTGCCGTAGGCCGGCTCACCCCGAAAAAGCCTATCCGAACAGGTAGACGAAGATGAATTTCTCCCAGTTCTTCATCAAGCGGCCGATCTTCGCCGCCGTGCTGTCCCTGCTGATCCTGATCGCTGGTGCGATCTCGCTGTTCCAGCTGCCGATCAGCGAATATCCGGAAGTGGTGCCGCCTACCGTGGTGGTGCGCGCCAACTTCCCCGGCGCCAACCCTAAGGTGATCGGTGAAACCGTGGCCTCGCCGCTGGAGCAGGCCATCGTCGGCGTCGAGGGCATGCTGTACATGTCCTCGCAGTCGACCAACGACGGCAAGCTGACCCTGACCATCACCTTCGCCCTCGGCACCGACCTGGACAACGCCCAGGTGCAGGTGCAGAACCGCGTGACCCGCACCATGCCGACCCTGCCCACCGAGGTGCAGCGCCTCGGCGTGACCGTGGACAAGGCCTCGCCGGACCTGACCATGGTGGTGCACCTGACCTCGCCGGATAACCGCTACGACATGCTCTACCTGTCCAACTACGCCGCGCTCAACGTCAAGGACGAGCTGGCGCGCCTGGATGGTGTGGGTGACGTGCAGCTGTTCGGCATGGGCAACTACTCGCTGCGCGTGTGGCTGGACCCGAACAAGGTGGCCTCGCGCAACCTCACCGCCACCGACGTGGTCAACGCCATCCGCGAACAGAACCGCCAGGTCGCCGCCGGTGCGCTCGGTGCGCCGCCGTCCGATGCCGGCAACAGCTTCCAGCTGTCGATCAACACCCAGGGCCGCCTGGTCAGCGAGGACGAGTTCGAGAACATCATCATCCGCGCCGGTGACGATGGCGAGATCACCCGCCTGAAGGACATCGCCCGCGTCGAGCTGGGCTCCAACCAATACGCTCTGCGCTCGCTGCTGAACAACCAGCCAGCCGTAGCCATCCCGGTATTCCAGCGACCCGGCTCGAATGCCATCGAAATCTCCAACGCCGTGCGGGAGCGCATGGCCGAGCTGAAGCAGAGCTTCCCCCAGGGCGTGGACTACGAAATCGTCTACGACCCGACCATCTTCGTGCGCGGCTCCATCGAGGCGGTGGTACACACCCTGCTCGAAGCCATCGTGCTGGTGGTGCTGGTGGTGATCCTGTTCCTGCAAACCTGGCGCGCCTCGATCATCCCGCTGGCCGCCGTGCCTGTGTCGCTGATCGGCACCTTCGCCGTGATGCATCTGTTCGGCTTCTCGCTCAACGCTCTGTCGCTGTTCGGCCTGGTGCTGGCCATCGGCATCGTGGTGGACGACGCCATCGTGGTGGTAGAGAACGTCGAGCGCAACATTGGCCTGGGCAAGTCGCCGATTGACGCCACTCGCCAGGCCATGAAGGAGGTGACCGGCCCGATCGTCGCCACCGCCCTGGTGCTGTGCGCCGTGTTCGTGCCGACCGCGTTCATCTCCGGCCTCACCGGGCAGTTCTACCAGCAGTTCGCGCTGACCATCGCTATCTCGACCGTGATCTCGGCGTTCAACTCGCTGACCCTGTCGCCAGCCCTGGCCGCCGTGCTGCTCAAGGATCACCACGCGCCCAAGGACCGCTTCTCCCGCGTGCTCGACAAACTGTTCGGCGGCTGGCTGTTCGCTCCGTTCAACCGTTTCTTCGACCGTGCCAGCCATGGCTACGTCGGCACCGTGAAGCGCGTGCTGCGTGGTAGTTCCATCGCCCTGCTGGTCTACGGTGGCCTGCTGGTGCTCGGTTACCTGGGCTTCTCCAGCACCCCGACCGGCTTCGTGCCGCAGCAGGACAAGCAGTACCTGGTCGCCTTCGCCCAACTGCCAGACGCCGCTACCCTCGATCGCACCGAAGACGTGATCAAGCGCATGTCCGAGATCGCCAGCAAGCATCCTGGCGTGGAGAACACCGTGGCCTTCCCCGGCCTGTCGATCAACGGCTTCACCAACAGCCCGAACAGCGGCATCGTGTTCACCCCGCTCAAGCCCTTCGATGAGCGCAAGGACCCGTCGATGTCCGCCGGCGCCATCGCCGCCGAGCTGAACCAGCAGTTCGCCGAGATTCAGGACGCCTACATCGCCATCTTCCCGCCGCCACCCGTACAGGGCCTCGGCACCATCGGCGGCTTCCGCCTGCAGGTGGAAGACCGCGGCAACCTGGGTTACGAAGAGCTGTACCAGCAGACTCAGAACATCCTGGCCAAGGCCCGTCAGCTGCCGGAACTGGACCCGATGTCGCTGTTCACCAGCTACCAGGTCAACGTGCCGCAGATCGACGCCAACATCGACCGCGAAAAAGCCAAGACCCACGGCGTGGCCATCAGCGACATCTTCGACACCATGCAGGTGTACCTGGGTTCGCTGTATGCCAACGACTTCAACCGCTTCGGCCGTACCTATCAGGTCAACGTCCAGGCCGACCAGCAGTTCCGTCTGGAGCCGGAGCAGATCGGCCAGCTCAAGGTGCGCAACAACCGCGGGGAAATGGTGCCGCTGTCGACCTTCGTCAAGGTCGAGAACAGCGCCGGCCCGGATCGGGTGATGCACTACAACGGCTTCATCACCGCCGAGATCAACGGCGCGGCGGCGCCCGGCTACAGCTCCGGCCAGGCCGAAGCAGCCATTGCCAAGCTGCTCGACGAAGAGCTGCCCAACGGCATGGCCTATGAGTGGACGGACCTGACCTACCAGCAGATCCTCGCCGGCAACACCGCGATCTTCATCTTCCCGCTCTGCGTGCTGCTGGCCTTCCTGGTGCTGGCCGCCCAGTACGAAAGCTGGAGCCTGCCGCTGGCGGTGATTCTGATCGTGCCGACCGTGCTGTTCTCCGCCATCACCGGGGTAATCCTGGCCGGCGGCGACAACAACGTGTTCACCCAGATCGGCCTGATCGTGCTGGTGGGTCTGGCGTGCAAGAACGCCATCCTCATCGTCGAGTTCGCCAAGGAAAAGCAGGAAGAAGGCATGGACCGCATGAGCGCGGTACTGGAAGCCTGCCGCCTGCGCCTGCGCCCGATCCTGATGACCTCCATCGCCTTCATCATGGGCGTGGTGCCCCTGGTGCTGAGCTCCGGCGCTGGCGCGGAAATGCGTCATGCCATGGGCGTGGCGGTGTTCAGCGGCATGATCGGCGTGACCTTCTTCGGCCTGCTGTTGACCCCGGTGTTCTACGTACTGATCCGCGCCTTCGTGGAGAAACGCGAAGCGCACAAGGCCGCCCTGATCAAGGAAGCACACGCATGATGTACAAGGCTTTCGCCCCTGCCCTGCTGGCCCTGGCCGTTTCCGCCTGCGCCGTGGGCCCGGACTACCAGGCCCCGGCAACCGAGCCCGCGCGGCTCGCCGCGGCCGATGCTGCCAAGGTCGAGCGCGCGCGTTTCGAAACACTGTGGTGGCAGCAGTTCGACGACGCCACGCTGAACCAGCTGGTGCAGCAGTCACTGCAGGAAAACCGCGAGCTGCGCGTGGCCTTCGCCCGCCTCAAGGCGGCCCGATCCATTCGTGACGACGTCGGTAATGACCAGTTCCCGGTGGTCACCAGCGCCGCCAGCGGTGAGTTCGGCAAGGCCCAGCAACCGCCGACCACTGAAGAGCGCATCCGCCAGGAACGCTATGACCTGGGCCTGAACATGGCCTGGGAGCTGGATCTGTTCGGCCGCATCCAGCGCCAGATCGAAGCCAGCGAGGCTGACATCGGCGTGGCTGAGGCCGAGTTGCAACAGCTGCAGGTCAGCCTGATCGCCGAACTGGTCGATGCCTACGGCACCTTGCGCGGCGCCCAGCTGCGTGAGGCCATCGCCCGGGAAAACCTGAAGAACCAGCAGGACTCCCGTGCCCTGACCGTGCAACTGCGCGACGCCGGTATCGGCAACGAACTGGACGTGCTGCGCGCCGATGGTCGCCTGGCGGCCACCGAGGCCAGCGTGCCGCAACTACAAGCCATCGAGGCCCGAGCGCGCAACCGCATCGCCACCCTGCTCGGCCAGCGGCCGGAACAGCTGAGCGTGGACCTGTCGCCCAAGCCGTTGCCGGTGATCGCCAAGGCGCTGCCGATCGGCGACCCGACCGAACTGCTGCGCCGTCGCCCCGATATCCGCGCCGCCGAACGCCAGTTGGCGGGGGCCACGGCCCAGGTGGGTGTGGCCACGGCGGATCTGTTCCCGCGCGTGAGCCTGTCCGGCTTCCTCGGCTTCACCGCCGGGCGCGGCTCGCAGATCGGCGCTTCCGATGCCCGTGCCTGGGCCGTGGCGCCGACCATCAGCTGGGCTGCCTTCGATCTGGGCAGCGTGCGCGCCCGTATTCGCGGTGCCAAGGCCGATGCCGAAGGTGCGCTGGCCAACTACGAGCAGCAGGTGCTGATCGCGCTGGAAGAGTCGGAAAACGCCTTCAGCGACTACAGCAAGCGCCAGCAGCGCCTGGTGTCGCTGGTACGTCAGTCGGAAGCCACCCGCGCCGCCGCCGAGCAGGCTGCTGTGCGCTACCGCGAAGGAACGGTGGATTTCCTCGTGCTGCTCGACGCCGAGCGTGAGCGCCTGGCCGCCGAAGACGCCCAGGCGCAGGCCGAGGTCGAGCTGTACCAAGGCATCGTCGCCATCTATAAAGCCCTCGGCGGAGGCTGGCAGCCCAACGCCTGAGCCAAGGTTTCCTCCTGGGTCGGCCCGCCCTTGCCGACCATTGCGCTCCCCGCGATCCGCTCCTGGTCGCGGGGATTTTTTTGCTTTTCGCGGACGTTTGGAGAGCGAACCAAGTGACAGGTTGGGTTGTGCGGGTTGATACCAGACTGGCAAGAATGGGTGTTGGTGCGGTTGCCCCAGCCTAGAGGCATGGCTGTTTGCTGTGTTGGCCGACGCCCCGGGTTTCGCCCACCCGGGCGACCTACTTTTCCAGTCGCCGGATGGCCGGCCCCGAAAAAGTAGGCAAAACGCTTTGCCCCTGCATCCGGCCCTACTCTGCGCTCCGGGTGCGTTCGCTCCTGAAGGGGCGTTTGCACCGTCTGAAAGTTCTGAGTGCTTTTGTGGGAGCGGCTTCAGCCGCGATCCAGGTGGCCCGGCAGTTGCCAAATATCGCGGCTAAAGCCGCTCCCACAGAACCATCACCATGCGCACTAAC
>NZ_JBICIT010000018.1:0-168760 GCF_043102245.1 Pseudomonas sp. zbq_18 | reverse complement strand
CTCCCATGAATGGGAGAGGGGGCACACCGCAGACGCCGAGAGAACCCATGCCCAACGCCCGCCCCTACAAAGTCGCCCTGAACGGATACGGCCGTATCGGTCGCTGCGTGCTGCGCGCCTTGCATGAGCGTGGCGCCGCGGCGGGCTTCGAGATCGTCGCGTTGAACGACCTGGCCGATCAGGCCAGCATCGAATACCTGACCCGTTTCGACTCTACCCACGGCCGCTTCCCCGGCCAGGTGCAGGTCGACGGTGACTGCCTGCACATCAATGGCGACTGCGTGAAGGTGCTGCGCCAGAGCGAACCGGAGGCCATCGACTGGGCCGGCCTGGGCATCGACCTGCTGCTGGAGTGCTCCGGCGTCTACCACAGCCGCGCCGATGGCGAACGCTTCCTCGCTGCCGGTGCGCCGCGGGTGCTGTTCTCCCAGCCGATGGCCGGCGAGGCGGATGTCGACGCCACGGTGGTGTTCGGCGTCAACCAGCAGCGCCTGTCCGGTGCCGAAAAACTGGTGTCCAACGCCTCCTGCACCACCAATTGCGCGGTGCCGCTGTTGAAACTGCTCAACGAGGCGGTGGGGCTGGAGTACGTTTCCATCACCACCATTCACTCGGCGATGAACGACCAGCCGGTGATCGACGCCTACCACCACGAAGACCTGCGCCGCACGCGCTCGGCCTTCCAGTCGGTGATCCCGGTGTCCACCGGCCTGGCGCGCGGTATCGAGCGTCTGCTGCCAGAGCTGTCCGGGCGGGTGCAGGCCAAGGCCATCCGCGTGCCGACGGTCAACGTCTCCTGCCTGGACATCACCCTGCAGGTGGCACGCGACACCAGCGCAGCCGAGATCAATACGCTGTTGCGCCAGGCCGCCGAAGCCGGCCCGCTCAAGGGCCTGCTGGCCTACACCGAGCTGCCCCACGCCAGCTGCGATTTCAATCACGACGCCCATTCGGCCATCGTCGACGGCAGCCAGACCCGGGTTTCCGGCCCGCGCCTAGTCAACCTGCTGGCCTGGTTCGACAACGAATGGGGCTTCGCCAACCGCATGCTCGACGTCGCGGAACATTTCCTCGCCGCCGCCAATTCCTCCAAGTAACCAGCCCCCGTGAAGGACTGACCATGACCGTTCTGAAGATGACCGATCTCGACCTCGCCGGTAAGCGCGTGCTGATCCGCGAAGACCTCAACGTGCCGGTGAAGGACGGCGTGGTGAAGAGCGATGCGCGCATCCTCGCTGCGCTGCCAACCATCAAGCTGGCCCTGGAGAAGGGCGCGGCAGTGATGGTCTGCTCGCACCTGGGGCGTCCGACCGAGGGCGAGTTCAGCGAAGAGAACAGCCTGGCGCCGGTCGCCGCCTACCTGTCCAAGGCCCTGGGTCGCGACGTGCCGCTGGTCAAGGACTACCTCGGCGGTGTCGAGGTCAAGGCCGGCGAGCTCGTGCTGTTCGAGAACGTGCGCTTCAACAAGGGCGAGAAGAAAAACGCTGACGAGTTGGCCCAGCAGTACGCCGCCCTGTGCGACGTGTTCGTGATGGACGCCTTCGGCACCGCCCACCGTGCCGAGGGCTCGACCCACGGCGTTGCCAAGTTCGCCAAGGTCGCTGCGGCCGGCCCGCTGCTGGCCGCCGAGCTGGAAGCCCTGGGCAAGGCCCTGGACAAGCCGGCCCGCCCGATGCTGGCGATCGTCGCCGGTTCCAAGGTGTCGACCAAGCTCGACGTGCTCAACTCGCTGGCCGACATCTGCGACTCGCTGATCGTCGGCGGCGGTATCGCCAACACTTTCCTCGCCGCTGCCGGCCTGCCGGTGGGCAAGTCGCTGTACGAAGCCGATCTGGTCGACACCGCCAAGGCCATAGCTTCCAAGGTCAGCGTGCCGCTGCCGGTCGATGTGGTGGTCGCCAAGGCTTTCGCCGAAGACGCCGAGGCCACCGTCAAGGCAGTCAAGGACGTTGCCGAGGATGACATGATCCTGGATATCGGCCCGCAGACCGCCGCGCAGTTCGCCGAGATGCTCAAGGCCTCACAGACCATTCTGTGGAACGGCCCGGTCGGCGTGTTCGAGTTCGACCAGTTCGGCAACGGCACCAAGGCGCTGGCCCAGGCCATCGCCGAGAGCCCGGCCTTCTCCATCGCCGGTGGTGGCGACACTCTGGCGGCGATCGACAAGTACGGCGTGGGCGAGCAGATTTCCTACATCTCCACTGGCGGTGGTGCTTTCCTCGAGTTCGTCGAGGGCAAGGTGCTGCCGGCGGTGGAAGTGCTGGAAGCGCGCGCCAAGGCCTGATGCAGCGCGTTGCCGGTCTTGTCCTGCTAGGGTGAAAGACGAGCCTCGGTACTGCCCCGGTTAAACCCTGGGCAGATCGGGTTGTCCGATTTCTCGTGCAAGGAGTAAGGCCATGACCAGGTGGATGCTGCTGGGGGTTGTCGCTGTGCTGTTGGCGGGTTGCGCGGGTGATGCCCGCGAAAAGGCTTGCAGGGTCTTCAGCCCCGCGCAGATTGAAACGCCGAGTAGCCAGGGCGCGGAGCGCATGGACGGGCAGGGCGGCGGCGCCAATGGCGGCATGCCCAGCCAGCGTTGCGATTGAGGAGAGCGAATGAAAGGCTTGTGGCTTGTTGGGTTGCTCACTGCGCCGCTGTGGCTATCGGCGTGCGCCGATCAGCCCGTCGCCCATGATCAGTGGACCCGCTGGGTTTGCGACAATCACACCGAAGTGTTGTGGCGCCCGGCGGGCGAAGAGGCCATCGACCTGCGTCTGGGCGGCAGCGATATCGCCCACCGCCTCAAGCGCCAGCCTGCGGGCTCGGGGGAGCTGTACAGCGATCCGCTACTGGCCTTCCACACCAAGGGTGAGGAAGGGCTGGTCTACCGGGTCGGCAATGAGCAGATCGTCGGGCGCAACTGCAAGGCGCGCTGAGCGGCGAGGATTTTGCAACACCGCGTGGCCAACTGGCCGCGCGCACCGGAAGCGGGCGAAGCCGTACCTTCCGGAGAACTTGAACCAGGCCGCCCGTGGGGCAGGCTGCACGATTAACGACCCTTTTTCCGGGAGACAGGAACACATGGCACTGATCAGCATGCGTCAGATGCTGGACCACGCCGCCGAGTTCGGCTACGGCGTACCAGCTTTCAACGTCAACAACCTCGAGCAGATGCGCGCGATCATGGAAGCGGCCGACAAGACCGATTCCCCGGTGATCGTCCAGGCTTCCGCCGGCGCGCGCAAATACGCCGGTGCGCCCTTCCTGCGCCACCTGATCCTCGCCGCCATCGAAGAATTCCCGCACATCCCGGTGTGCATGCACCAGGACCATGGCACCAGCCCGGACGTGTGCCAGCGTTCGATCCAGCTGGGTTTCAGCTCGGTGATGATGGACGGCTCGCTGAAGGAAGACGGCAAGACCCCGGCCGACTACGACTACAACGTGCGCGTCACCCAGCAGACCGTGGCCTTCGCCCATGCCTGCGGCGTGTCCGTGGAAGGCGAACTGGGCTGCCTGGGCAGCCTGGAAACCGGCATGGCCGGTGAAGAAGACGGCGTTGGCGCCGAAGGCGTGCTGGACCACAGCCAGCTGCTGACCGACCCGGAAGAGGCCGCGGCCTTCGTCAAGGCCACTCAGGTCGATGCCCTGGCGATTGCCATCGGCACCAGCCACGGCGCCTACAAGTTCACCAAACCGCCGACCGGCGACGTGCTCTCCATCGAGCGCATCAAGGAAATCCACAAGCGCATCCCCAACACCCACCTGGTGATGCACGGCTCCTCCTCGGTGCCGCAGGAGTGGCTGAAGGTCATCAACGAGTTTGGCGGCGACATCAAGGAAACCTACGGCGTGCCAGTCGAGGAGATCGTCGAGGGCATCAAGCACGGCGTGCGCAAGGTCAACATCGACACCGACCTGCGCCTGGCCTCCACCGGCGCCATCCGCCGCATGATGGCCGAGCACCCGAGCGAGTTCGACCCGCGCAAGTTCTTCGCCAAGACCATCGTTGCCATGCGCGACATCTGCATCGCCCGCTATGAAGCCTTCGGCACCGCCGGCAATGCCTCGAAGATCAAGCCGATCTCCCTGGAGGGCATGTACCAGCGTTACGCCAGTGGCGAGCTGGCCGCCAAGGTCAACTAAGCGACCTGTTGCACCGAAAGCCCCGCTCCGCGGGGCTTTCTCGTATTGGGGAGATAGATATGTCGTCACGTAGCCTGGCGCTAGGTGCGGTACTGCTGTTGGCCGGCTGTGCCGGCCAGGCGCCGATCGAGGAGGGGAGCACTCCTGTCGTCGTGCCGAGTGATCCGCAGCACTGCATCACGCGCGCCGAGTGCACGACCAAGGTTTCGCGCACTTTATTGTTCGTCTTCGACTATGCCGCAGCTGGTGGCGACCTGGTACGGCGACGCGAGCGCCTGTTGTTCACGCCGGCGGAGGCTGCGCCGAGCGACTGGCCTGCGATTCGCATTCACCTGGCCGAGCCGGTCGACGGTCGCTTCGCGTTCAGCGCCGAGTGCAGGCGGCAATCCTGTCGTTACACCCCCGAGCAGTTGCTGCGGGTCTACCGCAGCTACCTGGCCGATCAGCCCTGTTCGCTGCTGCTGGACAGTGCAGTACGGGTTTGCCCGCAGCGCTGAGCGAAAACTGAGCGGGGCCGTGCAGCTCGCGGGCTCTCTGGGCTGGCGTGTTTGCTCCCGCGGTTATCCACAGATTCATCCCCGGTTTCTGTGCGCAACGCTTTGAATGGCAATGCGTTATTCAGCGGGCTAGGCGATCCGACCAATGTCAGTGCCGGGATGCTGGCCTGGCGCTATCGTTAATACATCCTTGGCAATGGAGCGCCCACTGTGCGCAGGGTTGCGTTTCATTGCGGAGGTGCTTGCTATGCCTAACGAACTCTCCAGGCTGACCTGCGAGCAGTTGAGTGGCTTCAGTCCGATGGATTTCCTGACCCCGCACTACCGGCAGCAGCTGCATGCCAGCCTCAACTATCTGCAGCGCCCGGCGGGGACGCCGCTGCTGCGCAGGGGGGAGCGCTCCCTGGCGCAGTATTATCTGCTGGCCGGCAAGGTCAGTGTCGAGGATGGCACAGGCAAGCGTGCGCTTGAAGGTGGCTCGCCCGAGGCGCACTTGCCATTGAATCCGGGGCCGAGCAATCCCGTCACGGTTCGCGCCATCACCGATGTCTGCCTGTTCGCCGTCGAGCATCAGCTGCTGGAGCGGTTGTTGAGCTGGAGCCAGGAGGCGGCCTATGAAGTCAGCAGCCTGACGGATCGACAGGAGGAACAGGCTGAAGACGACTGGCTGACCCGTCTGCTGGCGACCCCCCTGTTTGGCCGCCTGCCGCCCTCGCACCTGCATGCTTTGCTAGCCCGTTTCGAATACGTTGAATGCCATGCCGGGACGACGGTGGTGCGCTACGGCGAACCGGGTGAGCACTTCTTCGTGATCAAGCACGGGCGGGTGCAGGTTGGGCTGCCCTCTGCCAGTCGTGAACAACCGGCATTGGTACTGGAGCGGGGCGACTTCTTTGGTGAGGAAGCGCTGATCAGTGGTGCCGTGCGCTCAGCCAGCGTGACCATGCTGGAGGACGGCGAGCTGGCGCGTCTGCACCGTGACGATTTCGTCGAGCTGGTACGCCCGACACTGATTCCACGCATCAGTACGCAGGATCTGCAGCGCTGGCAGCAGCGCGAGCAGCGCAAGCACCTGCTGCTGGATGTGCGACTGGCTGCGGAATACCGCTTAGGTCATCTGCCGGAGAGCCTCAGCCTGCCGGTGGCGAGCCTGCGTACCCAGGCGGCGGTGCTCGACCGTTCCATCTGTTATGTGGTGACGCCGGAAGGCGGAATTCGCAGCGAGCTGGCGGTGCACCTGCTCAACCAGCTGGGGTTCGATGCCTACCTGCTGGGTGATGATCGCGTGGCGGTTGCCTGAGCCCATCGGCCAGGGTCATGCGCCATCGGCGCCCCGGCGGTTACACTGGCGCGCATGAGTACTCCCTTCAAATACCTTCAAGGCTACCCGGCGAACCTGCAGCAGCAGGTGATGCAGATGGTGGCGGAAAATCGCCTGGGCGATTACCTGGCCGCACGTTATCCACAGCGCCATCAGGTGCAAAGCGACAAGGCACTCTACGGCTATGTGCTTGAGCTCAAGCAGGAGTTCCTGCGCAGCGCGCCTGCCATCGACAAGGTTCTCTACGACAATCGTCTCGACCTGACTCACCGGGCTCTTGGTCTGCACACCGCCGTATCGCGGGTACAAGGCGGCAAGCTCAAGGCGAAGAAGGAGATTCGGGTGGCCAGCCTGTTCCGCGAGGCAGCGCCGGAGTTCCTCAACATGATTGTCGTCCACGAGCTGGCGCACCTGAAGGAAAGCGAGCACAACAAGGCCTTCTACAAGCTGTGCCAGCACATGCTGCCCGACTATCACCAACTGGAGTTCGATCTGCGTCTGTACCTGACCTGGCGCGAGCTGACCTGAGGCCAGCGACTGCGCGTTTACTGAGCAGGTGTATGCAGCCCGCTGAGCGCCTGGCCTGCAGTCCGCTATCCCCGCCTTATCCACAGACTCATCCCCGTCTGCTGTGGGCAACTGCGGTCGCCAGATGCAGCCGTCACGGCTAAGGTTAATGCGGCCACCGTCGTCAATCGTGTCTGGAGACAAGCCGCATGGGGAGCAATCTGCTCGAAGTTCCGAGGTTGTGGGTCGCCTTGCTTTCCAGGTCTTGCGAGGGTGTCTCTTGAGCATGAAGCTGGCGGGGCGTCACAGGTTGATCCGTCTTCCCCTGCATGCTGCGCGGGTTGTCTGTGCGTTGCTCAGTTGCCTGTTTGCCTTCCAAGTCACGGCGCGCGAGTTGCAGGTGGTGGGTACCTATTTCCCTCGCATTTACGAGCAGAGCGCGGATGGTCGTTTCACCGGTCTTGGGCCGGCCGTACTGGAGTCGATGGCGGGATCGCTGCGCAGCGAGTTGCACTTCGAACTTCATCCCTGGGCACGCGCCCAACACATGGTGGAGCGGGGTGAAGCGGATATCCTGGTAGGCCCTTATCGCACCCCTGAGCGTGAGCTGCGTTTTGCCTTTGCCGCCAAGCCTTTCTATCAGGACCGCATCCTGTTCTACGCGCGCAGTGACGTTGATGTTGCCTGGAACGGCAACTACGCCGATCTGCAGGGACGACGCGTGGCCGTAGTGCGCGGCTGGGTCTACGGCGGTCAGTTCGAGGCGGCCCGAGAATGGTTGCAGCCCATTCCTGTAGAAAGTGTCGAGAACGGCCTGCGGATGCTGATGGCCGGGCGTATCGAACTGCTGGCCAGCAATCAGCGCAATACCCTGCCTCACCTGGTAGCGCTGAAGCAGCAGGTGAGCGTGCGTGAGTTGTCGCCTTTGATCGATGTGCAGCGCGGCTACTTTGCTTTTCCGCGCGATGCCGCCCATGTTCAGTTGCGCCAGCGTTTCGATGAGGTGTTTCAGCAACTGGTCGACAACGGTGCGCTGCGCCGCCTGGCAGAGCCTTTGCAGGTCAGCGTGCCCTAGGCGCAACGTCTGCGGCTCACTCTACCTGCAGCACCTGCCAGCGCACCTGGCCGACCTGCACCCAGTCGCCAGGGCCCTGGCCCAGCAACTGTTGGCCGAGTGGCGCGTGCGGGCTGATCAGCAGGATCTCGCCCTGCGCATCGTGCAGCTTGAGGCCGGCGCCGTCCGGTCCCAGCAAAAGGCGCTGGCGCCGCCCGTCAGTGCCTTGCAGGCAGACCAGCGCGCCGAGCTGAATGCCGTTTTCGTCGTCATAGGCGCGTAGCTGCATGGCGCGCCACGCGGCCAGTGCGCGGCGTATCTCGGCTACCCGGCGCGACTGCCCAGCGGCTAGATAAGAGGCTTCCAGGCCGCGGGTGTCGTACTTGTTCTCCGCCTTGCTTTCTTCGTGGGTAGCGGCCTGGTGAGCGGCCTCGGCGGCAGCGATCAGGCTGGCCAGATCGGCTTCGAGGCGATCGCAGACCTGTTGCTGGAGCAGGAGTTTGTTCATGGCTGTATCGGCAGGGGATGAGCGTGCAGGTTAACAGTCGTCTCGAGAGTCGTCGCGAACTAGACTGCCTGCAGTACGGCAAGATGAGGTGCATGGCAATGCATGGCGCGCGTTGGCGTTGGCTGGGATGCCTCTTCGCTTTCTGCCTGTCAGGCGTGTCGCAGGGTGACACGCTGCAGCTCTATACCGAGGAATACCCGCCGATGAACTTCGCGCGCGAAGGACGGCCGACAGGCATGGCTGTCGATCTGGTGCGCGAGCTGCTGGCGCGTACGGGAGATGGGGCGCGCATTCATCTGGTGCCCTGGGCGCGGGCCTACCGCGAGGCACAAGGCGAGGCGGGTAACGGCGTGTTCGTGACCATGCGCACCGCCGAGCGCGAGAAGTTGTTCAAGTGGGTCGGTCCGGTGGCCGTGGTGATCACCAGCTTCTATGCCCTGAAGGGCTCAGGCATCCGCGTCGAGAGTCTGGAGCAGGCCGGCAAGTTGGGCAGCATTGCCGTGCCGCGGCAGTGGTACAGCTATCAGGAGTTGCGCGCGCGCGGCCTGAACAATCTTTATGCAGTGAGTGGGCCGCAGCAGATGATGGATATGCTGCGTCATCGCCGGGTGCCGGTGGTCGTCGCCGACAATGTCACGCTGGAGAGCCTTCTGGCTCTCGGTGGTTTGCGTCTTGAGGAGGTCGAGCCGCTTTATGGCTTTTTGCGCAGCGAGGCCTACATTGCTTTCTCGCCGGCAACCGATGACCGCCTGATTGCGCAGTGGCAGCAGGCGCTGGATTCGATGAAGGCCGACGGCAGCTTCGCCCTGATTTACCGGCGCTGGTTACCTGGCTCCGACCTCCCGCCCGGGCTGATCACACTGCCTGAGGAGTCTTCACTCGCCCACTGAATGCTCAGGGGCGGCGCATGCCGATATGCGGGATGCCGTCTTCCAGATAGACCTCGGTAACGGGCAGAAAACCATAGTGCGCGTAGTACTGGCGCAGGTGAGCTTGGGCCGACAGATAGATAGACAGCCCCGGCCAGCGCTCGGTGCAGGTTTGCAGGGCCCGCTCCATGAGCTGGTGCCCCAGGCCGATGCCACGCGCATGCGGGGCGATCACCACGCGGCCGATCACCACCTCGCCGGCCTGAAACCTTGGGTCGAGCAGGCGCAGGTAGGCCAGCAGTTCGTCGGCGTGCCAGGCCATGAGGTGGCAGGTATCACCCTGCAGATCCTGGCCGTCCACTTCCAGATAGGGGCAATTCTGCTCCACCACGAAGACGCGGGTACGCAGGGCCAGCAGGGCGTACAGTTCTTCCTTGCTCAGCTGCTTGTGGTGTTTGCAGGACCAGTGAAGGTTCATCGGGGACTTCTGCACTGTTTCAAACCGTTACTTTAACCCGCTGGCCTGAGCGGGCTCGCCAGTTATTTCCACCCGCTTACATTGCCTTGCAGACCTCCACGGGTACAGCGGTTTGGAGCGTGGGCGCTGGGGTATCCGCGAAGATGTAGCGCACGTGAGTGCTCTTCGAAAAGGCGTAGGAGAAATTCACACCGAAGAAACCGCTGTAGCAACGTGACAGGTGGGCGGCATCGGTAAAGCCGGCGGCCTTGATGGCCGCGCTGTTCGGCATTCCTGCCAAGGCCAGGATGATGAAGTCGATGAGCCGATACCAGAGCCGGTGCTTGCGCAGTGGTGCGCCTACCTGCTGGCTGAAGAGACGGATCAGGCCGGATTCGGAAAGGCCAACCTCCTCGGCCAGCGAGCTGACCGAGATGTTTTGTGCCGCGGTACATCTGATGCGTTCGACAACGTGACGAACGCGCGGGTCGATAGGCATGCTCTCGGCACTTGCCCCCTGATAAATGATCGACGCGACGCGCTGCTCTGCTTCGCCAAGGCTGGGGGCGTCTTCGCGCAAATTGAGCAGATTGTCGATGAGGCGCTGTTCGTCGGCGTGATGGTAGTAGACCCCGCCGTGCGACGCGCGCATCTGTCGTTTCAGGGTCAGGAAGTCGGGCTGTGCGGCGTCCAGGTAACAAGAGGAGATGACCGCATTCCGGTTGTCGATGCTGATGCGCGCGCCCGCCGGAATCAGCATGCTCTTGACGCTGACCCAGCGGCTGTCGTCTGCCGTTTGGAACTTGATGCTGCCTTCCAGGCTGGTGACCAGTGAGGCGGCACCCGAGTGGAAGTTGCGAATGCGCAGTTGCGTGCGGCCCAGGTAGGTGTAGCGAGTTCTGGATATATAGATGAGGGCCGGAGGGGTGGTGGGGCTTATGGTTACAGTCTTCATATTTAATTCTTGTTCTATATGAAAGTTGTAACGTCCCTGGGCTGGGGGCGGCTTAAGTCCTTTTTGCCGTGGGTCTGCTGCAGGATAGGGGATGGGTAAAAGCTGTCAATTGTCCTATCTCGGGTTTGTGCGTTTCGTATGTCATCTAAAGGTATTAATACCTCGGCTAATTAAGTGGCTTTTAATTGGTTTTAACGGGGTTTCCGGGGCTTTCCGATTAGGTTTTTTCAGAGCGTCTTCAGTAGCTGTTTTTATTGTTACTTATATTCCCGATGCGGGCTTTAAGTGTTTATTGATGGGGCGTTCTACAGCCTCGATATATTTGTATGAATTGAGCTTGAGTGGTGATTGTTGGCCGATTGGGCGCTTGCTAGCTTCTCGCCGCCACAGCTCCAATCTTGTTGTACGGGGGCTGGATCAGGTTTTCCGTAATAACAAATCCAAGAAGGAATAGAACATGGTTTTCAGAGTCTCAGTTGCCAAGACGTTCCTGTTGGCCGCCTCACTGGTAGTCAGCTCCTATGCGGTGTCGGCTCCGTCCGCTCCCTGCTCGAATTGCACCCGCGGTCCGGCGCCGACCGTGGCTTCGCTGAAAGCGTCCAGCGGCCCCTTCAGCACGGCCAAGTTCAGTGTCTCCGGTTACCTGCGTGGGTTCGGTAGCAGCACCGTGTATTACCCGACCAACACCACCGGCAAGATGGGCGCCATTGCCGTCATTCCGGGCTATCTGTCCTACGAAAGCAGTATCGAGTGGTGGGGGCCGCGCCTGGCCTCCCACGGTTTCGTGGTCATGACCATGAACACCAACACCATCTACGACCAGCCGGACAGCCGGGCCGACCAGCTCAGCAGCGCGCTGGACTACCTGATCAGCCAGGGCAACTCACGCACCAGCCCGCTGTACAACAAGATCGACAGCACCCGTCTGGGGGCCATTGGCTGGTCGATGGGCGGCGGCGGATCGCTGAAGCTGTCCACCCAGCGTTCGATCAACGCCATCATCCCGCAGGCCCCCTGGTATTCCGGTTACAACACCTTCAACCAGATCACTACCCCGGCACTGATCCTCGCCTGTGAGTCCGACGTGGTTGCACCGGTGGCGTCTCACGCCTCGCCGTTCTACAACCGCATTCCCAACTCCACGCCCAAGGCCTTCCTGGAGATCAACAACGGTTCGCACTTCTGCGCCAACTCCGGTTACCCGGATGAAGCGCTGTTGGGGCTGTACGGTATTTCCTGGATGAAGCGTTTCATCGACTTCGATACCCGTTACAGTCAGTTCCTCTGCGGTCCCAATCACACTGCCGACTACAGCATCTCCGAATATCGGCAGAACTGCCCGTATTGATCGGCCTGGTCGGGGGAGGCCGTTCGGCTTCCCCTCTCTTAGTCTGAAACTTTCGCTGTGGTGCGCTTGTATGAACTGCGCGTGATTGCAGATTGTTGTCATCCACCTGCCTTGTTAGTTTTTTTGTCCGCGGCCTTATGCTGATGGCGTTAGGGCAACGGCTTCTTAACAACAAAAACTAATGAAGGTGACTGTGATGAACGGCAAACTTTCCCTGGCTAGGCTGGCCCTTTTTACAGCGTCTCTGCTGGCCTGCACCTACGCCTTTTCTGCTCCCAGCCCATCGGCTCCTTGCAGTAACTGCACTCGCGGCCCCAACCCCACCGAAGCCTCGTTGAAGGCCAACTCCGGACCGTTCAGTGTTTCCCGCTTCAGTGTGTCCGGCTTCCTGCGCGGTTTTGGTAGCAGTACGGTGTATTACCCGACCAATACCACCGGCAAGATGGGGGCCATCGCTGTCATTCCCGGCTATCTGTCCTACGAGAGCAGCATCGAATGGTGGGGGCCGCGCCTGGCGTCCCATGGTTTCGTGGTCATGACCATGAACACCAATACCATTTACGACCAGCCCGACAGCCGCGCTAATCAGCTCAGCAGCGCACTGGACTACCTGATCAGCCAAAGCAACTCACGCACCAGTCCGCTGTACAACAAGATCGACAGTACCCGTCTGGGCGCTATTGGCTGGTCGATGGGCGGTGGCGGTTCGCTGAAGCTGTCCACCCAGCGCTCGATCAACGCCATCATCCCGCAGGCGCCTTACTATGCGGGTTTCAACCGCTTTGACGAAATCAAGACGCCGGCCCTGATCCTGGCCTGCGAGTCCGATGTAGTCGCACCTGTCGCTATCCATGCCTCGCCGTTCTACAACCGTCTTCCCAACTCGACGCCCAAGGCCTTCCTGGAAATCAACAACGGCTCGCACTTCTGCGCCAACTCCGGCTACCCGGACGAGCGTCTGCTGGGTATGTACGGTATCGCCTGGATGAAGCGTTTCATCGACTTCGATACGCGCTACAGCCAGTTCCTCTGCGGCCCCAACCACACGGCGGATTACAGCATCTCCGAGTACCGCCAGAACTGCCCATACTGAGGACTGTTCGAACCACCAGCCAAGGGCGGACTTTTTGATCCGCCCTTTTTATTTGTGCCGCCGTGACGCGTGCCTCCACCTACACTCGATGGGGAGATGCGGAGGTGCAGATTGGCGGGTGAAGTGTCCGAGTATGCGATCTACCGGCGGGTGATATCCCAGCTCATGCAGGGGCAGGAGCAGCTGCCGAGCCTGCCGAAGCTGACGCTGGAGATTCGTCGCGCGTTAAAGGATGGCGCGGTGAATACTGCAGTTCTGGCGCGCCTGATCGGCCGTGATCCGGCCTTGTCGGCACTGCTGATGAAGCATGCCTCGTGCGCCCTCTATCGTCATCCGGTAGCCCCCAGATCCCTGCAGGACGTGATTGCCCAGCTTGGCCTGCGCGAGGTGGATCGCATCACCATGGTGCACAGCGTCAAGAGCCTGTTCACCCTGCACAGCCCCGGGCACAAGCAGCTGTTTACCGATGTTTGGGGGCGCCTCACGCTCAAGGCGGGTATATGCGTTGTACTTTCGCGCCTACTGGGGCGGGTGACGCCGGAGCACGCCTTGTTGGCTTGCCTGCTGGGAGAGGTCGGTTCCCTGGCAGTGCTGTCGGCGTTCAAGGACGGGGCGCAGATTCCCTCCGCCCAGCTGTACGCCAAGTTGTGCCGAGAATACAGCGGGTCGCTGGGCGTGATTCTGTTGAAGCAGTGGACGGTGGATGACGAGTACATCCAGGTGATCCGCTGCACGGGTAACTGGCAATACAGCGGCGGGCCTGGCCTGGATCTGATCGATCTGGTCAACCTGGCTCACTACCACGTGTCGAGGGTGAACGATGCCGAACCGGAGTTACCTCAGCTGCAGACCCTGGCGGCCTATCAGAAGCTGGCACCGCCACTCAATTTGATCAATGCGCGTGGCGAGTTGGAGTTGCTGATCAAGCACCGGGCGGACATCGATGAGATTGCCAAAACCCTGCACTAGCGTTCTCCTTCCCCTGCTTATGGGGTTTTTCTATTGGCTGCCGGCTCAAGCCGAAGAGCGCTGGGTGGTGGCCGTGGCAGAGTTGCCGGGGCTGGCTGAACGCGATGCCAGTGGCCCGCTGCTGGCGCAGTTGGAGCTGTTGGATCGCCAGCTCGACGGGGTGAGTCTGGAGGTGCGTGTAGTGCCCTTCGCGCGTTCCTTGTTGTTGGTACGTCAGGGGCAGGCAGACCTGCAGATGCCCTATATCGGCCTGCCTCAGGCACCTGCAGGGCTACGCTATGGCCGGCAGCCCTTGGGACAGGTGAGCTTTGCCCTCTACAGTCGGCGCATGGAGCCATTGCGGCGTGAACAGCTGCAGGCGGTTCGCTTTGCCGACTACCAGGCTCTCTGGCTGGTGGCGGATAGCGCGCGTGGCGCCGCCATCGAGCAGCGTTTCAGCGCGGCGCTCAGGGTGCTCAGGGCCAATGGTGAACTCGAACGCGTCGCTCCCGCCTTGCTGGAACAGGAACACTGGCAGCCCTGGCCCTGAGGGCGCAGCCATGCCCGGGGCCGGTGCGGGCGCTCCGTACGCGGCTGGCCGCCGTGCTTGTTGTGAGGCTTAAACGTACTCGGCCGCCGCATGCGCCGAGGCCCAGGCCCACTGAAAGTTGAAGCCGCCCAGGTGGCCGGTCACGTCCAGCACCTCGCCGATGAAGTACAGCCCTGACGACTTCTTCGATTCCATGGTTTTCGAAGACACCTCGCGGGTATCGATACCGCCCAGGGTCACCTCGGCGGTGCGGTAGCCCTCGTTTCCGGCCGGCACCAGGCGCCACTCGCTCAAGCGGTTCGCGATTGCGCCCAGCTCGGCCGGGGTGTACTGCTTGAGTGGTTTGGAGGCGAACCACTGCTCGGCCAGCAGGGTGGCCATCTTCTTGGTGAACAGTTCGGCCAGCAGGGTCTTGAGTTCGGTATTGGGACGCTCGCGCTGCTGGGTGGCCAGCCACTCGGGCAGATCGATATGCGGCAGCAGATCAATTTCGATGGCATCACCGGGGTGCCAGTAGGAGGAAATCTGCAGGATCGCCGGGCCACTCAGGCCGCGATGGGTGAACAGGATGTTCTCCTTGAAGCTCTGGCCGTTGCAGCTGACGACACAATCTTCCACCGAGGTGCCGGACAGCTCCGTACACAGCGCCTTGAGCTGCGGCTCGGTGATGGTGAACGGCACCAGGCCGGCGCGGGTTGGCAGCAGGTTGTGGCCGAACTGTTTGGCCACCTGGTAACCGAAGCCGGTGGCGCCGAGAGTGGGAATTGACAGCCCGCCGGTGGCGATCACCAGCGACTCGCAGTGGAACTCGCCGGCACTGGTGCGCAGGGCGTAGCCGGCATCCTGCTTGGCGATGCGTTCGACGCTGGTGTCCAGGCGCAGATCGACGCCGTACTCGTCGCACTCGGCCAGCAGCATGTTGAGAATGTCGCTGGCCTTGCGGTCGCAGAACAGCTGGCCGAGTTTCTTCTCGTGGTAGGGCACGTCGTGCTTGACCACCAGCTCGATGAAGTCCCATTGGCTGTAGCGGGCCAGTGCCGATTTGCAGAAGTGCGCGTTGTGCGAGAGGAAGTTGGCCGGCTCGCAGTACAGGTTGGTGAAGTTGCAGCGCCCGCCGCCGGACATGAGGATCTTCTTGCCCGGCTTGTTGGCGTGATCCAGTAACAGCACGCCACGCCCGCGTGCGGCGGCCTTGGCCGCGCACATCAGGCCGGCGGCACCGGCGCCGATGATGATGACCGGGAAGAAGGACAAGGGCTGCACCTCGGATGTTCGCAGAAGGCGCGCATTCTAGCGGAAAGCGCTGCAGTGCCTGAGGGTAGTCGTCGCGTAGCGCGGTGTTCAGGCGCTTTTGTAGGAGCGACTTCAGTCGCGATGGCTCTGCGGCTCAGGTGTTGCCCAGGATTTGCCCCTGCGTAGCGCTTTTGCAGGGAGGGCTTTCGCGGCTGAAGCCGCTCCCACAGAAAAGCAGGTCCTGCCACAGCTCAAGCCGCCTTGGCCTCACCCTGCTGCGGCTGTTTCTGCAGGTGCGCAACCAGGGTGCGCAGCGGCGCCAGCTGGCGGCAGATCAGGCCGAGCTGCACCTGCACCAGGCGATGGCCCTCGTCCATCTCATCGGGCAGTTGCTCCAGCTCCTCGGCCAGGGCCTGATCCTGTTCGTCATACACCGCCACGGGCTGGCCGTCGCGCAGGTTGCCGGCGATGGCGTCCAGGGTCTGGCTGATATGGGCCACGGCGCGGTCGTGCAGGGCATCGCTGGCATCGTCGGCCAGGCTGGCTCGGTGGGCGCCGAGGGCTGACAGGTAGCTGAGCAGGGTGTGCGACAGCACCAGGAAGCGGAAGCCGGTTTCGGCATCCTTACGGAAGTGGCCGGGCTCCAGCAGCATGTTGGACAGGGTGGTCGACAGCGCAGCGTCGGCGTTGTGCGCGTTGCGCCGAGCCAGGCGATAGCTCAGGTCGTCGCGGGCGCCAGACTCATACTGCTGCATGATCTGCAGCAGGTAGCGGCTGTTGCTGCTGAGCGTACTGGCCAGCACCTGGTTGAGTTTGCGCCCCTGCCAGTCGGGCAGGATGAAGAACACCGCCAGGCCGGCGATCACCGTGCCCAGCACGGTATCCACCAGGCGTGGCCAGAGCAGGGCATAGGCATCGCTGATCTGGTTGAAGCACAGCACCACCACCAGGGTCATGGCGCTGGTGGCCAGGGTGTAGCGGTCGACCCGGTTGGTGAAGAACACCACGCCGGCGACCACGGCGAACAGCGACTGCAGCAACGGATCGGGGAACAGGCGGATCAGCGCCCAGCCCAGCACCAGACCGAGCATGGTGCCGCTGACCCGCTGCACCAGGCGCAGTCGGGTGGCGCCATAGCTGGGACGGCAAACGAACAGCGTGGTGAGCAGAATCCAGTAACCCTGCTGCGGGTGGATCCAGTGCAGCAGGCCATAGCCGGCGAGCAGGGCGATGGACAGGCGCAGGGCGTGGCGAAACACCAGGCTGGTCGGCGTGATGTGTTGGCGCAGGCGCGTGAGGGCGTCCTTGAGGTTCTGCGGCGAGCGGTCGAGCAGGGCGCTGTCCTGCTCATCGGCCAGGGCGTCCGGGTTGCTGGCGCTGGTCAGTTTGCGTTCCAGCGTCGCCAGGTTGCCGGCCAGGGCGCCGAGGGCGCGCAGCAGGCGGCGCCAGGCCGGGTTGTTCTGCTCGCGCAGGTAGCTCATCGAGGCATCCAGCTCGGCCATGGCCTGGCTGTTGTCGTTGTAGTCGAACGGCTGGCGCAGGCGGATGGCACGGCCCAGCGCCTGGCAGGCCTTGCCCTGCTGGCTGAGCAGACGGCCGCAACGGAACATCACGTCGCTGTGGAAGAAGGCCTCGGCCAGGGCGTTGTAGGGATAGTGCGAAGAGCTGGCGCGCTCGTGGATGTCCTGGGCGATGAAATACAGCTTGAGGTAGCGGTTGGTCTTCTGCCCGCTGCGCTTGCGGCTCATGCGGTTGAGGATGATTTCCTTGGCCAGGTTCAGCGCGCTCACCACCCGGCCGTTCTGTCGCGCCAGCTCCAGGCGGCGGGCTTCGATATCGATCTTGCGCACCGGCTCGAACAGTGAGGCTTTCAGGCGCAGATAGGTGCCCAGCTCGTCGAACACCCGCGCCAGCGCCTGTTGTACGGGCTGCTGGCTGAACAGTGCGCTCCACAGTACCGCCAGCAGGCCGTACCAGGCCGCGCCGCAGATCAGCAGCAAAGGCTCCTGCCAGAAGATGCCCTGGGCACCGCCGCGATGCTCCAGGCCGATCGCGGTATAGATCGCCAGAATCAGAGTGGCCGAAGCGACCGCCGCGTAGCGCTCGCCAATGCCGCCGAGCAGGGTCATGCCGAACGCCGCCAGGGCCAGGCCGGCGCCGAACAGCAGGGGGGTGGGAAACAAAAGTTGCACGGCGCTGGCGGTGGCGGCGAAGCAGATCAGGGTGACGATCAGCGCCTGCAGGCGGCCGCGCCAGTGGTCGTCGCTCTCGGCCAGCGCGCTGGCGATGCAACCGAGGAACAGCGGGATGACGAACTCGATGCGTTCCAGGTACCAGCACAGCGCCATGGCACCGGCGAGGGCGATGAACACCCTAACGCCATAGGTGAACTTCTCGCGCGCCCAGAGTTGGCGCAGGGTGTCATTCAGCGATGAGGACATGGCAGCCTGATAGAAAAAGAGAGGGTGCCGCGAGAAGACGGCAATGGGCCTGCATGAGGCACTCTTTTATTGACCTTTCGCTCAGAGGATAACCTCTTGAGTTTTTGCGTGGCAGCCAATGCTTGGCGAATGTTGTGGGCGTATGGCGGCATCGCCACCTTGGAGCGCCGCGTCTGAAGCCACGATCGGGGCGCGGGAAAACGCAATTGCCAGGCCAATTGCTGCACCATGAAAAACGGGCCCGCAGGCCCGTTTCAGTTGCAATGGCTTAGTCGTCGCCCTCGTCATCGTCGCCGCCATCGACCTTCATGCCCAGCTCCTTGATCTTGCGGGTCAGGGTGTTGCGGCCCCAGCCCAGCAGTACGGCGGCATCGCGGCGGCGCCCGGCGGTGTGCTTGAGGGCAGTCTCGATCATGATCCGCTCGAAGGCCGGCACGGCGCTGTCCAGCAGGCTGGACTGGCCGCGCGCCAGCGCCTGGTCGGCCCACTGGCGCAGGCCCTGCTCCCAGTTGGTGGCCGGGGCGTTTTCCTGCGGCTGGGTCAGCAGTTCCGGTGGCAGGTCATCGACATGCACCTCGCGCCCGGAGGCCATCACGGTGATCCAGCGGCAGGTGTTCTCCAGCTGGCGCACGTTGCCGGGCCAGGGCAAGTGTTTGAGGTAGTCCTCGGTCTCGCTCTTCAGCAGCTTGGGCTCGACGGCCAGTTCCTGCGCGGCGCGGGCGAGGAAGTGGCGGGCCAGGGTGGGGATGTCCTCGCGGCGATCGGCCAGGCGCGGGATATGGATGCGGATCACGTTGAGGCGGTGGAACAGGTCCTCGCGGAACTTGCCGGCCTGCACCAGGGATTCGAGGTTCTGGTGGGTGGCCGCGATGATGCGCACATCAACCTTGACCGGGGTATGCCCGCCGACCCGGTAGAACTCGCCATCGGCCAGCACGCGCAGCAGGCGGGTCTGGGTGTCGGCCGGCATATCGCCGATCTCGTCGAGGAACAGGGTGCCGCCGTCGGCCTGCTCGAAGCGCCCGCGGCGCTGGTTGGCCGCGCCGGTAAAGGCGCCTTTCTCATGGCCGAACAGCTCGGACTCCATCAGATCCTTGGGGATGGCCGCCATGTTCAGCGCGATAAACGGCGCGGATGCGCGTGGGCTGTGACGGTGCAGGGCGTGGGCGACCAGTTCTTTACCGGTACCCGACTCGCCGTTGATCAGCACGGTGATATTGGAGTGGGAGAGGCGACCGATGGCACGGAACACCTCCTGCATCGCCGGTGCTTCACCGATGATTTCCGGAGTGCGGCTCAATGCCGCTGGGGCTTCCAGGCCCTGCTGCTCCTGGGCGTGCTGGTTGGCGCGCTTGACCAGGGATACGGCCTCGTCGACGTCGAACGGCTTGGGCAGGTACTCGAAGGCGCCACCCTGGTAAGAGGCGACCGCGCTGTCCAGGTCGGAGTGGGCGGTCATGATGATCACCGGCAGGCGCGGGTGCAGGTCACGGATCTGCGCCAGCAGGTCGAGGCCACTGGCACCTGGCATGCGGATGTCGGAGATGATGACGTCCGGCTGCTGGCGGCTCAGCTTGCTTAGCACGCCGTCGGCGCTGTCGAAACTCTGGGTGGTCATGCCCTCCTGCTGCAGGGCCTTTTCCAGAACCCAACGGATGGAGCGGTCGTCATCGACGATCCAGACGGTTTCACTGCGGCTCATGTGTGCATGGCTCCTTGTTCCAGCGGCAGGAAGATCGAGAACACGGTATGGCCGGGATGGCTCTCGCACTCGATCAGGCCCTGATGCTGACTGATGATGTTCTGGGTGATGGCCAGACCCAGTCCGGTGCCATCCGGACGACCGCTGACCATGGGGTAGAAGATGGTTTCCTGCATGTCCTGCGGAATACCGGGGCCGTTGTCGATGATTTCCATCTTCACCACCAGGCGGTGGCGGGTGTGGCCGATGGTGAACTGGCGCAGGGTACGGGTGCGCAGGCTGATGCGGCCCAGGCGCAGATCGCTCTGTGTGGACAGCGCCTGCAGGGCGTTGCGCACGATGTTGAGCACGGCCTGGATCATCTGCTCGCGGTCGATCAGCACGTCCGGAATGCTCGGATCGTAGTCGCGCACCAGGGTGATGCTGCCCTGGCTTTCGGCCTCGATCAGACTGCCGACGCGCTCCAGTACCTCGTGGATGTTGGTCATGGCGAGGCTCGGCAGCTTGTTCGAGCCGAGCATGCGGTCAACCAGGTTACGCAGGCGGTCGGCTTCCTCAATGATCACGTTGGTGTAGTCGCGCAGGCCCTCGTTGGGCAACTCGCGGGCCAGCAACTGGGCCGCGCCACGGATGCCGCCGAGCGGGTTCTTGATCTCATGGGCCAGGCCACGCACCAGCAGCTTGGTGGTCTCCTGCTTGGACAGCTGCGCCTCTTCCTTGGTGATGCGCAGCAGGCGGTCACGGGGGTGCACCTCCAGCAGCAGCAGGGTCTTGCCGGCGCTGAGAATCGGCGTCACGGCGTAATCGACCGTCAGCGTCTGGCCGTTCAGCGCAGTGAGCATGGCTTCGCGCTTGGTGAACGGATGGGCGTGCTCGACGGCCTGGCGCAGTGAGCTGAGTGCTTCCGGCGATTCGGTGAACAGCTCACTGATGAACTGGCCATGGCTGCGCTGACCGCTGACCGCCAGCAGCATTTCCGCGGCCGGGTTCATGTATTCCAGGCACAACTCGGCGTTGAGCAGAATGGTGGCGGTGGTCAGGTTGTCCAGCAGTAGGCGATGCAGTGCGTCGTTGATCATGGCAGGGTCCTGGCAATGGGCAGGAAAATGCAAGAAGCAAACCAAAGCCCCGAAAAGACGCGTGGTTTTTGCTGCAGGCGCGGGTCAGGCCATGTTTCGGCGCAGCTGCTGGCGCTGCGAGTGAACCAAAACAGGGAGAGCATAGATCTCGGTGCATTCTTATGCACCGATTTGGTGCTCGATCAAATGAAGGGCACGAAGGGGATGTCTCTGGGTTCTTTGGGTTTGTCGGCGATCGGGCACTCCGGGCGTACGCCCCAGTCGCCTTTTTTGCACGGATTGGTACGGCGTTTCTCGGCCAGCGAGATGCGCTTCATGTGGAAGGGTTGGCTGGGCGTGCGCTCGACGATACGGCCCTGGCTGTCGATGATTTCCACGGATATCTGGTGGGTGCCACGGTCGATGTTTTCCAGCGGAAATACCGGGCTGCGGCCGGCCTCGCCGGCGGGTTGACCGTCCAGGATCAGGCGGAAGCTGTGTCCAGGGTGCAGGGAGGGGTCGCTGCTGGCGGTGACGATCAGGTTGCCGGCCGCATCGCGGATGGTGGCATCGGGCTCGGGCACCAGGATGCGCAGCACGTCATAGGCCGGCTCGACCCGAGTGGTTGGGTAGGCCGGTATGGCGGCTGGCGGAGCCTGAGTGGGCGCCATTTTATTACTGGGTGCAATCTCCACCCGCTGCGCCTTTTCCGAGGGCGGCTGGTCGGTGAACACCCGGTTGCCCTCGGCGTCGATATAGGTGTAGACCCCGGCGTGTGCGGGCAGGCAGAACAGGCCAACTAGCAGGCAGAACAGCAGGCGGGGCATGGGGTTCCTTGGTGATCAGGGCGTGCGGGGTGTGGGTTTGGGTGGCGGGACGCGTGCCGGGCTGTTGGTGCTGATGCGCTGCACGGTAAAGATCACCGGTGCGCTCTGTTGTACCTGGCGTTCACCGCTGAGTACTTCTACAGCCAGACTATGTTCGCCGCGGTCGACATTGACCACCTGCAGGCGCGGTACGTTGCTCGGTTGGCCGTAGGGCTGGCCATCCAGCAGCAGGCGTAGCCGATGGCCCGGCATCAGGCGTGGAACGATGTTGACGTTAACGCTGAAGGTGCCGTTGTTGGCACGCAGGGCTTCTTCGCTGGGCAGGTCGGTCAGCTCCAGGGTCTGGTAGGGTGGGCCGCTGGCCTCGGGCTCTGCCGATTGCGCCGGAACCACGGGCTTCTGTGATTCCACCGTATTGGTCGGCGGCAGGCTCACGGCTTCCGTGCTCTGGCCTTCCGGTGGCTGGTTGGTGAACACCGTGTTGCCGTTGGCATCGGTGTATTTGTAGATCTGGGCGGCGGCCGGCAAGGCCAGGGCGCAGAGCAGGCAGGCAGTAAGCAGGCGCATCGTCGGGCTCCTGAGTGATCCTGCGGCAAGAGTTGCATCGCCGCTGCGGGTTGGCAAGCGGCGCTGCGGTGGGGCGTGGTCTGGTGCAACAAAATGGCAGAAAAAAAGAGGCCTCCCGAAGGAGGCCTCTTCTCTATCCGCGAAGGATTAGACGCTGTAGTACAGGTCGTATTCCAGCGGGTGTACGAAGGTGCGTACTTTGATTTCTTCTTCGGACTTCAGCTCGATGTAGGCATCGATGAAGTCGTCGGAGAATACGCCGCCCTTGGTCAGGAACGCACGGCCCTTGTCCAGCTCTTCCAGCGCTTCCTTCAGGCTGCCGCAAACCTGCGGGATGTTGGCAGCTTCTTCCGGCGGCAGGTCGTACAGGTTCTTGTCCGCAGCATCGCCGGGGTGGATCTTGTTCTGGATACCGTCCAGACCAGCCATCAGCAGTGCAGCGAAGGCCAGGTACGGGTTGGCAGCCGGGTCCGGGAAGCGCGCTTCGATGCGGCGGGCTTTCGGGCTGGAGACGTACGGGATGCGGATCGAGGCGGAACGGTTGCGAGCCGAGTAGGCCAGCATGACCGGAGCTTCGAAGCCCGGCACCAGACGCTTGTAGGAGTTGGTGGACGGGTTGGTGAAGCCGTTCAGGGCCTTACCGTGCTTGATGATGCCGCCGATGAAGTACAGGGCGGTATCGGAGAGGCCGGCATAGCCTTCGCCAGCGAAGGTGTTCTTGCCATCCTTGGAGATGGACATGTGTACGTGCATACCCGAACCGTTGTCGCCGTACAGCGGCTTCGGCATGAAGGTGGCGGTCTTGCCGTAGGCGTCGGCCACGTTGTGTACGCAGTACTTCAGGGTCTGAACTTCGTCAGCCTTGGCAACCAGGGTGTTGAACTTCACGCCGATTTCGTTCTGACCGGCAGTGGCCACTTCGTGGTGGTGCACTTCAACGACCAGGCCCATTTCTTCCAGGGCGTTGCACATGGCGGTACGGATTTCGTGGTCGTGGTCGACCGGCGGAACCGGGAAGTAGCCACCTTTGACGGCCGGGCGGTGGCCCTTGTTGCCGCCATCCACGTCCTGATCGGTCATCCACGAGCCTTGCTCGGAGTAGATCTTGAACATGGAGCCGGAGATGTCGGACTTGAACTTCACCTGGTCGAAGATGAAGAACTCAGGCTCCGGGCCGACGAATACGGTGTCACCGATACCGGTGGTCTTCAGGTATTCCTCGGCGCGCTTGGCGATGGAGCGCGGGTCACGGTCGTAGCCTTGCATGGTGCTCGGCTCGATGATGTTGCAGACGATGATGACGGTCGGTTCTTCGGTGAACGGATCCAGCACGGCGGTTTCGTCGACCGGCTGCAGGATCATGTCGGAGGCTTCGATGCCTTTCCAGCCGTGGATGGAGGAGCCGTCGAACATCTTGCCGTGCTCGAAGAAGTCTTCGTCCAGGGCGTCACGGGCCGGCATGGTCACGTGCTGCTGCTTGCCCTTGGTGTCGGTGAAGCGCAGGTCAACCCACTTCACGTCGTGTTCTTTGATCAGTTGAATCGCCTTCGACATGCTGTCCTCCAGGTGGAAAGGAAACAGGCACTTACCTGTCTCCGAAAAATTGGCGAAAGGCCGGGCGCGATAGTCGACCAGACCTGACTGCCTCACAAGGGAGCAAATTGCGTGCCAGTGCCCCGGAATGGGCAGAAGGGCTGCGGCGCAAGGGTGGCGGGGCTTGTGGCGTTTTTTTGAGCGCTTTTATGCACTCATCTGGTGCTTTAAAAAATCAATAGGCGCCAATTTGGTGCGTTAACCCTGCTTTTGCGGTTTTTGGTCAAAGCTTGAGCAATTTCCGCTATAATCCGCGCCCCTGTTTTTTGGCCTAGCTCCCGGCGCCCGTTTTCCCATGAAACTCATCGTCAAACCCTTCGCGGAAATCACCATCAAAAGCCGGCCGGTGCGCAAGCAGTTCATCCGCCAGCTGGCCAAGAACATCCGCACGGTGCTGCGCGATCTGGATCCGGCGCTGGACGTGCAGGGCGAGTGGGACAATCTTGATCTGATCAGCCAGGTCAGCTCACCGAAGGTGCAGGCCGAGATGTTCGAGCGCCTGCGCAACACGCCGGGTATCGCCCACTTCCTCGAAGTGCACGAATATCCCTACGTCGATTTCGATGACACCTTCGAGAAATGCCGCGCCCATTTCGGTGCGCAGATTGCCGGCAAGGTGTTCGCCGTGCGCTGCAAGCGCGCCGGCAATACCCACGACTTTTCCTCGGTAGAGCTGGCCACCCATGTCGGCAGCCGCCTGCGCCGCGAGTGCGGCGCCGCCGGTATCGACCTGAAGAAGCCCGAAGTCGAGGCGCGTTTTGAAGTGCGCTACGACCGTTTGCTGATCGTCCACGCCCAGCACGAAGGCCTGGGCGGCTACCCGCTGGGCTCGATCGAGCAGACCCTGGTGCTGATGAGCGGCGGCTTCGATTCCACCGTCGCCGCCTACCAGATCATGCGCCGCGGCCTGCTGACCCATTTCTGCTTTTTCAACCTCGGTGGTCGTGCCCATGAGCTGGGCGTGATGGAGGTGGCCCACTACCTGTGGCAGAAGTACGGCAGCTCGCACCGCGTACTTTTTATTAGTGTGCCGTTCGAGGAAGTGGTCGGCGAGATCCTCTCCAAGGTCGACAACAGTCACATGGGCGTGGTGCTCAAGCGCATGATGCTGCGTGCCTCCAGCCGCATCGCCGAAGAGCTGCACATCGATGCCCTGGTTACTGGCGAGGCGATCAGCCAGGTGTCCAGCCAGACCCTGCCGAACCTCTCGGTGATCGACGCGGTGACCGACACCCTGGTGCTGCGCCCGCTGATTACCGCGCACAAGCAGGACATCATCGATACCGCCACCGCCATCGGCACCGCCGAGTTCGCCAAGAACATGCCCGAGTACTGTGGGGTGATCTCGGTCAACCCCACTACCCGCGCCAAGCGTGGACGTGTCGAGCATGAAGAAAGCCTGTTTGATATGGCCGTGCTCGAACGCGCCCTGGAGCGTGCCACACGGGTGACCGTGGACAAGGTGATCGACGAGCTGGGCCAGGATGTGCAGGTCGAGGAAGTGGCCGAGGCGCTGGCCGGGCAGATCATTATCGACATCCGCCACCCGGATGCCGCCGAGGATGAGCCGCTGGAATTGCCGGGCATCGAGGTACAGCCTCTGCCGTTCTATGCGCTGAACAACAAGTTCAAGGAACTGGATGAGACCCGCCAGTACCTGCTGTATTGCGACAAGGGCGTGATGAGTCGCCTGCATGCTCACCATTTGCTCAGCGAGGGGCATGCCAATGTGCGCGTCTACCGCCCTCGCTAGAACCACGCGCCTGCTGGCCGAGGTCCGCCGCCGGCGGCCTCCCGACCCGCGCCTGACGTAATCGCCCATTCACAACGGCCAGGCACACTGCCAGGCCACAGCTTTCAGAATCCCTAATCGAGACGACATCGTGATCGAAAAACTGAGAAACATCGCCATCATCGCCCACGTCGACCATGGCAAGACCACCCTGGTAGATAAGCTGCTGAAGCTCTCCGGCACCCTCGACCGCAAAGAAGCGGAATCCGAGCGCGTGATGGACTCCAACGACCAGGAAAAAGAGCGCGGCATTACCATTCTGGCGAAGAACACCGCCATCAAGTGGAACGGCTACAACATCAACATCGTCGACACCCCCGGCCACGCCGACTTCGGTGGTGAAGTAGAGCGCGTGATGTCCATGGTCGACTCCGTGCTGCTGGTCGTCGACGCCCAGGACGGCCCGATGCCGCAGACCCGCTTCGTGACCCAGAAGGCGTTCAAGGCCGGCCTGCGTCCGATCGTGGTGGTGAACAAGGTCGACCGTCCGGGCGCGCGTCCGGACTGGGTCATCGACCAGATCTTCGACCTGTTCGACAACCTCGGTGCCACCGACGAGCAGCTGGACTTCCCGATCGTCTACGCCTCGGCCCTGAACGGCATCGCCGGCATGGATCACGAGAAGATGGACGACAACATGGATGCCCTGTTCCAGGCCATCATCGACCACGTGCCGGCCCCGGACGTCGACGTCGACGGCCCGTTCCAGATGCAGATCTCCCAGCTGGACTACAACAGCTTCCTCGGCGTGATCGGCATCGGCCGCATCGCACGCGGCAAGGTCAAGACCAACACCCCGGTCGTCGCCATCAGCGACGACGGCACCAAGCGCAACGGTCGTATCCTCAAGATCATGGGCCACTCCGGCCTGCAGCGCGTGGAAGTGGCCGAAGCCGAAGCCGGCGACATCGTCTGCGTCTCCGGCATGGACGAGCTGTTCATCTCCGACACCCTGTGCGACCCGCAGCACGTCGAGGCGCGCCCGCCGCTGACCGTCGACCAGCCGACCGTGAGCATGACCTTCCAGGTCAACGACTCGCCGTTCGCCGGCAAGGAAGGCAAGTTCGTCACCAGCCGCAACATCAAGGACCGTCTGGACAAGGAACTGCTGCACAACGTGGCGCTGCGCGTCGAGGCCGGTGATTCCGCCGAGAAGTTCAAGGTCTCCGGTCGTGGCGAGCTGCACCTGTCGGTACTGATCGAAACCATGCGCCGCGAAGGCTTCGAGCTGGCCGTGGGCCGCCCGGAAGTGGTGATCATCGAGAAGGACGGCGAGAAGCAGGAGCCCTACGAGAACGTCACCATCGACATCGAAGAGCAGCACCAGGGTCCGGTGATGGAGCAGATGGGCATGCGCAAAGGCGACATGACCAACATGATCCCCGACGGCAAGGGCCGTATCCGCCTGGAATACATCATCCCGGCGCGCGGCCTGATCGGCTTCCGTAACGCCTTCCTGACCATGACCTCGGGTACCGGCATCCTGACCTCGACCTTCGACCACTACGGTCCGGTCAAGGCCGGTGACGTGGCTCACCGCCAGAACGGCGTGCTGGTCTCCATGGCTACCGGTACTGCACTGACCTATTCCCTGGAAACCCTGCAGGATCGCGGCAAGCTGTTCCTGAGCCCGGGCGACGAAGTCTACGAAGGCCAGCTGGCCGGCATCCACAGCCGCGACAACGACCTGGTGATCAACCCGACCAAGGCCAAGAAGCTCGACAACATGCGCGCTTCCGGCAAGGACGAGACCATCTCCCTGACGCCGGCGCTGAAGTTCACCCTGGAGCAGGCGCTGGAATTCATCGACGAAGACGAGCTGGTGGAAGTGACGCCGAAGTCGATCCGTCTGCGCAAGAAGATGCTCAACGAGAACGACCGCAAGCGCTACGAGCGCAGCAAGGTCTAATCCTCGCGCAGTGAATGAAAAGCCCCCGTCGGAGTGATCCGGCGGGGGCTTTTTCTTTAGCTGCGCTGCAGCACCGGTTGGGGTGTGGCGCGTTGCGCCAGCTGGCCGAGCCAGACGCTGCCCAGCACCACGAGCATGCCCAGCAGTTGCAGCGGACTGAGGCTCTGCTGCAACAGCCCCCAGCCGAGCAGTACGGCACTGACCGGGCTGAGGAAGCCCAGCGAGGATACCGTTGCCGGCTCCAGACGGGCGATGCCGCGGAACCACAGCAGGTAGGTGAAGGCGGCGCCGATCAGGCTCAGGTAGGCGATGCCGGCCAGGTTGGGCAGTGACAGGCTCGGTGGCGTCGGCTCCAGCAGCAGAACCAGGGGAATCAGCAGCACGCCACCGGCCACCAGTTGCCAGGCGGTGAAGGTCAGGGTCGAGGTCGGCGGCTGCCAGCGGCGGCTGAGCACCACGCCCAGCGCCATGGACAGGGCACTGAGCAGACCGGCGGCGATGCCCAGCGGGTCCAGCGTCGCCTGTGGTGTCAGCACCAGCAGCGCCACGCCGAGCATTCCGGCCAGTGCGCCGACGATGGCCAGGCTGCGGATCGGCGTGCCCAGACTCAGGCGCGCCAGCCCGATCACCAGCAGCGGCTGCAGGGCACCCAGGGTGGCGGCGACGCCGCCGGGCAGGCGGTAGGCGGCGACGAACAGCAGGCTCCAGAACAGCGAGAAGTTCAGCGCGCCGAGCAGGAGCACCCGGCCCCACCAGCGCCCCTGGGGCAGCTGGCGCACCAGCAGGAGCAGCAACAGGCCGGCCGGCAGCGCGCGTAGCAGGGCCATGGTCAGCGGATAGCCCGGTGGCAGCAGCAGGGTGGTCACCACGTAGGTGCTGCCCCAGATCGCCGGGGCCAGGGCGGTGAGCAGAAGATCGGTCGAGCGGCTCATGACGTTACCTCAGGCGAGTTCGAGAATCTGCTGCAGCGGGCGGCGCGGTTTCTGCGGCCAGTTGCCGGGCGCGGCGCGGCCCATGGCCACCAGCATCACCGGGATCTCGTTGGCGCCGAGGCCGAAGCTGGTGGCCACGGCCGGAGCGTCGAAGCCGGTCATCGGGCAGGCACCGAGGCCCAGGGCCTGACCGGCCTGCATCAGCGTGGCGGCGGCCAGGGTGGCACTGCGCACGGCCTCGTCGCGGCGCGCCTGTGGTGAGTCGCGGTACAGCTGTTCGGCGGCCAGCTGCCAGCTGCGAGGCATGTTCGCCGGCATGAAGCCGGCCTCGACCGAGCTTTGTAGGCGCTCTGGCAGCTGCTCGGTGTCGGGCAGAACGCCGCAGAGAATGAAGGTCACGGCCGCTTCGCTGACCTTGGGCTGATCCCAGGCCAGCTGGCGCAGGCGTTGTTTGCCGGCGTTGCTGCGTACCGCGATGAAGCGCCAGTTCTGCAGGTTGAAGGCGCTCGGTGCGCGGCTGGCCCAGCCGATCAGCTCATGGATGGCGGCGTCATCCAGGTGCGTCTCGGGATCGAAGTGGTTGAGGGAGCTGCGTTGGGCGATGGCTGCGAGCAATGGATGCATGGGTGACACCTGTCGAGTGGGATTGAGGACAGGCTAATTCGTCACTCTGGGATTGATAATTGGCGTTAGGATTAACGCTCTATTTACTCGGAGTGTTGAATGCATGGACCGCTTCACGGCCCTCAATGTCTTTCGCCAGGTCGTCGAGCTCGGCAGTTTTGCTGCCGCTGCGCGTCAGTTGAGTCTGTCGCCGGCTGCGGTGAGCAAGAACATCAACGAGCTGGAGGCGCATCTGGCGGCGCGCCTGCTCCATCGCACCACGCGGCGACTGAGCCTGACCGAGGCGGGTAGCCGCTATTACGAGCAGGTGGCGCGGGTGCTTGATGACCTGAGCGAGGCCGACCAGTCGCTGGGGCCGCTCCAGCAGCAACCGAGCGGACTGCTGCGGGTCAGCGCACCGATGTCATTCACCTTGGTGCGCCTGGCCGAGTTGATGCCGCGCTTTCTCGAGCGCTATCCGCAGTTGTCGCTGGATTTGCAGTTGGAGGATCGGCGAGTCGATCTGATCAAGGATGGCTTCGACCTGGCGTTGCGCGGCAGCGATCGCCTGGAGGACTCCAGCCTGGTTGCGCGCCAGCTGACCACGCTCAACCATGTGTTGTGCGGCTCGCCGGAGTATTTCCAACGCCACGGCGAGCCATCCGAACCGGATGACCTGCGCCGGCTGGAATGCGTGCAGTTCACTCTGTCTGGGCATGCGGCGGAGTGGGAGTTCAAGCGTGGCGATGAAACGCGCCGCGTGCCGGTGCGCGGGCGCTATCGGGTCAACTCCAGCCTGGCACTCTGCACGGCGTTGCGCGGCGGGCATGGCGTCAGCCTGGTGCCGGAGCTCTATGTCCGCGAAGACCTGGCCGCGGGGCGTCTGCAGGCGGTGCTGAAGGATTGGCAGATGGTGCAGACGCAGCTCTATGCCATCTACCCGTCACGCCGTTACCTGCAGCCCAAGGTGCGGGCATTTGTCGACTTTCTGGTGCAGGAGCTGGGGCGCGATTCAACCGGATAGCCTCACGCGCGGCGGTGTGAGCCCCCTTCGTGGTGAATGCGTCCTGTGGCGCGCGGAGGTTGCCCTTGTGTGCGTGCGACCTTCAACGTGACGCCTTTTCGCACCTCGATGGCGCAATGCTTCTATCGTTAACCCTGTGAAGTCAGCCAGTCTTGCTTAACCCTCCGGCGTCCTCGCCTGATGCGCGCGACGATTGGCGGATAGCTGCAAACTGCGAGGTGCGTGGCTCGGCATTTGCTAGTCCAGACCTTTCGCAGTTTCGTCCGATTCAGGAGTTCGACGATGAATGCGCTGTTGCTGCCCGGGGTCGGAGCCCTGGAAAAATTCAGCTTCGCCCGCAAGTTCCAGCTGCTGGCACTGCTGTTCCTGCTGCCGCTTGGCTACGCCGCCTGGTCGATTGGCGACAACTACCTGGGCAAGCTCGACGTGGTCGATAGCGAGCATTCCGGGGTGATCCAGCTGCAGGCGCTGGATCGTGTCGAGCGAGCCCTGGTGGAGCAGCGCAACTTTACGGCCCGCTGGAAGTCCACCGAGCGTGGCCGTCAGGCCACGGATGAAACCCAGGCCGCCATGGCCCGCCTGCAGCAGCGCGAGAGTGATCTGGACCAGGCACTCGACCAGCTGCAGCAGACCCTCACGGACGAGGGGGCCAGTGAAGCGCTGCTGAACAGCCTGCAGGCCCTGCGCGGGCAGCGCGATGGCTTGCGCGCCCAGGCCCTGAGCAGCGTCGGCTGGTGGCCGGATGCCTACGACCGCTACAGCCTGGCTCTGCAGCAGCTCAACGTGCTGCGCGAGCTGGTGGCGACCGAGAGCGGGCTGATTCTCGACCCCTGGCTGGAAACCTACCTGCTGATGCAATTGGCCACCCAGGATGCGCCGCGCCTGCAGCAGCAACTCGGCGTGCTCGCCAGCGTCGGTCAGGGCGCGGTGGCGGCCGGTCAGTTCAGCCTGCAGAGCCGCCTGCAGCTGCGGGAAATTCGCACTGCCACCGGCGTCTCGCGCCAGCAGCTGGGCAAGCTTGGCGAGCGCCTGCGGGACGAGCTGCCGAAGTCCTTGTCCAGCTGGACGCAGAGCTATGCGCAGAGCCTTGAGGCGCTGGATGCCTGGCTCGCCGAACTGGATCAGAAAATGTACGGCGATGCCGGCCTGACGCTCGACGTGGCGGCGTTCGAGCAGGGCATGGACGGAGCGCATCGCCAGGTCGAGCAGCTGCAACAGGCCACCCTGCAGGCGCTCGATCAGCGCTTGCTGCAGTATCGCAGCAAGGCGCTGCAGGCACTGATTCTGACCCTCAGTGCCTTCGGTGTACTGGTACTGCTGGCACTCTATGCCCTGGCCTGCCTGCAGGCGTCGATCCGCGGCAGCAGCTGGCGCATCACCTCGCTGGCGCAGTCGTTGCGCGATGGCGATCTGCGCCGCCATGTGTCTGTGCACGGTAAGGATGAACTGGCCCTGATCGGCGCGGCCTTGAACGATGCCGTGGCGCAACTGCGAGGGTCGCTGCAGGGTGTCAACCGTGAGAGCGCCGAGCTGGGCGACACCGTGCTGGTACTTGGCGACGAGGCGCGGCGTGCCCTTGCCGCCGTGGAGGCACAACAGCAGCAGGTCAGCCAGATCGCCGCAGCCGCCACGCAGATGGCGGCCACCGCGCAGAGCGTGGCGGAGAACTGCGAGATGGCCGCGCAGGATGCCAGCCAGACCCGGCAGATTGCCGAGCAGAGCAACCAGCGCAGCCAGCAGACCACCGCCAGCATGCATCAGCTGACCGCGCGGCTGGGCGACACGGCTGCCGCGCTGGGCGAACTGCGGGAGCAGGCGCAGCAGATCGACCGGGTGGTGGATGTGATCAAGAGCATCGCCGAGCAGACCAACCTGCTGGCGTTGAATGCCGCCATCGAGGCTGCCCGCGCTGGCGAGGCCGGCCGCGGCTTTGCCGTGGTCGCCGACGAGGTGCGTTCGCTCTCGCAGCGCACCCAGGAGTCGACCCGCGAGATCAGCGCCACGGTCGAAGCCCTGCAGCGGGTGGTGCTGCAGTCTGTCGAGCTGATGCAGGCCGCCTGCGGCCAGGCCGAGGTCGAGGCCGGCTCGGTGACCGAGCTGGGCGAACACCTGGGGCAGATTGCCGGTGCCGTGCAGCGGGTCAGTGACATGCTTACCCAGATCGCCGCCGCCGTGGAGCAGCAGGCGGCCACGGCCGAGGAGGTCAGCGGCAATATCCAGCGCGTCGACCAGGCCGCCTCCGAGCTGTTGCAGGGGGCGCAGACGGTGCATGGCGTGGCTGACCGCCTGGGGCAGGGCAGCCGCAGTCTGGCGCACAATACCGCGCATTTTCATCTGGAGTAGGGCCTGGCGGTTTGACGCTTTTTTAACAATGGCCGCGGCACAGTGGCGTGGTTTTCTCTCATGGGTGAGCCGCGATGAGCACTGTGCAAACGCCTGCCGGGCCTGCTGGCCGGGTCGACTGGGCCGGCCTGGGCTGGGCCTTCCTGTTTTTCTGGTACTTCTCCGGCGTGACCCAGGGGCTGATCCAGCTGACCGGCACAGCCGGTTTTACCGGTTTTCGCCAGGCTTTCCTCTTGAGCAGCCTGTGGCTGATCCCGCTGCTGCTGTTCCCCGCGCGTGCACGTCTGCTGGCCGCGCTGATCGGCGTGCCCCTGTGGCTGTGCTCGCTGGCGGCGTTCGGTTACTTCCTGATCTACGGTCAGGAGTTCTCGCAGAGCGTCATCTTCATTCTCTTCGAGTCCAACCTGAGCGAAGGCAGCGAATACCTGACGCAGTACTTTGCCTGGTGGATGGTGCCGGTCTACCTGGCCTATGGTCTCGGTGCCTGGCTGCTGTGGCGCAAGGTCCGCCCGGTCTATCTGCCGCGTCGCGTGGCGCTGCTGGCCAGTGTGGCGTTGTTCACCCTTTCGCTGGGCTACCCCGCGATGCGCCAGTTCATCAAGCAGGATGATCCCCGCAGCGCTTTCGATCACTTTGCCGCACGTCTGGAGCCGGCTACGCCCTGGCAGTTGCTGGTGGGCTATCAGCAGTACCGCAGCCAGCTGGCCAACATGCAGGATCTGCTCGACGGCGCCAGCAAGATCGCCCCGCTGACCGCGTTGCAGGATGCCCATGCGGGGCAGCCGGCGACGCTGGTGCTGGTCATCGGCGAATCGACCAACCGCCAGCGCATGAGCCTGTATGGCTATGGTCGTGAAACCACGCCGGAACTGGACAAGCTGCGCGACCAGTTGCAGCGGTTCGATAACGTGGTTACGCCGCGCCCCTACACCATCGAGGCCCTGCAGCAGGTGCTGACCTTTGCCGACCAGCAGCACCCGGATGCCTACCTGAAGACGCCGTCGCTGGTCAGCCTGATGAAGCAGGCCGGCTATCGCACCTACTGGATCACCAACCAGCAGACCATGACCAAGCGCAACACCATGCTCACCACCTTCTCCAAGGAGGCCGACGAGCAGGTCTACCTGAACAACAACCGCGAGCAGAACGCCCGCCAGTATGACGGTGATGTGCTCGACCCCTTCGCCAAGGTGCTGGCCGACGCCGCGCCGCGCAAGTTCATCGTGGTGCACCTGCTCGGTACCCACATGAGCTACCAGTACCGCTATCCACCGGAATATGAGCGTTTCACCGACCGCAGCGGCGCGCCGGCGCACGTCACCGATGACCAACTGCCCACCTACAACAGCTACGACAATGCGGTGCTGTACAACGACTTCGTGGTCTCCAGCCTGATCAAGCGCTTTGCCGCCAGCGACCCCAACGGTTTCCTGCTGTACCTGTCCGACCATGGCGAGGCGGTGTTCGATGCCGCCAGGCCCGAGGTGCTGGGGCGCAACGAGGCTGCGCCGACCAGTCCGATGTACACCATCCCCTTCATGCTCTGGCAGTCGCCGAAATGGCAGGGCAAGGACTATCGCTTTGCCCGGCAGCGCCCCTACAGCAGCGCCAACCTGATCCACACCTGGGCCGAGCTGGCCGGGCTGCGCTTTGCCGAGCTGGACTCCAGCAAAAGCCTGGTCAGCCGTGACTTCAAGCCGATGCCGCTGCTGATCGGCGATCCGCACCAGCCACAGAACCTGATCGACTTCAGCCTGATCAAACCGAAGGCCACCACCGCGGGCGGGCTGGTCCTACAGGCGCCGGTAGAGGGTGGCGTACACCCTCTGTGAGCCCCACTGCGTCGGGGATTAGCTCGGTGCTGGTGCTGTCAGTCTTAGTAGGTAATTTGCGTGGAGTGATCGTGCGTTCTCGTTGTTCTGTCCATAAAGTCGCGGCGGCGTAGCCAACACAACAAGAACAATCGGGGACACTGATCATGAAGCGAGTTTTGACGCCGCTGGCGCTCGCCTGCCTGCTGGCAGGCCCCTCTTCGATTCATGCCGCGGCATACAACGGCATGGTGGTATTCGGCGACAGCCTGAGTGATGCCGGACAGTTCGCCATCGGTAGCAATCCGATCCGCTTCACCACGCAGATCGGGCCCTCCTATAGCTACTTCTCCAGTGAAGCATTCGGCAGCTCCTCACCGATGCTGATAGGGGAAGGGCTTGGTCTGGGCCAGCAAACGGCCTCCACCAGTGCCCTGCGCCAGAGTCAGGGGCTGGCCGACGGTGACAACTGGGCGGTCGGCGGCTACACCACTGCACAGATCTATCGCTCCATTACTCAGCCAGGTGGCTCGGTCGTCGCTTCCGGTGGCGTTCCGCTGCGTACCCGTGATGGCTATCTGGTCGGTGGGCGCGTGGCGAACGCCGACACGCTGTTCTACGTCAATGGCGGCGGTAACGATTTCCTGCAGGGGCTGGTGGTCAGCGTACCGACGGCCGAGGCCGCTGCTGTTCGGCTGGGCGACTCGCTGCGCGCGCTGCAGGCTGCCGGTGCTCGCTACATCATGACGCCGCTGTTGGTCGACGTGCCTAACCCGAGCACGGGCGGAGCGTTCAACCAGGCCCAGTTCGCCTTGTCGCAGGCCTACAATGCCGAGCTGGTGCGGCAGATGGTGAGTGTCGACGCCGAGGTGATTCCGCTCAACGTACCGCTGCTCTATCGCGAGGTGCTGGCGAGTCCGGCTGCCTTCGGTTTCGATGCCAGGCAGAACCTGACGGCAACCTGTTTTTACGCAGCTGCAATTACCGGTGCCACGGGTTGCCAAAACGCGACCTGGGGCTCAACGAGTGCGACACCTGATCCAAGCAAGCTGATCTATGCCGATCTGGTGCACCCGACTACCGCGATGCAGCAGATCCTCGCTGACCAGGGCTTGTCGATTCTGGCTGCTCCCTGGGAAGTCAGCCTGCTGCCGCAGGCCGCCGATACCGCGCTGGATAACGCGCGCGGCAAGCTCCAGCAGCAGTGGCTAGGCGACTGGGGGCGCTGGCAGGCGATCGGGCAGTGGCGTGGCTTCGCTGACGGCGGCGTCAGCCGTAGCGACTTTGACGGTGCCGATACCAGTGCCGAAGGGGATGGCAAGGGCAAGACCCTGAACCTGGGCGCCAGCTATCGTCTGGATCAGGACTGGCGCCTGGGCCTGGCGCTGGCGGTGGAGGATCAGGATCTGGAGCTGGGGGCGCGGGATTCCGAATACGGTCTGCGCAGCTACCTGGCCAGTGCCTTCGCCCAGTATGACGATGGCCAGTTGTGGGGCGACCTGACGTTAAGCGCAGGCTACCTGGACTATCACAGCCTGGAGCGCCGCTTCGCCCTGGGTATCACTACCCGTACCGAAGAGGGCGATACCGATGGCCAGACCTTGGCGATCGGCGGTCGGCTGGGTATCGACCTGGCGGCAAGCGAGCGCCTGCGTTTGCGCCCTTTCATCAGCGCCGACTACGCCCACACCGAGGTCAAGGGTTATCGCGAGAGCGGCGCCAGCTCTACGGCGCTTAGCTATGACGACCAGACACTGGAGTCCAAGCGACTGGGGGTTGGCCTGCAGGCCCGTTTCGCCCTGGCGGCCGATGCCGAGCTGTTCGGCGAGATCGCCCGTGAGTACGAGTTCGAGAACGATCAGCAGGACGTGGAAATGCAGCTGAACAGCGTCTCCGGCCTGGACTTTGAGCTCAAGGGCTACGAGCCGGATGCCGATGTGACCCGTGCCACCCTCGGCCTGCGCCAGCAGCTGGCCAAGGATCTGGCCTGGCAGCTGGGTTACAGCTACCAGCACAGCGGCGATGACGATCAGCACGGCATCAGCCTGGGGCTGGTGCTCGACTGGTAACCAGCAAACTGTCCTGCAGCCACTGCTTGAGCCAGCCTGCGGCCAGGGCTGGCGCCTGTTCGCTGTGGCGGCTCAGGCTCTCGCACCATTCGGCAAAACGGGCGCCGCCTTGCAGGTAGTGCAGGGCGGCGCCTTCTTTTGGGCTCGCTGCGCGGTAGCGATATATCCGTGCCTGGCGCCAAACCGGCTACCACGCCGCGGCGGCCTGCGTTTGGCTGCCGGGAAATTCAGCGCCTTTCTTCACGGCGCGCCCCAGCATCACGCTGTTATAGCGACAAGGCAGGCGCTGCTGGGGTGGGCGGCTAACTTCAGCGTTGGTCAGGGCCGCGCCGCTCAGTGGGCCGGTCGGAGGCCGGGCATCACACTAGAGTCGGTCGCCCGAAAGGCGTTATGGCTCACGCAAAAAAAGCCCGGCACAAGGCCGGGCAAAGTTGCTGAGTAGCTCGGGGTCAGTTCATGCCGATCCAGTTGGGCAGTCCCAGGGAGATGAAGGGCACGTAGGTGACCAGCATCAGGAAGGCCAGCAGGATCATCAGCCACGGCAGGGCCGCGCGGATGGTGGCGGTCAGCGGCATGCCGGTAACTGCGGAGCTGACGAACAGGTTGAGGCCCACCGGCGGGGTGACCAGACCGATCTCCAGGTTGACCACCATGATGATGCCCAGGTGGATCGGGTCGATACCCAGTTGCGTGGCGATGGGGAACAGGATCGGCGCCAGGATCAGGATGATCGCCGAAGGCTCCATGAAGGCGCCGGCGATCAGCAGCACGATGTTCACCACCAGCAGGAAGGTGATCGGCGTCAGACCGGCCTCGATCACCCAGGCGGTGATCTGCTGCGGCAGCTGCTCGGTGGTCAGCACGTGGGCGAAGAGCATGGCGTTGGCGATGATGAACATCAGCATGATGCTCAGCTTGCCGGACTCCAGCAGCACCTTGGGTACCTCGGTGACGCGCAGGTCCTTGTACACGAACAGGGCGATGAAGGCCGAGTACACCGCCGCCACGGCGGCCGCCTCGGTGGGGGTGAACATGCCGGAGTAGATGCCGCCGAGGATGATCACCATCAGCAGCAGGCCCCAGATCGCCTTGCGCGCGGCGCCAAGCCATTCGCGGAAAGTAGCCCGCGGCAGGGCCGGCAGGTTCTTCTTCACCGCGACGATGTAGATCGCGATCATCAGGGTCAGGCCCAGCAGCACGCCCGGTACCACGCCGGCCATGAACAGCTTGCCCACCGAAGTTTCGGTGGCGGCGGCGTACACCACCATGACGATGCTCGGCGGAATCAGGATGCCCAGAGTGCCGGCGTTGCAGACGATGCCCGCGCCGAACTCCTGCGGGTAACCGGAACGCACCATGCCGGCGATGGCGATGGAGCCGACCGCTGCCACGGTTGCCGGCGACGAGCCGGACAGTGCGGCGAACAGCATGCAGGCCAGTACCGCGGCAATCGCCAGGCCGCCACGGATGTGGCCGACGCAGGCGTTGGCGAAGTCGATCAGGCGACGCGCCACGCCGCCGGTGGTCATGAAGGCGCCGGCCAGGAGGAAGAACGGAATCGCCAGCAGGGTGTAGTGCTCGCTGGTCTCGAACAGCTTGATCGCCAGCGAGCGCACCGAGTCGGGGCTGAAGAAGATGATGGTCAGCGAGCCGGCCAGGCCAAGGGAAATGGCGATCGGTACGCCGATGAACATCAGCAGGAACAGCATGAAGAACAGGAACAGCACGGTCATGGTTTGTGCTCCTCATGCTCGGACAGTTTGACGGCTTCGGCGGCCTCGTCGGCCAGGCCCAGGCCGGTCTGCTGGCCGCGCAGGATGCGCACCAGGATCTCGGCAAAGCGGATGAACACCAGGGCGAAACCCAGCGGAATGATCAGGCCGATGTGCCACTGCATGATGCCGTAGTGGCCCAGATCCTCGGCGCCGATGGCAGCAGTGAACAGCGTCTGCACCCACTCGAAGCTGGCCACGCCGATCAGCGCGGCATAGCCCAGGCAGCACAGGCAGGCGATCACGCCGATCACGCGCTGGATGTGCTTGGGTGCCAGCTTGACCAGCGCATCCACGCCGATATGGCCGGCGGTACGCACGCCATAGGCCAGGCCGAAGAAGATCAGCCAGGCAAACAGGGCCTTGGTCAGCGCATTGCTCCAGGTCATGGCCTGGGCGGCTTCGAGGATGATGTCGCCAATGGCGAACAGCAGTTCGCTGGCCCCTTCCCAGCGGTCGGCCAGGTTGTAGAACAGGGTATAGAGGTTGTTGAGGATGACGTAGACGAAAGTCACCAGCGTCATGGACCCCAGGAGGAAGGCGATGAAGGCCTCCTCGAAGTGATCCCAGAGTCGCCGCAAGGCAGTCATGTTGGGTTCTCCAGCGTGATGGGCAAGACCCCACGACGGACTATCGGCAGGGTCTGTGGTTGCGGGCAGGTGCCCGCAACACGGGTGGCTCGGGCCACTCTTACTGGTTGGCGGCTTCGGCGGCCTTGATCAGGTCAGGACCGATCTCGCCTTCGAACTTCTGCCACACCGGCTTCATCGCTTCGCGCCACTTGGCACGCTGCTCAGGCGTGAGGGTGAGGATCTCGGTGGTCTTGGCGTCGAGGATGCGCTGCTTGTCGCCCTGGTTCAGCGCGTCCGCCTGCTTGTTCACCTCGGCGGTGACTTCGACGACGATCTTGCCCAGCTCGCTGCGCACGTCTTCCGGCAGGCCGTTCCAGAACTTGGTGTTGGTGATCAGCATGTAGTCCAGCAGGCCGTGGTTGGACTCGGTGATGTACTTCTGCACCTCATGCATCTTCTGGCTGTAGATGTTCGAGTAGGGGTTCTCGGCACCGTTGACCACGCCGGTCTGCAGGCCCTGGTAGACCTCGGCGAAGCTCATCTTGCGCGGGTTGGCGCGCACGGCCTTGAACTGCTCTTCCAGTACGGCGGAAGCCTGTACGCGGAACTTCTGGCCACGGGCATCCTTGGGTTCGAGCAGCGGCTTGTTGGCCGACAGTTGCTTCAGGCCGTTGTGCCAGTAGGCCAGGCCGGTGATGCCCTTGGATTCCATCGAGGTCAGCAGCTGCTGGCCTTCAGGGCTCTGCTGGAAGCGGTCGACCGCGGCCATGTCGTCAAACAGGAAGGGCAGGTCGAACACCTGCAGCTGCTTGGTGTACTGCTCGAACTTGGCCAGCGACGGGGCGATGATCTGCACGTCGCCGAGCAGCAGCGCTTCCATTTCCTTGCCGTCACCGAACAGCGAGGAGTTCGGGTAGACCTCGACCTTGACCTTGCCGGGCAGGCGCTCTTCGGCGAGCTTCTTGAACATGATCGCGCCCTGGCCTTTCGGCGTGCTGTCGGCGACCACGTGGGAGAACTTGATGACAATCGGATCGGCGGCCTGGGCCAGGCTGGAAATGCCGAAGGACAGGGCGCAGGCGAGCGCCATGGCAGTCTGCTTGAACATGCGGAGTTTTCCTTTGTTGTGATTGTTGGGTCGAAGCGCGTGGCACGCCTCGCTTACTTAAACACTGTAGACGGGGCGGCATCGGGGGTAGCTATAGCAACCCGGATGCCAGCTCGGAAAACGCCTGCAGCCCACTGTTTTCGCGGGCCTCGCTCACTGCGGTGGCGGATTTTCGCCAGGTGATAGGAAATACCTGGCGAAATTCCGCCAGCGCCTGTCGGAGATTCTGATGTTACGACTGCTTGGGGCGCCAGGCGCAGTAACCGGGGCGTGGACCGATGCGCGGATGGTTGCGGCAGGTGTCCGGGCGCTTGTCGTAGATGGTGCACAGGCGCGTCTTGCGGTCCAGGTACATGCAGTCGTTGTTGCTCATGCGGGTCAGGGTGAAGATCCCCGACTTGGCGTTGAAGCGTTCGATCATGCCGTCCTTCTGCAGGCGCTTGGCGATGTTCTTCGGCGGCTCGCCGCGCTCGAATTCGTCGACCAGGCCGATGCGGATCAGGTCGCTGATGCGCACTTCCACTGGCAGGGTGCAGCAGGTGGACATGCAGCTGGTGCACATGTCCTTGTTGTACTTGCTCCAGGTTTCCAGGCGGTCGACTTCGGCGGCGGCGATCAGTTGCGGTTTCATGTTCGGGCTCGGTTGCGCGCTGGCGCAGGATCAGGGCGCGCGATCATAGCCGGCGCATGGCGTTTGTGAACCCTTTCCCGCTCGGTGGCAATGTAAGCTTTGGCTTACACGGTGTGCCGGCGAACGCTGCTGTCAGCTTGCCAGCTGCAAGATTAATCTTGCTTTCAAGGACTTAGCGCAGGAAGCGCACCAGAAATAACAGGGACATGAGGGATTGTTCGCCAGGACGGCGCACCGATCACGGATGTCAGGAAACAGTCTGCAGAGCCCCGCATGAGCGGGGTTTTCTTTTTCTGCGACGGCAAACGTCGCCCGCTTCTTTTCTCCCCCATTTACCCTATCTGCCAGAGCTGGCGCATGGCGCTGGGCACCAGGCCGGTCCAGCGCTTGAACGAGCGACGGAAGTTGGTGGCGTCGTGGAACTGCAGGTAGGCCGCCACCTCGTCATTGCTCTGCCCCTGAACCTGATAGAGATATAGCGCCATGTGCTTGCGCGCCAGGTCGAGCTGCTCCTGAAAGTGCGTGCCGTGTTTGTGCAGTTTGCGCTTGAGGGTCGAGGGGCTCATGCCCAGGGCCAGGGCCACGCTTTCCAGCTGCGGTGGCTGACGCAGGTTGGCCAACAGGTGGCGGTACAGGTGATCGAGCAGGCTGGCGCTGAAGCCCAGTGCCTGCAGTTGCTGCTCGCCCTGCTGGGTGGCGACCAGGCCGGCGGTTTGCGCTGCGCCGGGCCAGGGCTGGTGCAGGTACTGGCGCGGCAGGCTGAGCAGGTCCATCGGCGCTTCGAAGCGCACGTTCTCGCCCAGATGCACCCAGTACTGCTCCACCTGGCGCGGTCGCGGACGGGCCAGGCTGACCTGCCAGGGCAGCGGCGCGCCGGCCAGCCAGCGGCTCATGGCCAGCACGGCGGTCATCGCCGACTCGACCAGGAAGCGCTGTTGATTGCCGGCGCCGCAGCTGTCCAGCCAGTACAGGTGTACGCGCTGCTCGTCTAACAGCAGACGCGGGCTGAGCAGAGGGCTGAGCAGGGCGCGCTGGCGGCGCAGGATGTCCAGCGCCTGGCCCAGGTTGGCGGCGTGCTGCAGCGCATGACTGGCGGCGCCATAGTGGCCGGGCAGCAGTCGCTGGCCGAACAGGAAGCGGGTGTCGTCGGCCGCCAGCAGACGCTCGCCGTTGTCGAGCAACTGCAGGAACTGCTGCGGGCTTAGCAGGGCCTGGCCACCGAGCAGGTCTTCGTGGAAAAGGCCGGTGCCGCGTAGCAGGCGGTGGCTGTCGATGCCGCGTGACAAGGCCAGGTCGACCAGCACCGCCGGCTGCCAGTGGCCGGGAATGAAGCGGCTGTCGTTTTCGTACCAGCAGGTCTTAAGCGTCATGCTCGGGCCTCAGGCGCTGCGTGGGTAGGCAGGCTGCTTGGCGCGGGCCAGGGCCTGGTTGAGGCGCTGCAGCAAACTTTCGGCATCGTCCTGCAGGGCCATCACGCTGGCCACGCTGGCGCGCAGTTGCAGGCGCTCGCCATGGGCGCGGGCCTTGTGTGCCAGGGCCTCGACGGCCTGGCGCAGCTCCTCGGCCAGTTGCCGGGCCTGGCTTTCGCCGGTGTTGGGCAGCAGCACTACGAAGCGGTCGCCGGCCAGGCGGCAGAGCAGGTCCTGGTGGCGCAGATTGAGCAGCAGCAACTGGCTCAGCGCCTGCAGCACACGGTCGCCCTCGGCATGGCCGTGCAGGTGATTGATGCGGCTGAAATCGTCCAGGTCGAGGATCACCAGTGACAGCGGCTGTTGGGCGCTGCGGGAGTGCTCCAGCGCCTGATCCAGCTGACGACGCAGGTACTCGGCGGTGTTCAGCGGGGTCAGGTTGTCGAACAGACGGTGTTCGCGGAACAGGCGCTCGCGCTTTTCCATCTGCGCGCTGATGGCCAGCTGCTCACGGTGCCAGTGATAGATGCCGAGGGTCAGCAGCACCAGGCCGAAAGGCATGGGCGCCGACTCCAGCCAGTGGTCCCAGCTGATGCTGTCGGGCAGCTTGATGAACTCGTCAAGGGCGTCCACCCACCAGGAGAAGAACACCAGACCCAGGCCCATGGCGAGGAAGCTGGTGACCCGCCCAGCGGGCCGGCTCTTCAGTACCAGGCCCAGCCAGACCAGGCACAGCAGGGCCGAGCCGCCTTCGCCGAGGATGTCCAGCCAGACCCACTCGGCCAGCGGCTTGATCTGTCCGGCGCCCAGGTGCAGGAGCAGGGCGAGGTTGGCGGCGACGAGCAGGGCGGCCAGTTTCAGGCGGTGCAGTCTGAGCAGGGAAGGCATGTGTAGGGCTCCGTGTAGCGTTGCGCGTCAGCAGAGCAGAGCCATATGACGGAATGGTTGCAGCGGGGGAGGTCGATTTGGCTCAGGGATTTTTTGTTGCCATTCGATGGTCGAGGGCTCTTGTGGGAGCCGATATTTCAGGCGTAGGTTGGGTTGAGTCGCAAAGCGATGAAGCCCAACGGCGGAGTTGTACAGGTGTTCGGCTGTTGGGCTTCGCTGCGCTCAACCTACGCGGCCCGACCCAACCTACATGTCGCACCTGTGCAGCCAGCTGCCAGGTCATTTCAGTTCAATTGCTTGGGTAAACCCTGGCAAAGGCCCGTGTTTCGCTGGGTGTAGCCGTGCTCTGTCATGTAACCGTCATGCGTCACTCCTAGCTTGCGCCCCCAGTCGCCGGTCATTGCTACCGGCCAACCGGCTTATCTGGGGAGATCAGCATGCACAAGCGTCAACTCAATGCCCGTCGGGCGGGCTTTCGTATCAGCGTCCTGGCGTTGGCCATCGCCGCCACACCGCTGTGGGCGGCGGAAGAGACTCAGGTCGAGCACGTCAACGTGGTCGGGCAGGCCGCCAGCCTGGACAAGGCGCTGAAAGAGCAGCGCCGCGCCGACCAGATCGAGAGCGTGGTGCACGCCGACGGCGTGGCCCAGCTGCCGGACCAGAACGCCGCCGAAGCGGTACAGCGCCTGCCAGGCGTCAGCGTCGAGCGCGACCAGGGCGAGGGTCGCTTCGTCAGCGTGCGTGGCCTGGGGCCAGACCTGAACAGCGTGACCATCAACGGCACTCTGGTACCCGCGCCGGAGAGTGATCGCCGCGCCGTGGCCCTGGACGTACTGCCGGCCGAGCTGGTGCAGTCGCTGTCGGTGGTCAAGAGCCTGACCCCGGACATGGACGCCAACTCCCTCGGCGGCACCATCGAGGTGGAGAGCCTGTCGGCCTTCGACCACGACGGCCTGTTTTACACCGGCACCAGCGAGGCCAGCTACGACGACAACACCGAGCAGACCAGCCCGAAGTTCTCCGGCGCGATCAGCGACCGCTTCAGCCTTGGCGATGGTATCGACAACTTCGGCGTGGCCGCAGCGCTGAGCTGGCAGCAGCGTGACTTCGGCTCCGACAACGTGGAGACCGGCGGTGACTGGGACTTCGACGACGGCGCTCGTCTGGAACAACTGGAGCAGCGCGACTACGACATCCGCCGTGAGCGCAGCGGCCTGGGCCTGAACTTCGATTACCGCCCGGACGATTACTCCAGCTACTACCTGCGCACCCTGTACAGCCGCTTCAAGGACACCGAAACCCGCAACGCCGCCGGCGTCGAGTTCGCCGACGCGCAACTGCCGGGCGAGAGCGGCGATGCCGAGGGTTGGCGCGAGCTGAAGGACCGTGAGGAAACCCAGGAGATCCAGTCCTACGTGTTCGGCGGCGAGCGCCTGATCGGCCAGTGGACGCTGCAGGGCCAGGTTGGCTACAGCGAGGCCGAGCAGGACACGCCCGGCCATATCGCCGGGGCGGTGTTCCAGGGGCTCGACGACTTCACCGGCGCTGGTTTCGGCGACAGCAAGAAACCGCGCCTGAACATCGGCGACGACTTCTACGATCCGAGCAACTTCGCCCTCGATGAGGTGGAGTGGGCCGAGGAAAACACCACCGACACCGAGAAGAACATCAAGCTCGACCTGGCCCGCGACTACGAGCTGCAAGGCCATGCCGCGCAGGTCAAGTTCGGCGGCAAGCTGAGTCGCCGCGACAAGGACAACGACACCGATATCTGGACCTACGAAGACCTCGACGATGTGTTCAGCGATGCCGAGCTGAACATGGATCAGTTCAGCAAGGGCCAGGTCGACTACAGCCTGGATAAATTCGGCCCCGGCCTGTCGGCCAACCGCATCGAGAGTTTGATCGGCGGCCTGGATCGCGCCGATTACTACAACGAAGAAGAGTCGCGGGTGAATGACTTCGACATGAGCGAAGACATCAATGCGGCCTACCTGATGCACACCCTCGATATCGACGACCTGCGCATCATCGCCGGCCTGCGTTACGAGGGCACCGAGTTCGAGGCCAAGGGCACCGGCATCCGCGATGGTGACTACGAAAGCATCGAATCGAAGAACGACTATCACCACTGGTTGCCGGGCCTGCACCTGCGCTACCAGCTGGACAAGGACACCCAGCTGCGCTTCGCCTGGACCAACAGCGTGGTGCGGCCGACCTTCGGCCAGCTGGCGCCGGGCTTCGTCATCGACGGCGACGAGGCCAGCTTCGGCAACCCCGAACTGGACCCGCTGGAGTCGCGCAACTTCGACCTCGGCATCGAACACTACCTGGGCCGTGCCGGGGTGGTCTCGGCCTTCCTGTTCTACAAGGACATCGACAACTTCGTCTACAACGCCGACCTGTCCGGCACCGGCGACTGGGTCGACTTCTCCGAAGCCAACACCTTTGCCAATGGCGACAGCGCCGACCTGTGGGGGCTGGAGCTGGCCTACTCGCAGAAGTTCGACTGGCTGCCGGCGCCGTGGAATGGCCTGCTGCTCGGTGCCAACGCCACCTTCAGCCGTTCCGACGCCAGCATCAGCGGCTTCGATGCCGACAGCGGCCGCACCCTCGAACGCGACATCGACCTGCCGTTCCAGTCCGACACGATCGGCAACCTGATGCTGGGCTGGGAGAACGACAAGCTCAGCCTGCGCCTGTCGGCCAACTACAAGTCCGACTACCTCTACGAAGTGGCGAGCATCGACGACAAGCAGCACGACCTGCATGTGGATGATCAGGTGTTCGTCGACTTCAGCGCCGGCTACTTCCTGACCAAGGGCCTGCAGCTGCGCTTCGAGGCGCAGAACATCACCGACGAGAGCCACTACGTCTACACCGGCAGTCGCTCCTACAACGCCCAGTACGAAGAGTACGGGCCCACCTACAAGCTGGGCCTGACCTACACCAACTTCTAATTGAAATTGACCTGCTGCGCGTCGGCCATACAGCGGGCTGCGCGATAAGCCCCCTCTCCCGTTTACGGGAGAGGGCGGGGGGAGAGGGATGGAACAACCCCCTATCCCCAACCCTCTCCCCGTGGGGAGAGGGGGCAGCGCCTGCATACAGATTTGTTCTCAAGGAATACCCATGAATCCGTTGTTTTCCCGCTCCCTGTTGCTCGCCAGTCTGCTGCTCGCCGGCTGCGAGCAGTTGCCATCGACTGCCTCCGCGGCAACGCCAAAACTGGCGCTCAGCCCCTGGGGCGCTTCGGCCAAGATCAAGGCCGAGGATCTGCGTTTCGTGCCGGCCGAACTGGCGGCCGGCGCTGATCTGCGTATCGCCGCCAGCGAGCGGCGCGGCCTGTTGCTGGTCGACGGCGAAGGCGCCGAACTGGCGCGCCTGCCGGGTAGTTTTGCCGCGCTGGACAGCCGCGTTGCCGGCGAACGTCTCGTGGTCGCCAGCCTGGATAACCGTACCCAGCAGGCCACCCTGGTCGGCCTGGATGTCGCCGGGCGCCAGTGGGGCCAGGCACTGCAATTACCGGCGCGTGACTTCGCCGTGGCCGGGCTGTGCCTGTTCCGCGACGAGGCGGCCAACCTGTTCCTGTTTCTGGTCGGCGAGGAAGGCCGTGGCGAGCAGTGGCTCGTCGCCAGCGGTAATCAGCTGAACGCCCGCGCCGAGCGCGTGCGTGGCCTGCCGCTGCCGCCGCAGGCGGAGTACTGCCAGGCGGACGATGGCGCCAACCTGTTGTTCGTCAATGAGGAGAACGTCGGCCTGTGGGCCTACCCGGCCCATCCGGAAGCCGATGCCAGCCGCGTGCCGGTGGATATTCGCGCGCCGTTCGGCAGCCTCAAGAACAGCCCCGGAGCCATGGTTAGCGTGCCTGGCGGCCTGCTGGCGCTGGACCCTGGCGCCGCCTCACTGCACCTCTACCAGCAGCAGGGCGAAGCCTGGCAGCCCGTATCCAGCCTGCCGCTGAAGGGTCTGGAAGAACCCGAGCGCCTGGCCGTGCGCAGCCGCGAAAAAGGCCTGGAACTGCTGGTGCAGGATGACGGCGCCGGGCGTTTCTATCAGGGCGAGCTGAACTGGCAGCCGGCTGCCGTCGAGCTGCCGCCAGTGCTGGCGAATGTCCCTGCCCTGCGCCAGAGCGAGCCGGTCGGCCGCCACGGCGACGCCGCCGACGATCCGGCGATCTGGGTGCACCCCGAGCAGCCGGCGCTGTCGCGCGTGCTCGGTACCAACAAGAAGCAGGGCCTGCTGGTCTACGACCTGGACGGCAAGCTGCTGCAGGAACTGCAGGTCGGTCGCCTGAACAACGTCGACGTGCGCGCCGGTTTCGACCTCGGCGGCACCGTTGTTGACCTGGCCGTGGCCAGCAACCGCGACCACGACAGCATCCACCTGTTCGCCATCGACCGCGCTAGCGGGGAGCTGCGCGAGGCTGGCGAGATCCGCACGCCGATCAAGGAGATCTACGGCATCTGCCTGTTCCAGCCGGCATCCGGCGAGCTGTATGCCTTCGCCAACGGCAAGGACGGCAGCTTCCTGCAGTACCGCCTGGACGGCGCCAGCGGCGAGGTGAAAGGCGAGCTGGTGCGGCGTTTCGCGGTGGACAGCCAGCCCGAGGGTTGCGTCGCCGATGACCAGCGCCAGCGCCTGTTCCTCGGTGAGGAGGATGCCGGTGTGTGGGCCGTGGACGCCCGCGCCGATGGCCCGACCGAGCTGAGTAGCGTGCTCAAGGTCGGCGATGTGCTGCACGCCGACGTTGAAGGCGTTGCGCTCTACCAGGCCGGTGAGCAGGACTATCTGGTGATCTCCAGTCAGGGCAACGACAGCTACGTGGTGCTCGATGCCGCGCCGCCCTATGCGCTCAAGGGGGCGTTCCGGGTTGGCATCAATGGCGCGCTGGGCATCGACGGCGCCTCCGAGACCGACGGCCTGGAAGTCACCTCGGCCAACCTCGGCGGACCCTGGAGCCAGGGCATGCTGGTGGTGCAGGACGGGCGCAAGCGCATGCCCGAGGCCACGCAGAACTTCAAGTTGGTGCCCTGGAGTGAAGTCGCCCGCGCCCTGGCGCTGGACTGACTGTCATCAACCGGTAACCGCCACGTAATCGAATAGCGCCCATCCACCCTCTCCCGCAGGAGAGGGCCGGGGTAAGGCCAGCGCCGCGCCCCGTTATGCACAGGAGTCAACGTATGCACGCCACCCTCGAACAGATGACCGTCTGGAGCCTGGTCAACGACGCCAGCCTGCTGGTCAAACTGGTCATGCTCACTCTGCTCGCCGCCTCCCTGGCCAGCTGGTACCTGATCATCCAGCGCAGCCTGTTGCTGGGCCGCTGCGAGCGCCTGTATAGGGACTTCCTCAAACGTTTCCGCCAGCAGGGCGATCTGGCCCAGCTGCACCGTGAGGGCAGCGAGCAGACCGACAAGGATGCGGCCTTGGAGCAGATTTTCCGCGCCGGTTATGGCGAGTTCGCCCAGCTGCAGCGTCAGCCGGGCGCCCAGGCTGAGGCGGTGATCGACGGCGTCGAGCGCAGCCTGCTGGTGGCCATCGCCGAGCAGGACGAGCGCCTGGAAAAGGGCCTGCCTTTTCTCGCCACGGTCGGCTCGGTCAGCCCCTATATCGGCCTGTTCGGCACCGTGTGGGGGATCATGAATTCCTTCATCGGCCTGTCCCAGGTGCAGCAGGCGACCCTGTCGACCGTCGCGCCGGGCATCGCCGAGGCGCTGATCGCTACCGCCATCGGCCTGTTCGCGGCGATTCCCGCGGTGGTCGCCTACAACCGCTTCGCCGCCCGCGTGGCCACCCTGAGCGCGCGTTTCTATGCCTTCGGCAACGAACTGCAGGGGCGCCTGCAACGCAAGCTGCAGGTCGCGCCGAACCTGTCCCAGGCGGCCTGAGGACAGGGTCATGCGCAAACCGCACAGCAAGTACGGCGCCAAGGCCGAGATGAACGTGGTGCCCTATATCGACGTGATGCTGGTGCTGCTGGTGATCTTCATGGTCACCGCGCCGATGCTCACCCAGGGCGTCAAGGTCGAGCTGCCCAAGGTCGCCGCCGAGGCGCTGCCGACGGACAGCCAGCAGCAGATCCTTACCCTCTCGGTGCAGGCCGACGGTGGCTACTACTGGAACCTCGGCCCCGAGCTGGACATCGACAGCCGTGGCGACAGCGCGGTGGATCTGGCCGAGATGAGCGCCAAGGTCGGCGCGCTGATCGCCGCCAACGGCGACACCCAGGTGTATATCCGCGCCGACGGCAACGTCGACTACGCCCGCGTGGTGGCCGGCATGGCCGCGCTGCAGCAGGGCGGGGTGAGCAACCTCGGCCTGATCACCGAGGCGCCGCAGTGAGTGCCGCGCTGATGTCTTCGTCGAGCCTGAACCTGCCCTCTCTGCCCGGCCCCTGGGTCTGGCGCAACGCGGCGGCGGGCGTCGTGGCGGTGGGCCTGCATGCCTTGGTGCTGAGCCTGCTGCTGGCGCAGTGGCCGAGCGACGTGCCCGAGGCGCCGCAGGTGCGCACCCTGACCACTCAATTGATCACCCTGGCGCCACCCGCGCCGCCGCAGCCGGAAGTGGTTCCGCCAGCGCCAGCCGTGCCGGAACCGGTGCAGCCGGTGGAGCCCGTGGTGGAAGCGCCCAGGCCCGACCCGCGCATCGAGCAACAACGCCTGGAGCAGGCGGCGCTGGCGCGCAAACGGGTGGAAGAAAAGAAGCGCGAACAGGAGCAACAGCGCCTGCAGCGTGAGCGTGCCGAGCAGGCGCGCCAGGAGCAACTGGCCCGCCAGCAGGAACAACAGCGCCTGGCCGCGGAGCAGGCCCAGGCCGCCGAGCGAGCCCGCCAGGCCGAAGCGGCGGCCGCCGCCAGCCGCCAGTACCTGCCGATTGCCAAGGAAGCGCCGGATTACCCCGAGCGCGCCCTGGACAAGGGTATCGAGGGCGACTGCACGGTGAGCTACCGGGTCACCCCGCAGGGCCGGGTGGAAAACCCGCAGGTGGTCGGCGACTGCCACCCGCTGTTCGTCCGCCCCTCGCTGGCCGCCGCGCGCAGCTTCCGCTACCAGCCGCGCGTCATCGACGGCCAGGCGGTGGCGGTGGACGGGGTGAAGAACACCTTCCACTACCGCATCGAATAAATCGCCTAGCTCTCTCGGATCACCCCCTCTCCCATTTATGGGAGAGGGCCGGGGAGAGGGCCAGATCCGTAGCCCGGATGCAATCCGGGAGACCTCACAAAACCATCGAGATCCTGATGAACGAACACAGCCGCTTTCACACCCGCCTGGAAGCCCACGACGACATCGCCATCAACCCCAGCACCAACACGCCGCTGGCCGAGCTGATCAATCCCGGCCGGCGTAACGTGCTCAAGGGCGGCCTGAGCCTGGCCGCGCTGGGCTTCTTCGCCGGCGGCATCGGCGCCTGCAGCAAGGCCGGCGCCAGCCCGCTGCTGAATTTTCGCGGCGTGCCCGTACAGCTCGACCCGCAGTTCGACCAGGTGCTAGTCGCCGAGGGCTACCGCGCCGTACCGTTCTTCTCCTGGGGCGACCCGGTGGAAGCCGGCGCGCCGGCCTGGAACCCGGACGCCAGCGACGACTGGCAGGCCCAGCTCAAACAGGCCGGCGACAACCACGACGGCATGGAATTCTTCGCTTTCCCCGGCGAGACCGACCGCGGCCTGCTGGTGATGAACCACGAGTACGTCAACCCGCCGCTGCATCCGTCCGGGCAGATCGACCAGAGCCAGCCGCGCCCGCTGGATGAAGTGCGCAAGGAGCAGGCGGCTCACGGCGTGTCGGTGATCGAGGTGAAGCGGGGCGCCGACGGCCAGTGGCAGCGGGTGCTGGAATCGCCCTACAACCGCCGCATCAGCATGCTCACGCCGATGCGCATCGCCGGGCCGCTGGCCGGCCAGGAGGCCATGAAAACCGCCAGCGACCCGCGCGGGCTGGAAGTGCTTGGCACCCTGAACAACTGCTCCACCGGCAGGACGCCCTGGGGCACTTTCCTCACCTGCGAGGAGAACTGGCACAACTACTTCATCAACCGCGATAAGCAGGATTACGAAGCCAGGGTTTCGCACAAGCGCTACGGCCTGGCCAAGGAGGGCACGAGCAAGAACTACGCCTGGGAAACCGCCGACCCACGCTTCGATGCCACACCCTATGCCGACCAGCCCCATGGCGGCCACGTCAATGAACCGCACCGCTTCGGCTGGGTGGTGGAGATCGACCCGTTCGACCCGCAGAGCCAGCCGATCAAGCGCACCGCCTTCGGCCGCTTCAGCCGCGAATGCGCGGCGCTGAGCCTGGGCGACGACGGGCGCCTGGCCTACTACTCCGGCGACGACGCCAAGGGCGAGTACATCTACAAGTTCGTCCCGGCCGGGCGCTTCGATGCGGCCAATCCCCAGGCCAGCCGCGATCTGCTGGACAGCGGTACGCTGTACGCCGCGCGCTTCGATGCTGACGGCAGCGGCCAGTGGCTGGCCCTGGTGCACGGGCAGAATGGCTTGAGCGCGGAGAACGGCTTTGCCAGCCAGGAGGAGGTGCTGCTCAACGCCCGCGCCGCCGCCGACCGTGCCGGCGCCACGCCGATGGATCGCCCTGAGTGGGCCACCGTGCATCCGCAGACCCGCGAGGTGTACGTCACCCTGACCAACAACGACGGGCGTGGCGACAAGCAGCCCACCGACAGGGCCAACCCGCGGCCGCACAACCTGCACGGGCAGATCCTGCGCTTCAACGAGCAGGACGCCGACCCGACCGCCACGGCCTTCACCTGGGAGCTGTTTCTGCTGGCCGGCGAGGCCAAGGGCGCGCGTGACCAGGGCGGCAAGGTGGTGCCGGCCAACCTCACCGGCACTATCGACGGCGACCTGTTCTCCTCGCCGGATGGCCTGGTGTTCGATGCCGCCGGGCGCCTGTGGATCCAGACCGACTACGACGATATCGACACGGCCATGCAGGCCATGGGCTGCAACCAGATGCTCTGTGCCGACCCGAAAACCCGTGAGGTGCGCCGCTTCATGGTCGGCCCGCGTGGCTGCGAGATCACCGGCCTGGCCTGGAGCCCGGACGGCCGGACGATGTGGGCCAATATCCAGCACCCCGGCATCAGCTACCCGGCCAGCGACGGCCAGACCCGCCCGCGCTCGACCACGGTGATGATCACCCGGGAGGATGGTGGGGTGATCGGCGCCTGACGGGGCGCTACAGGAGTCGCGGCCAAGGCCCCTCCTACGGCACGGTGCCGCCTGAGTTGATCGCGGCTGAAGCCGCTCCCACAGGACGTTCCGGGCTTGTGTGGGAGCGGCTTCAGCCGCGAATCGGGCAAGCCTCTGCTGCTTGGCTCGGGCTCTCGTGGACATTCGGGCATCACCTCACGAACGCGCTGCCAATCGACGCATCCGCGGGTGGGCTCGGCAGCCTTGGTCGCTTAACATTTCTGCCTTTCCTGGAGGGCAGAACATGAGCGAAACCTACGGCGTCGGCGACGCCTCCTATCGCGCCGCAGGCGGCATCGATGGCTTGCGCCGGCTGGTGGACGCCTTCTATCGCTACATGGACGAGCTGCCCGAGGCCGTCGAGATTCGCGCCCTGCATCCCGCGAGCCTGGATTCGGCCCGCGACAAGCTGGCGTGCTTTCTCAGTGGCTGGTTGGGCGGGCCGCGGTTGTTCGCCGAAAAGTACGGCCCCATCGGCATTCCCAGCTTTCACGCGCAGTGGCCGATCGGCACGGCTCAGGCCGAGGCCTGGTTGTTGTGCATGGAAAAGGCCATCGCCGAGCAGCCTTATGCCGCTGACTTCGCCACCTACCTGCTGGCCCAGCTGCGCGTGCCGGCGCAGCGCATTGTTCAGGCCAGCGGCATGCGGCATGGGCACTAGCGGCTGATATCGGCCGCAGGCATAGGCACTATCGAAAGCAGCGATTTCCGCTCGAAACCGCTGCCGCCTAGAGTGGCTCCACGTTCACAGGAGATCACTCAGATGCCCCGTATCGACATCATGTCCATGATCGGCAGCGCCGTCCCCGAGGCGTTGCGTAGCAGCGGCCATCTGGTCTGCTGGTATGTGCTGGTCGACGGCGTGGCGTGCTCCGGGCCTTTCGTTGCCCCCGATCTGGCCGAGGATGCCAAGCGCTTTTTCCAGCGCCACCTGCGCCCACTCTGACGTTCCTGCCCCCGATGCTCCTGCGCTGACAATGGCGCATTTGGCAGCTCCGGCTGCCTGTTTATTCCCTAGCTTGCCCGCCCATCCCCGGCGGGCTTTTTTTATCTGCTCCAATTGCCTGCGCATTCATGCCGGGCGAGGTTATGGCGACAGGTCGCGCAGGATGGTCGAGCGCCTGGCCTCGTCCTGGGGAAACACCCGGCCGTTGCGCAGGCACTCGAACAGGTGCTCGAACACCACGCCGGGGCGGCCCTTGGCGTCGCTGCGGAAGTAGGAGTGGCCCTTGGGCATGTCGTAGCGGGTGTTCACGTCGTCGCAGTCCACCGCGTACAGGTTGTGCGGGGCCAGATCCATGTTTTCCGGGCCGCTGTGGCCGAGGCGGCGCGAGGCGATGCGATTCTTGATATTGGCGGCCTTGCTGCCGCGCAGGGCCAGGTCGTCGGAGGCGTAGTAGACCACCACGTTGCGCGAGGCATGGGCGATCAGCTCGCCGCGCTGGCCGCGGTGGATGCTCTCGTTCTCGATGTCTGCCGCCACCAGGAAGGTGTTGCGGAACAGCATGGGCACGCCGTTGGCCAGGTCGTAGCGGTCCCACTCGCAGAGGGTCTCGCGCAGCACCCGGTTGCCCATGGAGTGGGCCAGCACGTTGATGCGCTTGAGGCAGCTGTCTTCCCCGGCTTCCTCGCGGCGGTCGCGCCAGCGCATGAACAGGCTGAGGGCGCGGGCCAGTGAGATGGCGCTGTAGTCGGCGGATTTCTGGTCGTCCCAGTAGTCCTGGACGATGCCCAGGTCGTTGTCGCAGGGCCAGATGACCGGGATCACCAGCACTTCCTTCGGGTCCTTCAGGTCGCACAGATCCTGGAATTCCTGCGCCGCGGCGAAGATGTCGTCGGGCAGGTTGGAAAATCCGTGGATGTACAGCAGCACCTGGCGGCGCGGGGCCTTCTGCAGGCGGTCGAGAAAGGCCTGGCTGCCGACCTCGATCAGTTTCTTCTTGCTCTTGCGCTCGCAGAAGTACACCGAGTGGCTGGGGGCGTTGTTACGCAGGTCGAACTCGAAGGGGCGACCGGCCACCGTCTCGATCGAGGCGGTGGGGAAGCGGTTGGTGATGAAGAGCATGGCTGTTCTCCCGAAGCGTGGCGGCGATGGGCAGAACAACGCGGGAGAAAGGGACGGCGCACTCCTGTGCATCCGGCCTCTGCCTGATCTAACGCTAGGCCGGCTGCGGAGCGGCGCCACTACCATTCGGCGCCTCAGTCTTCGGGGCGGCTGGCCAGGATGCGCGCGCGGCGGCCATCGACGCTGGCCAGTTGCAGGAAGATGCCGGCCGCCAGCATGGTCAGCACGCCGACGCAGAGGAAGGTGGCCTGAAACGCGCCGAGCACACTGCTGACCCCTTGGCCGATGCTGGCGCTGAAGCCACCGAGCAGGGCAGCGGCGCATGCCACGCCCAGGCTCAGCGAGAGCTGGGCGACCACCGACAGCAGGCTGTTGCCGCTGCTGGCGCTATGGTCGTCGAGGTCGATCAGGGTCACGGTGTTCATTGCCGTGAACTGCAGCGAGTTGATGCCGCCGAGCACGGCCAGCTGGGTCAGCAGCAGCCAGGTCGGATAGCCGCCGTCGACCAGCGCCAGGCTGGCCAGGCCAAGGCCCAGCGCCAGGGTGTTGCCGGTGAGGATGATGCGGTAGCCGAAGTGCTCGATCAGTGGGCGCGCCAGGGACTTGGCCAGCATCGCCGCCAGCGCCAGGGGAATCATGCTCATGCCGGCCTCGGCCGGCGAATAGCCCAGCGCCACCTGCAGCAGCAACGGCACCAGGAACGGCAGGGCGCCGCTGCCCAGGCGTGAGAACAGGTTGCCGAGAATACCCACGGCGAAGGTGCGGGTGCGAAACAGGCTGGGGGCGAACAGCGGCTGCTCGATATGCCCGGCACGCAGCCAGTAGGCGGCCAGGCAGGCCAGGCCGGCGAACAGCAGGAGCATCACCCGCAGGTGCGGCAGGTGCAGCTCGCCGAGGCCTTCCAGGGCGATGGTGATCAGTACCATGGCGGCGCCGAACAGCAGGAAACCAGGCATGTCGAAGCGGCTGCGCTCGGGCCCGCGCAGGTCCGGCATCAGCTTCAGTGCGGCGATGCAGCCGAGCAGGCCGACCGGCAGGTTGAGCAGGAAGATCCAGTGCCAGGAGGCGTACTCCACCAGCCAGCCGCCCAGGGTCGGGCCGATCAGCGGGCCGAGCAGGCCGGGAATGGTGACGAAGCCCATGATCCGCACCAGGTCGCTGCGCGGGTAGGCGCGCAGCACCACCAGGCGCCCTACCGGCAGCATCAGCGCGCCGCCTAACCCCTGGACGATGCGCGCCAGTACCAACTGGGTAAGGTTGGCCGACAGCGCGCAGAACAGTGAACCGAGGCTGAACAGCACAATCGCACTGAAGAAAATGCGCTGAGTGCCGAAGCGGTCGGCCAGCCAGCCGGACGCTGGAATCAGGATGGCCACGGTGAGCATGTAGGCGATCACCACCGACTGCATGCGCAGCGGGTCTTCATGCAGGTCGCCGGCCATGGCCGGCAGCGCGGTGTTGAGGATGGTGCCGTCCAGGGTCTGCATGAAAAAGGCGATGGCCACCACCCAGGGCAGCAGGCGGGCCGTGGTGGGAGGAAGCGGAAGCGAGCTGGGCATGGCGGTCCTTGGCGTGTGGCTGTCAGGACTTTAGGTGCCCTGGGCGGCCATGGCCAGTGCCTGCTAGCGGCGCCGTGGCAGCAGCGCCCAGCAGCCGATCAGCGCCGGCAGGCCGAGGCCGAACCAGGCCAGAGCGTCCCAGGCGCCGTCACCGAGCAGGGCGATGACCAGCCCTGCGGCGCCCAGCAGGGCCAGCAGACCCGGTAGCAGGAAGGTCGACTGCCTCACGCCACCACCTCGTCGCGCAGGGCCGCGCGCGGCGCGCGGCGGCGTACCCACCAGAGGTACAGACCACTGCCGAGGACGATGATGGTCAGCACGTCGAGTACCGCCCAGAGGATCTGCATCGGCCGCCCGCCGTAGTCGCCGAAGTGCAGCGGCTGCGACATGGCCAGTGCGTCCATGTACCAGGGGCGTTCACCGACGGCGGTGACGGCCAGGGTCTGCGCGTCGATCAGTACCGGTGTCCACAGGTGCGAGGTCAGGTGGCTGTCGCCGACCATGAACACGGCGTAGTGGTGTTCACTGGAAAAGCGCGTGCCGGGGAAGGCGATGAAATCCGGGCGCATCTCGGGTGCTGCTTCGCCGGCGATACGCAGCAGCTCATTGGCCGGTGCGCGCGAGGTCAGTGGCGGGGCGTCGCGATAAGGCTCGACCATGGCCGCTAGGGTGTCATTGCGCCAGGCCTCGATCAGCAGGTCGGCGCAGGCGCTGATCACTCCGGTGACGCCCACGGTCAGCGCCCAGGCCAGGGTGACGATGCCGAGCAGGTTGTGCAGGTCTAGCCAGCGCAGGCGGGTGGATTTGTCGCGGCGCACCTCGGCGAACTTCAGCTTGCGCATGAACGGCGCGTAGAGCACCACGCCGGAAATGATGGCGAGCACGAACAGCACGCCCATGAACGCCAGCAACCACTTGCCGGGCAGGCCGGCGAGCAGGTCCACATGCAGGCGCAACATCAGCATCATGAAGCCGCCATTGGCCGCCGGCATCTCGACGGCTTCGCCCGTGCGCGCGTCGAGCATGAAGGTGTGCGAGGCATTGGGTTCGGTGCCGGCCGTGGCGGCGGTGATGGCGACCACGCCGTTGGGCTCGTCGGCCTCCCAGCCGAAGTACTGCAGCACTTCGCCGGGGCGATGGCGCTCGGCAGCCTCGACCAGTTGCTGCAGCTCCAGGCGTGGCGTCTCCGCGGCCATCTCGCGCAGCTCGGGGACTTCGCCGAGCAGGTGTTCCAACTCATGGTGGAAGATCAGCGGCAGGCCGGTCAGGGCAAGCAGGAAGAGGAACAGGGTGCAGATCAGGCTGGTCCAGGTGTGGATGAAGGACCAGCGACGAAGGGTGGTTGAGCGCATGGTGCTGGCGGCCGGACTACAGGGCCGCGCAGTTTAATCAGCCGCTGACGGTGCTGGAACCAGGAAAAATCTACCGCAGTCATCGGCAACTTCTATTACAGCGAGGGCACGGTCTGTCGTCTGCGCCATGACTGCGCCCGGCGCTGCAGTTCGGCCAGGCTATCGAGGCCCTGACGGCGCGCCTGGCTGAACAGGATCAGTGTCAGCTCGGCGGTGGCCAGGGCATCGGCGCTGGCGTTGTGGCGTTCGGCGGCCTGCAGTTTGAAGTAGTCCAGCCAGTCATCCAGCCCGACACGGCGCTGCGGCCCTCTGGGGCAGAGCAGAGGCGCCAGGTCGGCGACATCGATGAAGGGGTGTTGCAGGCGATAGCCGAGCAGGCGTTTCAATGCCCGCTGCAGCATGTGCTGGTCGAAGGGGGCATGGAAGGCCAGCAGCGGACTGTCGCCGACGAAGTCCATGAATTCGAGTAGGGCTTCGGTCGGCTCGCGGCCGGCGGCAATGGTGCTGGGCGCGATGCCGTGGATCAGGGTGCTGGCGCTGGCCTTGTGATTGGGCTGGCACAGGGTGCATTCGAACTGCTGGGAGAAGTCGATGGCGCCATGCTCGATCACCACTGCACCGATGGCCAGCAGGTGGTCGCGCTGCAGGTTGAGGCCGCTGGTTTCCAGGTCCACCACCACCAGGCGCTGCGCGCTCAGCGGGCGGTCGTCCAGCGGGCGTGGCTTTATCAGCTCGTTGCAGCGTGGGTCGTTGCTGGGGCGTAGCCAGTTAAGGACGTGCTTCATCAGACTGTACCCCAGCCGCTCCGTTATTTATGGATTGATGCTCTTGTAGGAGGGGCCTTGGCCGCGACCGAGGCAGTGCAGAGGCGTCGCGGCCAAGGCCACTCCTCCGTTGCGCGGTGTCACGTTTCATAGCGGATACCTCAGCGCCAGGCTGGCCTGCAGGCGCTGGGCCTGGCGGAACGACTCGCGCAGGATGCGCCGGTCCAGGTGGTTGAGGCTGTCCGGATCGAGACGGTTGGAGAGCTCCAGGCCATGCTCCGCCTGATGCTGGTGCAGTTGCAGGCGGGTCTGCTGGATGAAGTGGTAGGCCTCTTCGTAGGCCGCGCCGTCCTGGGGTTCGATCACCTCGCGGCGCACCAGTTCGGCGAAGCGACGCTGGGTGTTGCACTCGTCCACACCGTGGGCCAGGGCCAGCAGGCGGGCGCCGTCGACAAAGGGCGTCAGGCCTTCCTTCTTCAGGTCCAGGGTGTCCTTCTCGACACCCTTGCGCGCCACCACGAAATCGCGGAAGCGCCCCAGGGGCGGGCGATGGCTCAGGGCGTTGGCGGCCAGCATGCGCTGGAAGATGCTGTTACCGGCGATGTCGGCGAACAGTTGCCGGCGCAGCTGGGTGCAACCCTCCTCGGGGCCCCAGACCACGCGCAGGTCGAAGTAGATGCTCGAGCCCAGCAGGTTTTCCGGCGTGGCCTCGCGTACGAAGCTGGCGAAGCGCCGTGCCCACTCCTGGCGCGACAGGCACAGCTCGGGGTTGCCGGCCATGATGTTGCCCTGGCACAGGGTGAAGCCGCAGTCGGCCAGCAACTGGTTGATGCGCCGTGCGCGTGGCAGCAGCAGCTGGCGGATGCGCTCGGCCTCGGCGGCGCCTTCGGCTTCGAACAGGATGCCGTTGTCCTGGTCGGTGTGCAGGGTCTGCTCGCGGCGGCCTTCGCTGCCGAACACCAGCCAGGTAAAGGGCACGCCGGGGTCGCCGAGCTCCTCCAGTACCAGCTCGATCACTCGGCTCACGGTGTGGTCGTTGAGCAGGGTGATCAGCTGGGTGATCTGTGTCGAGCTGGCGCCGTGGGCGAGCATGCGTTGCACCAGCAGGCGGATGTCGCCGCGCAGCGCCACCAGGGTATCGATACGCGGCGCCTGGCGGATGGTTCGCGCCAGGTGCACCAGGTCGACGCGTTGCAGGGAGAACAGGTCGCGTTCGGAGACCACGCCGACCAGGCGCTCGTCCTCCACCAGGCAGATGTGGGCGATATGTCGCTCGGTCATCGCCAGCGCCGCGTCGAAGGCCGTGGCCTGGGGGAGCAGGTGGAACGGATGCTGGGTCATCAGCGCGCTGATCGGTTGCTCCAGTGAGTCCCCGGCGGCCACCACCCGGCGCAGGTCGCGCAGGGTAAAGATGCCCAGCGGGTGCTGCGCCTCATCGACGATGACGATGCTACCGACATGCTGCTCGTGCATCTGCCGTACGGCGTCGCGCAGCGAGGTGTCCGGTGGGCAGGCGACCGGCTGCTGCATGGCCAGTTCGCGCAGGCTGGTGTCCAGTGAGTACTGGGCACCGAGGTTCTCGGCCGCGCGCAGTTGCACCTGCTGGTTGACCTGGTCGAGCAGGCTGGACACGCCGCGCAGGGCGAAGTCGCGGAACACCGTGCACTGGGCGAACAGGCGGACGAAAGCGGCCTTGCCCAGCAGCAGGCAGAAGGTGTCTTCGCCCGCGAGGTGCGCGGTGCGGGTGGCCCGTTCACCGAGCAGCGCGGCCAGCGGGAAGCACTCGCCGCTGGCGATCTCGAAGGTGGTCTCGTTGCCGCCCTTGGCGCTGTGCGGGCGCTCGCCGACCACCAGGCCCTGCTTAACGATATAGAAGTGCTGCACCACGCCGTCTTGCGGGGCGATGATGGTCTCGCCAGCGGCATAGAAACGCAGCTGGCAGTTCTCTACCAGAAACGCCAGCTGGGCACTTTCCATCTGATTGAACGGCGGGTATTTGCGCAGGAACTCCATGGTGCCGTGGATGTTCTGCATCACTGCCGTCTTGCCTGCGTCTTGGATCGCCATGGGCGCTTTCCGCTGATCAGTTCTGCCCCATGTTAGTCGGGCTGGCGATCTGCGCCATAGGACCTAGGTCGCAGCAGGTTATGGGCGGATAATGCCGGCTCAGGTCATGCACGGAGGTTTCCATGTCCCACGCCATCGCCGAGCTGCTCGGCATTCGCCACCCCATCGTCCAGGCACCCATGGTCGGTGTGTCTACCCCGCAGCTGGCCGCGGCGGTCTCCAATGCCGGTGGCCTGGGGTCGCTGGGCGTCGGTGCCAGCAGCCCGGCGCAAGCTCGTGAACTGATTGAACAGACCCGCGCGCTGACTGACAAGCCATTCAATATCAACCTGTTCTGCCACCGTCCGGCGTGCGCCGATGCGCAGCGCGAGTCGCATTGGCTGGAGTGCCTGCGCCCGCTGTTTGCCGAGTTCGGCGCCGAGCCGCCGCAGCAACTGCGTGAGGCCTACCGGAGCTTTCTCGCCGATCCGGCGATGCTCGACCTGCTGCTGGAGCAGCGCCCGGCGGTGGTCAGCTTCCATTTCGGCCTGCCACCGCAGGACTGGGTCGATGCGCTCAAGGCGGCCGGTATTCGCCTGCTGGCCTGTGTCACCTGTTCGGCCGAGGCGCGCCTGGCCGAAGCAGTGGGCGTCGATGCGCTGGTGGCGCAGGGCGTCGAAGCTGGTGGCCATCGGGGCGTGTTCGAGCCGGCCGCTGGCGACGCGGCCATCGGCACCCTGGCCCTGGTGCGGGTGCTGACGCGCCAATGCCGTCTGCCGATCATCGCCGCCGGCGGCATCATGGATGGCGCCGGCATCAAGGCCGTGCTGACCCTGGGCGCGGCCGGGGTGCAGATGGGCACGGCCTTCGTGCTGTGTCCGGAGTCCTCGGCCAATGCCGCCTACCGCGAGGCACTGAAGAGCGAGCGAGCCCACGACACGGCGATCACCGCCAATATCTCCGGCCGCCCGGCACGTGGACTGGTCAACCGCCTGTATGGTGATGCTGGCGCGCGGCTGCCGGACTATCCCATCGCCTACGATGCGGCCAAGGCGCTGCATGCCGTGGCCAGTGCCCAGGGCTGCCACGATTTCGCCGCGCAGTGGGCTGGCCAGGGTGCGCCGCTGGCGCGCGAGCTGCCCGCGGCCGAGCTGCTGGCGCTGCTGGTCGAGGAAATGCAGCGGGCATGAAAAAAGGCCAGCGGGCTGCCCCGCTGGCCTTTATCTACCTCCGCCCGGAATCAGGGCAGGGTGAACAGCACCTTGACCTGGTCGGTCACGGCTGCGCTATCCACATAGCCGATGGCGTCGGCTTCGGCGGCGACCTTGGCTACCACGTCGGCATCACCGGCCACGCTTGGCAGTGGCTGGCCCTTGCCGGTGAAGACCAGGCCGGACCAGTAGGACTTCAGCTGCGACTCGTTCTTGTTGGTGACCGCGCTGTAGAACTTCTCCTTGGTCGGATTCCAGTCTTTCTGGTCGACGCCTTTCAGCGACTTGTTCTTGCCCAGAAAGATGTTGGCCACGTCGGCCTGCGACGGCGCAGCGGCGGAGCCTGCGTTAACGATGACGGCGACCTCGGCCTGGGCCAGGGCTGCGAAGCCCAGGCCCGTGGCAGCGAGGAGAATGCGGATGGACTGCTTCATGTGCATGCTCCTCAGAAGACGAAGTCGACGCCGGCGCTGATGATGTCGCCGTCGTAGTTGCGCGACGGCACGCCGATTGCGCCGCCGAAGATGTCGTTCACGGTGTTGTCGTAGAGCTCCTGGGCGCCACGGACGAACACGCCGTCATAACCGCCTTGGGTATCCACGCGCTTGTACTCGCCCTTGAGTACAACGGTCGGCAGGATGTTGTAGTTCAGGCCAAGGGTCCAGGAGTTCTGGCGGCCATCGTCTTCATCCAGCTGGGCGTAGGTGACGTGAGCGAGGAAGTCACCAAAGCGGCGCCCGCCCATCAGGTAGAACGAATCGGTGCTGCCGCTACCGTCGTTCTCGATCACGCGGCTGGTCCACTCGTTGGCGGTCAGCCAGGTACCGTTGTCGTACTGGTAGCCGATGGAGGTGAATTTGCCAGTGTCCTTGTCCAGGGCCAGCAGGCTGGCCGAGCTTGGATTGCCGGAGAGGTCGATGAAGCTGCCGGAAATGTCGGTGTCGATATCGGCCTCGGCATAGCCAATGCGCAGGGTGCCGTAGTCATTGGTGGCCAGGCTCACGCTGGCACCGAAGACATTGTCGTAGTCGATGTCGAACTCTTCGTCGTACAGGTAGTAGTCGCGGTTCTTGGCCACGCCGCCAGCCAGCTGGAAGGAGACGGTGGCGAAGGACAGCGGCAGGTTGTAGACCAGGTCGGCGCCTTCATAGTTGGACAGCTGAACCTGGCTGTAGACCTCGTCGGGCAGGCGCAGCCAGGGGTAGGCGAAGCCCACGTCGATGCTCTCGGAGTACATGTACACCGGGGTGCGCAGGCGGCCGAAGCGCAGCATCAGGTTGTCGGTGCTCTGCCAGGACAGGTAGGCCCACTCCAGGTTGGCCTTCCACTCGTCGGCATAGGCCTTGGCGGTGGTCTGCAGGGTCAGGCCCACCGTGTCGGTGACGCCGTAGCTCAGCTGGGCGCCGAACTTGCTCAGCTGGTCACCGCGCCAGGAATCGTTGGTCTGGCCGGACAGGCCATAGCTGCGGCCGTCGTCCTCGCCACCCAGGTGGGTGACGCCGACAGTGCCGAAGCCGTTGATGCGAGCTTCGCCTTGTTCCAGCGCGAATGCCGAGGTGCTGGCCAGGCAGATCGCCAGGCCGAGGACGCGGGCAGTAGTCATGCGGTGATGCTCCAGTGAATAGGTTAAACGCGGAATTGGGCCGTAGCCGCGCGCAGGTGATCTCCTGTGCTGACCAGCTGCTCGCCGAGGCGTGCGGTGGCGTCGGCGCCATGGGCGGTTGCTTGTGCGTCCTGCTGCAACACTTGGGTTTCTTGTTGGATGGAACTGGACAGGCCGATCTGCTCCTGGGTGAGCTGGGCGATGCTGGCGTTCAGTTCGTCGATCTGGCCCACCGCCACGGCGATGGATTCGAGCATGCGGGTCGCCTCGACCGAGCGCTCGATGCTGTGCTGGGCCTTGTCGCCGTTGGCGGTCATCACGTTGAGCACGCCATTGGCGCTGTTCTGCAGGCGCTGAATGATCTGCTGGATCTCGGCGGTGGAGGCGGCCGTTTTCTGCGCCAGGTTGCGCACTTCGTCGGCGACCACGGCAAAGCCGCGGCCCTGTTCACCGGCACGGGCCGCTTCGATGGCGGCATTCAGCGCCAGCAGGTTGGTCTGCTCGGCAATGCTGCGGATCACGGTGAGCACCGAGCCGACCTGCTGGGTCTCTTCCTCCAGCTGCTCCATGGCCTGCACGGCGCCCATCACGCTGCTGCCCAGATCGCTGATGCTGCTGGACAGGCTGCCGATGCTGGCGCGCGCCGTGTCGGCCTGGCGCGAGGCGTCGCCGGCACCCTCGGAAGCCTGCTGCGAACGCTGCGCCACTTCCTGGATGCTGCTGGTCATGGTCTGGATGTCACGGCTGATCGAGTCGGTATGCCCCTGCTGCGAGCGGGCATTCTGCGTGGCGTCCTGGGTCAGCCGGTACAGCTCCTTGGACATGCCGCCCAACGGGCTGGCGGCGTCGATGGTCTGGCGGATGGTGCCCTGCAGTTTGTCGAGGAAGCTGTTGAACAGCTGGATCATTTCGCCGATCTCATCGCGCGAGTCGACGTTGACCCGGCGTGTCAGGTCGCCGTCGCCCCGCGCGATCGCCTGCAGCGAATCGATCACGCCATGCACGTTGGCCATGATCCCGCGAATGATCATCCAGGCCCCCAGCCCGACGAGAATGACCAGCAGCGCGCTGAGCACATAGCCGGTTCGGGTCGTGGCGGCATTGCCGGTGCGGGCCTCGGCCAGCGTGGTCTGGAAGTCCTCATAGGCATGTGCACGGAAGGTCGCACCAAGCTGCTGGGCGCTACTCAGGTCGCTGGCCATGCGATCCAGGCTGGGGCGCAGGTCGTCGAAGCCGGCGCTGCCTTTGATCAGCTGCTCGGAGGCAGACAGTGCGTTGTCGGCATAGCGCCCAATCGACTGGCGCCAGCCTTCCAGCTCATCGGCGCGCTCCTGGTTGGTGCGCACCAGTGGCTGCAGTTGCTGCTGCAGACCCGCGATCTCGCCGAGCACCTTGCGCGCCTCATCGAGGGTTTCCAGCTCGCCGGCGGCGACCGCGCTGTTGAGCAGGCCGGGCAGGCGCGAGAACTGGAAGTTCACGGCATCGGCTTTTTCCAGGGTCGGAAAGCTGTTGGTTTCAAGGGCGACCAGACGAGTGTCGTTGGCCGACAGTTGCAGCGAGGTATAGACCACGAACAGCAGCAGGCCGAGCAGGGCAACAGCAGGCAGCAGCGACAACTTCAGGGTCAGGGACAGATTTTTCAGCATGGCAGGTACCCAAGGAGGGGCGCGAAGTTTACAGGAATAGCCGCGATGGCTAAATGCCGTCAGTCGGTCACTCTGTGACTAATGGTGTTTTCGTGGTTGTTCTAAGTGCTTCGGCCGATGCCCTTCTTTCTATAGTCGCAATACCGCGAAATTACCTGCTGTCGCGCTTGTACCCGAAGCATTGCGCTGTGCCGCTCAGGCCGCAGGCCTGCGGCTGTCGGGAGGGGTATACAGCTTTCATTTGAACGGTATTCACCGCTTATTCACGTATTTTTAGCTCATATCCTGGGCTCTGCAGGGGCGCGGCTTTTATCAAAAGGTTTCTGTTGAAACTATTTTTCGTTATCCTGTATGCATGTTCAGCTTTTCCAAAAGCCTCCTCATATCTCGTTTTCGGACGCTCCCGCTTTGGCGTCCTGCTTTCTGTGCGGCCTTGTCCGCACTGTCCACTTCCGCTTCGGCGGTTCCTCTGCCTCGTCTTGAGCACTGCAACTGGAGAACAATATGAAACTCTCTTCCAAGCTGGCCGGCTGTCTGGCCCTGGCCCTCGGCACTTCCTCTTTCGGCGCCTTTGCCGCCGATGCGTGTGAGGTCGATCGCACCATCAATTTCGGCGGCATGAGCTGGGATTCGAACCTGGTCATGGTCGATATCGAGCGCTTCATTCTGGAGAACGGCTACGGCTGCAAGACCCAGGTCCAGGCCGGTGAGTCGGTTGCCATCCTCGCCGGCCTGCAGCGTGGCGATGTCGACGTGATGTCCGAAGTCTGGAGCAACAGCCTGCGCGAGCCATGGGAAAAAGCCCTGAAGACCGGCAAGGTAAAAACGGCCGGCGAGGCCTATCAGGGTGAGGAGGCCTGGTACGTGCCGCGCTACACCGCCGAGCGTTTTCCCGAGTTGAAGGCGGCCAGTGATCTGCCCAAGTTCAAGGACAAGTTCGCCGACCCGGAAGAGCCGGGCAAAGGCCGCTTCTATGGTTGCCCGGCCGGCTGGGGCTGCGATGCCACCGCGCGCAACCTGTTCAAGGCCTTCGAGCTGGGCGAGAGCTTCACCTACTATTCGCCGGGCACTGCCGCCGCTCAGCGTGCGGCCATTACCTCGGCCTACAAGCGCAAGCGCGACATCGTCTTCTACTACTGGGTGCCGACCCCGCTGGTGGGCGAGCTGGACCTGGTCAAGCTGGACATGCCGCCCTACGACGAGGCCGCGCACCAGTGCAACACTTCGGCCGACTGCGCCGATCCCAAGCCCAGCGCCTACCCGCAGAACCCTGTGCTGACCGCGCTTAACAGCGAGTTCAGCCAGCAGGCACCGAAGCTTGCCGCGTTCTTCGCCAAGGTCAATGTGGCGCCGGACGAGCTGAACAAGGTGCTGGCCTGGGCCAATGCCGAAGGTGCCGAGAGCGACGAAACCGCACGCCAGTACCTGCGCGAGTACCCGCAGTCCTGGAGCCAGTGGCTGCCAGAGGATGTGGCCGAGCGCGTCAAACAGGCTCTCTGAGCTGCTGGACAGACGCCAGCCTAAGGCTGGCGTCTGTTGCCCTTCCTGCTAGAGAAATCCTATGTCGAATTCCTTCCCTGAATTGCTCCCCGCGCGGGACATGCGCCAGGCTATCGACCAGTTCGTCGAGCAGCTGGTGACCCAGTACGCGGACAGCCTGGAACGCCTGTCTGCCCCTTTTCTGCACCTGCTGGTATGGCTTGAGCAGCTGTTGCGTGGCGCCCCCTGGTGGCTGGTGGTGCTGGCCGTCGCCGGTCTGGCCTGGCTGGCCAGTCGCCGTATCGGTCTGGCTGTGGCGATGGCCGCGCTGCTCTGCGTGGTCGGGCTGCTCGGCCTGTGGGACCGCGGCATGCAGACCCTGGCCCTGATGATCATGGCCACCGGTCTGTCGGTGGTGATCGGCATTCCCACCGGCATCCTGATGTCGCGCTCGGACTGGCTGCGCAAGCTGATGCTGCCGGTACTCGACGTCATGCAGACCATGCCCGGCTTCGTCTACCTGATTCCGGTGGTGATGCTGTTCGGCCTGGGCAAGATCCCGGCGATCATCGCCACGGTGATCTACGCCGTGCCGCCGCTGATCCGCCTCACCGACCTGGGCATCCGCCTGGTCGATGCCGAAGTGCTGGAGGCCTCGCGCGCCTTCGGTGCCAATGCCCGTCAGCAACTGTTCGGCGTGCAGCTGCCACTGGCCCTGCCGAACATCATGGCCGGCATCAACCAGACCACCATGATGGCCCTGTCGATGGTGGTCATCGCCTCGATGATCGGCGCCCGTGGCCTCGGTCAGGAAGTGCTCTTGGGCATCAACCGTCTGGAAGTCGGCCGTGGCCTGCTGGCCGGTATTGCCATCGTCGCGCTGGCGATCATCTTCGACCGCATTACCCAGGCCTACGGCAAGCGTCAGAGTGGAGAGCGCCCATGAGCAAGATCGAAGTCCGTGGCATCTACAAACTGTTCGGCAAGCAGCCCGAGGCCTGGCTGGACAAGGCCCGCGCCGGCATGAGTAAGGAGCAGATGCTGGCCGAGGGCAAGCATGTGCTGGGCCTGCGCGATATCAGCCTGAGCATCGAGGCCGGCAGCATCTACGTGATCATGGGCCTGTCCGGTTCCGGCAAGTCGACCCTGATCCGCCACTTCAACCGCCTGATCGAGCCGACCGCCGGCGAGATCCTGGTCGATGGCCAGGACGTCATGCAGCTGGCGCCGCGCGAGCTGGAGCGCTTCCGCCAGCGCACCATGAGCATGGTGTTCCAGCGTTTCGGCCTGCTGCCGCATCACAGCGTGCTGGACAACGCCGCCTACGGCCTGAAGATCCAAGGCGTGGCCCGCGCCGAGCGCGAAGCCAAGGCGCGTCACTGGCTGGAGCAGGTCGGCCTGGCCGGCTTCGAACAGCAGTTCCCGCACCAGCTGTCCGGCGGCATGCAGCAACGTGTCGGCCTGGCCCGTGCGCTGGCCACCGACGCCGAAATCCTGCTGATGGACGAGGCCTTTTCCGCGCTCGACCCGCTGATCCGCCGCGAGATGCAGGACCAGCTGCTGGAGCTGCAGGCCAAGCTGAACAAGACCATCGTGTTCATTACCCACGACCTCGACGAAGCCCTGCGCCTGGGCAATCGCATCGCCATCCTCAAGGACGGCGAGTTGGTGCAGGAAGGGACGCCCGAGGACATCCTGCTGCACCCGGCCAACGACTACGTGCAGGCCTTCCTGCAGGACGTCAACCGCGGCAAGGTGCTCACCGTGTCCCATGCCACGCGCGCGGGCAAGCTGACCCTGACCACCCGTACCGAGCCGGCTGCGGCCTTGCAGCGTCTGCAGCAGCAGGGGCTGGATTACGCGCCGGTGCTGGATGGCAAGGCTTTGCGCGGGGTGCTCACCCTGAGTGCGGCGCAGCGGGCCCTGGCCGAGAACGCACGCTCGATTGGCGGTTACCTCGACGATGTCGCCTCGGTGCCCGCCGACACCGGCCTGGACAGCGTACTGGCGCAGATGCTCCAGGCGCGCCAGCCGCTGGCGGTGACCGGCGATGACGGCGAGTTCGTCGGCTGGCTGTCGCGCAGCAAGGTGGTCGAGTTGGTCAGCCCTCCGGAGCAGCCGGCAGAGTAGGTCGCCGGCAGTCCTCGCCTGCAGGTGGGGCTGGCGGCGCCTGTTGGGCTTCGCTGCACTACCAAGCCCGTCGGCATCCGCCGGGCAATAAAAAACCGCCCTCAAGGGCGGTTTTTTCACTGCAGCGGCGCGTTACAGGCCGTTGGCGGCCTTGAACTCGCGGCGGCGGCGGTGCAGCACCGGCTCGGTGTAGCCGTTCGGCTGCTTGGTGCCTTCGACCACCAGTTCCAGGGCGGCCTGGAAGGCGATGTTGCTGTCGAAGTTCGGCGCCAGCGGGCGGTACAGCGGGTCGTTGGCGTTCTGGCGATCCACGACCGGGGCCATGCGCTTGAGGCTCTCGACGATCTGCGCTTCGCTGACGATGCCGTGGCGCAGCCAGTTGGCCAGCAATTGGCTGGAAATACGCAGGGTGGCGCGGTCTTCCATCAGGCCGACATCGTTGATGTCCGGCACCTTGGAGCAGCCGACGCCCTGGTCGATCCAGCGCACCACGTAGCCGAGGATGCCCTGCGAGTTGTTGTCCAGTTCGTTCTGGATTTCCTCGGGCGTCCAGTTGGTGTTCGGTGCCAGCGGGATGGTCAGGATGTCGTCCACCGAGGCCGGGGTGCGCTTGGCCAGTTCGGCCTGACGGGCGAACACGTCGACCTTGTGGTAGTGCAGGGCGTGCAGGGTGGCGGCGGTCGGCGACGGAACCCAGGCGGTGTTGGCGCCGGACAGCGGGTGAGCGACTTTCTGCTCGACCATCGCCGCCATCAGGTCAGGCATGGCCCACATGCCCTTGCCGATCTGCGCGCGGCCCTGCAGGCCGGTGGCCAGGCCGATGTCGACGTTGTTGTTCTCGTAGGCACCGATCCACTTCTCGGACTTCATGGCGGCCTTGCGCACCACGGCGCCGGCTTCCATGGAGGTGTGGATCTCGTCACCGGTGCGGTCGAGGAAGCCGGTGTTGATGAACACCACGCGCTCGCTGGCGGCCTTGATGCACGCCTTGAGGTTGACGGTGGTGCGGCGCTCTTCGTCCATGATGCCGACTTTCAGGGTGTTGCGCGGCAGGCCCAGCACGTCTTCGACGCGGCTGAAGATTTCGCCGGCGAAGGCGACTTCTTCCGGGCCGTGCATCTTCGGCTTCACGATATACACGGAGCCGGTACGGGTGTTCTTGCGGCTGGTGTTGCCATTCAGGTTGTGGATGGCGATCAGGCTGGTGAACAGGCCGTCCTGGATGCCTTCCGGAACTTCGTTGCCGGCGGCATCGAGGATGGCGGGGTTGGTCATCAGGTGGCCGACGTTACGCACGAACAGCAGGCTGCGGCCGTGCAGGGTCAGCTCGGAGCCGTCGACCTTGGTGTAGACGCGGTCCGGGTTCATGGTGCGGGTGAAGGTCTGGCCGCCCTTGCTGACTTCTTCAGCCAGGTCGCCTTTCATCAGGCCCAGCCAGTTGCGGTAGACCACGACCTTGTCGTCGGCATCGACGGCGGCCACGGAGTCTTCGCAGTCCATGATGGTGGTCAGGGCGGCTTCCATCAGCACGTCCTTCACGCCGGCGGCGTCGGTCTGGCCGATCGGGCTGCTGGCGTCGATCTGGATTTCGAAGTGCAGACCGTTGTGCTTGAGCAGCACGGCGACCGGCGCACTCGCTTCACCCTGGAAGCCGATCAGCTGCGCATCGTCGCGCAGTCCGGTGTTGCTGCCGCCCTTGAGGCTGACGACCAGGCGGCCGTCGACGATCTTGTAGGCGGTGGAGTCGACGTGGGAGCCGGCGGCCAGCGGCGCGGCTTCGTCGAGGAAGGCACGGGCGAAGGCGATGACCTTGTCGCCACGGACCTTGTTGTAGCCCTTGCCCTTCTCGGCGCCGCCTTCTTCGCTGATCACGTCGGTGCCGTAGAGGGCGTCGTACAGCGAGCCCCAGCGGGCGTTGGAGGCGTTCAGGGCGAAGCGCGCGTTCATCACCGGCACCACCAGCTGCGGGCCGGCCAGGCGGGCGATCTCTTCGTCGACGTTCTGCGTGGTGGCCTGGAAGTCGGCCGGCTCCGGCAGCAGGTAGCCGATTTCCTGGAGGAAGGCCTTGTAGGCTGCGGCGTCATGGGCCTGGCCTTTGCGCGCCTGGTGCCAGGCGTCGATCTGGGCTTGCAGCTCGTCACGCTTGGCCAGCAGGGCACGGTTCTTCGGGGCCAGATCGTTGATCACGGCTTCGGCGCCGGCCCAGAACGTGTCGGCAGCAATGCCGGTACCGGGAATGGCTTCATTGTTAATGAAGTCGTAAAGGGCTTTGGCGACCTGCAGACCACCAACTTGAACGCGTTCAGTCATTGCTTGCCTCACTCTGCTCAGGACCAGCTCAAAAACCAGGCGGGACGCCATGTAGTTCGAGCCGCGGAATACTACATGAAGCTTCTGGAAAAATCAGTGGAGTTGCGTCGCGGATAGACCGAAAGGCGCATATTAGTCACGTAGCGCCATATATGTTCTCAAATATTTCAATAATTGTTCTAGGTAAATCTATAAACAGTACACAATTTATCTGGCGGCGTTGCTGTGGCGCCGCGTCGCACCGGCTATGCTGTGGTTTTCCGGAGATTCGCCATGTCGATAACCCGTGCTTCAGTTGCCGATCTTGACGCCCTCGTCCCGCTGTTCTGTGGCTATCTGGCGTTCTATCAGCGCGAGCATGACGAGGCCGAGGTGCGTCGCTTCCTCGCGCAGCGTCTGGAGCGGGGCGAGTCGGTGCTGTACCTGGCCCGCGATGACCAGGGTGACGCGCAGGGCTTCGTCCAGCTCTATCCGTTCTTCGCTTCGCTGCAGCTGGCGCCGGCCTGGTTGCTCAGCGACCTGTTCGTCGCGCCGACGGCGCGTCGCCAGGGGCTGGCCGAAGCACTGATGGACAGCGCCCGCGCCCATGCCGAGGCCACGGGTGCCTGCGGTCTGCAACTGGAGACGGCCAAGGACAATTTCGCCGGCCAGACGCTCTACGAAAAGCTTGGCTATGTGCGCGATGAGGTGTTCTATACCTACTGGCTCGCGCTCTGATTCGCTGCGAGCGCGCCTTCTTCCGAACTGCCGCAAGGAGTTACCCGTGGATCATCTGGTTCTCACCGTTATCGCCCCGGATCAGCCGGGCTTGGTCGAACGCATCGCCCAATGCATCGCCGCGCATGGCGGCAACTGGCTGGAAAGCCGCATGTCGCGCATGGCCGGACAGTTCGCCGGCATCCTGCGGGTGGCCGTGCCAAGCGAGAGCCGCGATGAACTGACGGCCGGTCTGCAGGGCCTGAACAGCCAGGGCATTCGCGTGCTGGTGGCCGAAAGTGGTGTGGAGCCGGCCAGCGAGTGGAAGCCGATCCTGCTCGACCTGGTGGGCAATGACCGCCCCGGCATCGTGCGCGATATCACCCGGCTGCTGGCCGAGAATGGCGTCAACCTGGAGCGCCTGAATACCGAAGTCGCGCCGGCGCCGATGAGCAGTGAACTGCTGTTCCATGCCGAGGCGCTGCTGGCGGTGCCGCTGACCCTGTCGCTGGATCAACTGCGCGAGCGTTTGGAGACCCTGGCCGACGACCTGATGGTGGAGCTGAACCTGCGCAGCGAGGATTGACTACAACTATCCCCGTTTTGTGGGGGTGAAGCTGTGGATAGTCTGGGGAGCCCCGGCGCACTGCCTAGTGCCCCGGGGCTTTCTATTGCCTGATCAAAAAAGCCGCATCGTCAGTGGCTTGTGCACAAACGCCGGGGATGGCGCTGTGGATAGTGCGGGGATGGATGGCGCCGGGCCAGGCATGGTGGGGCTCGCCGGCCGTTGCGCGAATTTCGTCCAGCGTTGGGCGGGAGCGGGATATCCCCGAAAGCTGTGGATGAAGCTGTGGGCGAGCTGGGGGACAGCGGCGCCAGCCCAGCGGCAGCGTGGGCTGCGCGCTTTCGTGCAAAAAATCGCCAGGTCGCCGAGCTTGTGCACAGAGGGCGTGGATGACTCTGTGGATAAGGCCGGTATGCACCGTTGAGAGCCTGATGCGCCTAGGCTTCGCCGGTTTTGCGCAGTTTTTGCTCAGCGTTGGCGACTGCGCGGTGGATAACGCCAGCCCCCCCTTGCCGCTGCCGGCTATCCCCGGTTTCTCGGGATAGCCCTGTGCACAAGGTGGGGGCGTCTGGCTGCAGGCCGCGGAAGGCGGTGCCTGGAGCCATCTGAGCAGAAACTGGCCAGCGCCGCCTGGCTTGTGCACAGAGCCTGGGGATCGGCCTGTGGAAAAGCTTGGGAACAACCGCGCCAGCCCAGGAGCGGCGCGGTTTTGTCGGAACTGTTCGTTTTCTAGGCGGTCTGCCCGCGGCGGCGCATGCCCAGCCAGATATCCAGGCTGTAGATAAACAGCGCCGCCCAGATGCAGACGAAGGACAGCAGCTTGCTCGACTCCAGCGTCTCGCCGAACAGCAGCACCGCCTGCAACAGCACCAGGGTCGGGGCGAGGTACTGCAGGAAACCCAGCGTGGTGTAGGGCAGGTGGCGCGCGGCGGCGTTGAAGCACAGCAGCGGCACCAGGGTGATCGGTCCGGCGGCGATCAGCCAGAGCGCCTCGCTGCTGCTCCAGAAGTCGGGCTGGGCGCTGACCGCTGCCGGATGCAGGAGCAGCCAGCCGATCGCCACCGGCAGCAGCAGCCAGGTTTCCACCACCAGCCCCGGCAACGCGGCGACCGGCGCCTGCTTGCGGATCAGGCCGTAGAAGCCGAAGGTCAGCGCCAGCACCAGCGATACCCAGGGCAGGCTGCCGACCTGCCACAGCTGCTGCAGCACGCCAACGGCGGCCAGACCGACCGCGACCCACTGCAGGCGGCGCAGGCGTTCGCCAAGCAGGAGCATGCCGAGCAGCACGTTGATCAGCGGGTTGATGTAGTAGCCCAGGCTGGCCTCCAGCATGCGCCCGTTATTCACCGCCCAGACGTAGACCAGCCAGTTGCTGGCGATCAGCAGGCCGCTGCCGGTGAGCACGGCCAGGCGTTTGGGGTTGTCGCGCAGCTCGCGCCACCAACCGGGGTGTTTCCACAGCGCCAGCAGCAGGGCGCCGAACAGCGCCGACCAGATCGCCCGGTGGGCGATGATCTCCAGCGCAGGCACGGCCTCGATGGCCTTGAAGTAGAGCGGGAACAGGCCCCAGATCAGATAGGCGGCGATGCCGAGGGCGTAGCCGCGGCTGGGGTGGGCAGAGGGCATGGCAGTCCTTGATGGATAGGCGGCTAACAAAAGACTGATGATTCTAGTGCGGGCGCATGAGGTTGTCTGTGTGATCAGCTTTGGTGGCGAGGCGGAGTTTATGCGCCTTATCAGCCCGGCTTTACAGGACTGTACAGGGCCTCCGGACAATCAGTCGAACTCGGTCAGCGGGCATGTGCCTGCCTCGCCACAAGGCCCCGCTCTGGAGGCCTTGCGTGAGCACGCAGGCCATCAGTGCTGGGCACCTCGCGTGCGCAGTTCGACATCCAGGCGGTGGCGACGTACTTCGCGGACCTGCCCCGACGCATCTTCAATCAGGTAGGCTGTGCCGCTCTGGCCCAGCCCCTGCTGGACCTTTTCGCCACTCCAGTAGCCGATCCCGGTCCCGGCCAGCGCGCCGATCGGGCCGCCCGCAGCTCCACCCAGCAGGACGCCTACACCGCTGCCGAACACCTGGCCGACGCGGTTTTCTTCGGTGGTCCCTACGATCTCCGCGGCCTGGGCCAGGGGACTGAGAAGGGCGAGGATGAGCAGAATCTGTTTCATGGGAAGTCTCCGTCATGCAGTTAGGGCAGAAAGCCGACGGAGACAGTCTTCCAGAGGAACTTTCAGGCAAGAATGGCCAGAGAGCGCAGCTGTTAGTTTCAGTAATCGGAATATTCGCTGGCAAACAACCACCAGGTGCCGGCCGGCAAGGGCTCGCAGGACACGGCAGAATGCCCGGTGCGGACTCAAAGGCCCAGCGCACTCAAGCCAGGGTGATCATCCGGACGGCGTCCCAGCGGCCAGTGAAACAGCCGCTGGTCCTCGCGGATCGGCAGGTCATTGATGCTGGCATGGCGTGCCCGCATCAGGCCGTGCTCATCGAACTCCCAGTTCTCGTTGCCGTAGGAGCGATACCACTGGCCGTGTTGATCATGCCACTCGTATGCGAAGCGCACAGCGATGCGGTCACCCGTGTACGCCCAGAGTTCCTTGATCAGGCGGTACTGCTGCTCGCGTTGCCACTTGCCGGCCAGGAAGTCGCGGATCTGCTCGCGGCCATGCGGAAACGCGCTGCGGTTGCGCCATTGGCTGTCGACGCTGTAGGCCTGCGCCACCCGCCCGGGGTCGCGGCTGTTCCAGCCATCCTCGGCCATGCGTACCTTCTGCACGGCAGTTTCATGGGTAAAGGGTGGCAGTGGGGGGCGTGTTTCAGGGGTCATGGAAGGCTCCTTGTGAGAGTAGAGGTTATGGTGCTGGCGGTGATTCGCCACCCCGACGGGATGGGCGATGTCGCGGTCTCGTGACAGGCAGAAAAGCGGCGCTGGCGAGCGCGTGGCGTTGCGTGCTTCGCGGGGGATCATGGTCATCGCGGCGGGCCCTAGAGATCGAGGACCAGCGGCTGCATACCGCCCTGTCCTGCGGCGGGCACGGCGCAGCAGATCAGCGCCTCGCCCTCGGCCGGTCGGTTGGCCGGCGGTTGCGGGTAGGTCACCTGGCCGCTGACGATGCGCGTGCGGCAGGTGCCGCAGGTGCCGCCTCGGCAGCTGAACGCCGGGTTCAGGCCGCGGCTCTCGGCGAGCTCCAGCAGGCTGCCGCTGCCGGGCAGCCAGCGGGCTTCCTTGGCCGAGTGCTCGAACAGCACGGGCACCGGGGTGCTGGCCGCCGGCGGCCAGTCCTGCGCCGGCCCGGCCTGGTCGGGCCGCCGCCTGAGGCTGGAGGGGCCGAAGGTTTCGGCATGCAGGCGGCTGTCGCTGATGTTCAGCTCGCGCAGGCCGTCGTACAGCGCCTGGGTGAACGCGGCAGGCCCGCACAGAACGAAGTCATAGTCGTCGAAGGGCAGCACGGCCTTGAGCAGTTCGACATCGATGCGCCCATGCAGGTCGAAGTCCAGGCCCTCCTGCAGCCCGGCCTCGGGCTGGCTGATGACCCGCAGCCAGTGCAAGGTGTCGCCGTTCTCTTGCTCAAGCGCCTGCAGTTCGCGGGCAAAGGCCAGCTCTGCCCGCTGGCGGGCGCTCTGGATCAGCCAGACCATGCGGTGCCGACGCAGCCGACGATTCTGGTAGGCCACCTCGCGCAGCATGCTCAGCAGCGGGGTGATGCCGACGCCGGCGGCCAGCAGCACCAGCGGCCGGCGCTGCTCGGGGTCGAGCACGAACTGGCCCTGCGCAGCCTTGGCCTCCAGCAGACTGCCGACCCTGACCTGCTCATGCAGGTAGCCGGACGCCAGCCCGTCACGCTTCACGCTGATGCGCAGAAAGCCATCGGACGGTGCGCTGGACAGGCTGTAGGTGCGGATGACCGGGTGCGCCTGCCCGGGAATCGTCAGGCGCAGGGGCAGATGCTGACCCGCCGAGAACGTCGGCCAGCCGCCGGCATCGGCCGGCTCCAGATAGAACGAGCGGATGCTGGCGCTTTCCTCGACCACACGGGTCACCCGCAGGGGCCGCCACTGATCGCGCTGGGCCTTCGCCTGCAGTCGGGCCTCGGCCTGCGCCCAGCTACCGGTCATCAGGCTGTTGGGCGAGTAACTCTGGAAATCCCAGCGCAGCGCCAGCGCGCCGCGTCGGCGGACCACCTGCTCGACCTCCAGGTGCCAGAGCCGCTCGGCGCCCTGGAAGGCACGGATTTCCTCACCTTCCAGGGTCAGCTCGGTGCGCCCGCTGAGCTGCAGCAGATCGCCGGTGGCGAAGTCGATGAACAGCAGGCCGGCCTGCGGGTTGAGCAGCAGGTTGCCGAGGGTGTTGAAGTGCAGGTTGCCGGCAAAGTCCGGGATGCTCAGGCGGTTGCCCTGCACCCGCACGAAACCGGTCTGACCGCCGCGGTGGGAAACGTCCACCGCCGGCCGGCCATCCTCCAGGGTGACGTAGCTGGCGACGAAGAAGGTGTCGGCGCCGGCAATCATCTGCCGTGCCGGCTCATCCAGATGGTCCAGCCGCTCGGCCACCACCGCCGGCTGCGACTGGCTGACAGGCAGCAGGTGCTGGCGCAGCTGGATGTATTGCGGGCAGTTGCCGAAGGCCTGATCCACGGCGATGCCCAGGCCCTGCGCGTCACGTCCGACCACCTGGCCGTTCAGGCGATTGCGCCGGCGGGTATGCAGCTCGATGCCGAGCAGGCCCACGGCCGCGCCCTCCTGCAGCGCCTGCGTCGCCGGGTCGCCCGCGCCGAGCGCGCGCTCCAGCCGCAACAGGCGTGGCTCAGGCGAATGGGCAAAGCCCGGCGGGCCCTCGAGGATGCTGGCCCAGGGGCGCCCCTCGGCGTCCACCGAGCCCAGCAGCACGAACGGCAGTTGCCGGTAGAAGTCGCGATGCTGGTCGGGCATGTGGTCGCGGATCATCCGCTGGCCAAGTGTCTCCATGCGTTCGGCCACGCCCGCGCGTTCCTGCAGTTGCTTCTCGCCAGGATGCCAGAGGGACGGAGCGCTTCGGGTCGGCGTGGCCATGAGCGGCGATCTACCAGAGCAGCGAGAAGGCGCCGGCCGGCTCAGGCGCTTTGCAGGCCGACGGCGGTGCGCTGCATCGGCACGAAGCCCGGCAGTGCTTCGACGCGCGCCAGCCAGGCGCGCACCTGCGGGTAGTCGGCCAGCGACACATTGCCCTCGGGGGCGTGGGCGATATAGGTGTAGCTGGCGACATCGGCCAGGGTCGGCAGGTTACCGGTCAGGTAAGGACGGCTGGCCAGTTCCTGTTCGACCACCTTGAGCAGGGCGTGGGAGCGGGCGATGGTCGACTCGGCGTCGTAGGGCGCGCCGAACACCGTGATCAGGCGGGCGGTGGCCGGGCCCGAGGCAAGCGGCCCGGCGGCAACCGACAGCCAGCGCTGCACTTGGGCCGCCATCAGGGCGTCCTCGGGGAGCCACTGGCCGCGGGTGTCGTAGAGCTTGGCCAGGTACACCAGGATGGCGTTGGAGTCGCTCAGCACCACACCGTTGTCATCGATCACCGGCACCTGCCCGAAGGGGTTCAGGGCCAGGAATTCGGCCGATTTGTGCGCGCCCTTGGCCAGGTCGACGAACACCAGATCGGTGGGCACCTTGAGCAGCGAGAGGAACAGCTCCACGCGATGAGCATGGCCGGAGAGGGGATGATGGAAGAGTTTGATCGGCTTGGACATGGTGGACTCCGCAGTTGGCTGGGTGAAACAGCGGCACCGGGTGTGCCGTACTGTGGGCGCCATACTGAGTCATCGCTTGTAGTCGCAGAATTGCCAGAATTGGCAATCCATTGTTGCGCTAAATGAAATGAGCGCGCGGGTCAGGCCAGCGCCGGGTGCTCGCGCAAACGGCTGACGGCAAAGTCGACGAAGCTGCGCACCCGCGCTGCAGCGCGCCGGCCTTCGCGATAGACCACATGCACCGGCAGCTCAGGCAAGCCGAAATCCTGCAGCACCTCGACCAGCTCGCCGCGCAGCAGCTGTTCATGCACCTGATAGCTCATGCAGCGGGTCAGCCCCCCATCCTGGCAGGCGGCCCTGATCGCCCCCTGGTTGGTGGTGCAGCTGAACCGGGGGCGCAGCGGGTAATGGCGGACCGCGCCTTCTACCTCAAAGCGCCATTCAGCCAGGCGCGCATCGGCACTGGAATGAATAATCTGGTGCTGCTTCAGCTGGTCGGGGTGCGCTGGCGCGCCATGCCTGGTCAGGTAACGCGGGCTGGCACAGACCACACGGCGGATCTGCCCGGCCCGGAGGGCAAAGAGCGAGGAATCGGGCAGGGCGCCGGCGAGGATGGCCACATCCACGCCCTCCTCGTGCAGGTTCGGCTGCCGGTCCAGATGGCGGACATACAGCTGCACCTCGGGATAGCGCTGCAGGTAATCGAGCAGGATGGTCGGCATCAGTTCCTGGCCGAACAACAGCGGTACGCTGAGTGTCAGCTGCCCGCGCGCTTGGCTGTGCAGGCCGCTGGCCGAGGCTTCGGCCTCCTGGACCTGGGTCAGAATGCGCTGGCAGTCGGCTGCAAAGCGTTCACCGGCTTCGGTCAATAGCACGCCACGGGTGCTGCGCTGCAGCAGCTGCAGATTCAGTCGGGCCTCCAGGGCATCGATGGCGCGGGTGACGGTCGGTGCCGACAGTTCCAGCTGGCGCGCGGCAGCGGCAAGGCTCAGGGTCTGGCTGACGGCCAGGAACACCTGCATCTGCTGCTGGCGGTCCATGGCTCAGCCCGGCCTGCGTGGATTGAGCGCCGGGTCCTGGCCCAGGCGCTGTTCGCAGAAGTCGACGAAGGCACGTACCTTGGCCGCCACCTTGCGCCCGCCCTGATACACCACGTGTACGGGCAGCGGTGGCTGCTCGAAGTCCTGCAGGACGATTTCCAGCTCGCCACTGGCCACTTTGGCCGCCACCTGGTAGCTGAGTACCCGGGTCAGTCCCCAGCCCAGCGCGGCGGCATTGATGGCCGCCTGGTTGGCGGTGACCACCAGCCGCGGCTGCAGGCGCACGCTGAGCGGGCTGCCGTTGTCCTCGAACTGCCAGTCGCTGAGCAGCGGGCTGCTGGCCGAGGCCACCACCTGCAACTGCTGCAATTGTTCAGGATGCGTCGGCCGACCATGGGCATCGAGGAAGGCCGGGGCAGCGCAGATCACGCGGCGCACTTCACCGACCCGCACGGCATTCAGGCCGCTGTCGGGCAGGTTGCCGATGCGCACGGCCACGTCGATGCCTTCGTCGACCATGCTCACCACCCGGTCTACCAGCAGCGCACGGATCTGCACGGCCGGATGCCGGTCGAGAAAGTCGACCATCAGAGGCGTGACGAACAGCTCGCCAAACAACACGGGCGCCGTAAGCGTCAGTTGGCCACGGGGCATGGCATGGCTGCCGGCGGCAGACTCTTCGGCCTCTTCGAGCTCGGCGAGAATGCGCCGGCAGTCCTCCGCATAGCGCAGGCCGGCCTCGGTGATGTGCACACTGCGGGTGGTGCGTGTCAGCAGCAGCGTGCCGATGCGTTCCTCGAGTGCCGCCACGGCGCGGGTCACGCTGGGCGGGGACATGCTCAGGCGGCGGGCGGCAGCGGCAAAACCCTGTTCCTCCGCCACGGCCAGAAACACCTGCATTTCCTGAAAGCGGTCCATGCCCGTCTCCTGAAGTGACGGCACAGTCTGCGTGCTTAATTGCAAATCCTGCAATAGAGCTTTGTCGGTTGAGGCTGTTCTTGTTTGCTTCTTGCGTTCCTACAGTGAGTCCACGTCGAACTTAACGGGTTCTGACGTTCACTCACCGAGCAAGGAAAACCATCATGAACCTGAAAAAATCCTTCATGGCGTCCTCCCTGGCCGTCACCCTGGCTGTCGGCGGTGCCGCGATGTTGACCGCCACCAGCAGCTTCGCCTACGACGAAGCCTCCACCTCCGCGATCAACGTCGAAGCCGGCCAGGTGATCCTCAAGGGTTACGATGCCGTGGCCTACTTTCAGGGCAAACCGGCCGAGGGTGACAAGCGTTTCGCCGTGAAGCACGACGGTGCCACCTACTACTTCGCCTCGGCCGAGAACATGAAGACCTTCCAGAGCAATCCGGCTCAGTACGCGCCGCAGTATGGCGGTTTCTGCGCCATGGGCGCGGCGCTGGGCAAGAAGCTGGATGTTGATCCGCACCAGTACAAGGTGGTCGACGGCAAGCTCTATCTGAACGTCAACGCAGACGTCTTCAAGAAGTGGTCCGAGGACGTGCCGGGCAACATTGCCAAGGCCAACGCCAACTGGCCGGTCATCAAGGATAAGGCGCCCAGCAGCCTGTAACGCGTCCACCTGCCGGTGGCCCCCACCGGCAGGGTTCCTCCGTGCATCTCAAGAGGGAAGGCTCATGTCCATACTCAAGATTCCCGCGCGCGCGCAGGCCATTGGTCGCGATGCCCTGCTGCTGCTGGCCCGCGTGGCCCCCGGCGCGTTGTTCTGGCAATCCGGGCAGACCAAGGTCGATGGCTGGCAGTTGAAGGACTCGGCACTCTGGCTGTTTCAGGAAGAGTACCGCCTGCCGTTGATCGATCCGGCATTGGCCGCGGGGCTGGCCGCCTTTGCCGAGCACCTGCTGCCCCTGCTGCTGTTCCTGGGGCTGGGCACGCGTCTGGCGGCCATCGGCCTGCTGGGCATGACCCTGGTGATCCAGTTGCTGGTCTATCCCGATGCCTGGCCTACCCACGGCACCTGGGCCGTGGCGTTGCTGCTGCTGATCGGGCAGGGTGCTGGGCGGCTGTCTCTCGATCACGGATTGCAACAGCTGTGGCAGCGCCGTCGCGGTGCCAGCCTGAACCCCTGTGCCGGACATGCCGATCCGGAGCAATGCCTGAGGGCTGGGCAATGATAGAGCTCTATAGCGCCAATACCCCCAACGGTCTGAAAGTTCCGATCGCCCTCGAGGAGTTGGGCGTCGACTACCGGCTGATCAAGGTCGACCTGAGCAAGGGCGAGCAGAGGCGCCCGGCGTTTCTGGCGCTCAATGCCAACGGGCGGATCCCGCTGCTGGTCGACCTCGACGGTCCCGGTGCACTACCGCTCAATCTCGCCGAGTCCGGAGCCATCCTGCTGTACCTGGCGCAGAAGCACGGTGCCCTGCTGCCGCAGGACCCGCGGGAGTACCAGCGCGCCATGGAGTACCTGTTCCTGCAGGCAGCCAGCGTCGGGCCGATGTTCGGCCAGGCGGGGTGGTTCCTGCGCGCGGCGCCGGAACCGGTGCCGCTGGCCATTGAGCGCTACCGCAACGAGTCGTTGCGTCTGACCGGGCTGCTGGATGCGCGCCTGGCGCAGTCGCCCTGGCTGGCCGGCGAGACCTACTCGATCGCCGACATCATGCATTTCTGCTGGTTGCGCATGGCCGACTACGCCGGCGTCAACCTGGACACGTTTCCCCATGTCGGAGCCTGGATAGCGCGCATCAGTACCCGACCCCCCGTGCAGCGGGCGCTGGCCCGGCTGCAACACTGACTCATCTGAGGAGCTTCACATGCACACACACACCACCTGTCTTGCCCTGTCTCTGGCCGGTACCCTGCTGGCGGTCGCCCACACGGCCAGTGCCGCCGATGCCCCGGTCAACGCCGGCAAGGAAAAGTGCTACGGCATTTCGCTGGCCGGGCAGAACGACTGTGCTGCCGGGCCCGGTACCTCCTGCGCCGGTACCTCCAAGATCGACTATCAGGGCAACGCCTGGACGCTGGTCCCGGCAGGCACCTGCCTGCAGATCGAGACTCCGTTCGGCAAGGGCTCGCTCGAGCCTGTGCAGCGGCCCTGAGCCATGAGCAGTCGCGCGCTCCGGGGCGGTGCCGGTGTGGGGTTCAAGCCGGTGCATTTCGAGGCCCTGCTAGCCAACCCCGGACGCTTCGACTTCATCGAGATTCACGCGGAGAACTATTTCGGCGAGGGCGGGCTGTTGCATGCCCAACTCGGCGAATTGCGTCGTCACCTGCCGTTGTCCATCCACGGCGTAGGGCTGTCGCTCGGTGGCGTCGATCCTCTGGATGTCGGGCATCTGCGCCGCCTGCAGCGGTTGTGCGAGCGGTATGCGCCGACGCTGGTCTCCGAGCACCTGGCCTGGTCGGGGCACGCAGGCCAGTACCTGGGCGATCTATTGCCACTGGCCTACACCGAGACCACTCTGAACAGGGTGGCCAGTCGTGTTCAACAGGTGCAGGAGGTGCTGGGGCGCCCGATTCTGGTCGAGAATCCGGCCGTCTATCTGCGCCTGGAAGGGTCCGAGATGAGCGAGGTGGAGTTTCTCCGCCAGCTGTGTCGGATCACCGGATGTGGCCTGTTGCTGGATCTCAATAATCTTCTGGTCAGCTGCCACAACTGCGGCGCAAGCCCGGGCAGCTACCTGGCGGCGTTACCGGTCGAGCGGGTCGGGGAGCTGCATCTGGCCGGTCACAGCCGCGTACAGGGGGGCGGGCTTGAGCTGCTGGTCGATGATCACGCCAGCGCGGTCAGCGATGCCACCTGGGACCTGTATGTGCAGTGGCTTGTGCTGGCCGGTCCGCGTCCCTGCCTGATCGAGTGGGACCGTGAACTACCCGCCTGGGGGGTGTTGGCTGCCGAGGTCGACTGCGCCCGGGCGCTGCAGCACAGCCCCTACATGCCGCCCTTTACTCACCAGGGGAGCGTCGCATGACACCTTCCGCTTACGAGGCGTTTGCCCGGGCGCTGCTGCAGCCCGATACCTTGCCGCAGCACCTGGGGCAGTCTGGGGAGGGTTCGTTCGCGCAGCGTTTCGCCACGTACCGCAACAATGTGCGCGCCTCCCGTACCGAGGCCCTGCGCCAGGGTTTCCCGACGCTGGATCGGCTGCTTGGTCGGGACTACTTCACGGCCTTGGCGGCGGTCTTCATCCAGCAGCACCCGCCACGTTCGGCCGTGCTGCATGAATACGGTGCAGAGCTGGCCGACTTTATCGATCAGTTCCAGCCCCTGAGTTCGTTTGGCTATCTGGGCGACATCGCACGACTCGAATGGGCGCGACTGCGGGCTTTTCACGCGGACGACACCCCGGTGCTGCGCATTGCCGAGATGGACCTGGCGAGTCTCTCAAAACGACTCGAGCAGCCACTGCAGTGGCATCCCTCGGTGACCCTGCTGGAGTCGGCCCATCCGCTGTACCGACTATGGGCCAGTCAGCAGGGCACGGCATCGGCACCGTCGGCCCAGTGTTGGTCGGCGGAGACCGTGCTGATCTGGCGTCAGGGGCTGGTGCTGCGGGCGGAGCGGGTAGATGAAGTCAGTGGCCACCTGCTGCGCCTGGCTGTGGAGCCGCCCAAGCTCTCGGTTGCGCTCGGGCAGTCGCCGCAATGGCTTGGTCGCCTGCTTCAGTTGCTGCATTGGCAGGTGTTCGCCGCTTGAGTGTGCGTGTGCCTGAGTGTTTGGCCGACAGTTTGTCGATCGACGCGCCTGACCTGCCGGGCGTCTGGGCCTCAGACGTGGCGCAGGCTTGCCGGACGAGCAGCGGCCGAGGCTCTGCCCGCCTGGCGCGCTGGGCGCTGAGGCCCAGCCGGGGGCACGCCTGTGATGGATGATCTGTCGGGATTAATCGGCTGCCATCGTCTCCTGCGCCGGAGATGGCGATGCCAAGCAGCCCCTGACCCGTATCGGGGCAGGGGCTGCTTGGCATCGGCAGGACTCAGGCTCTGCCGGCTTGCGGTACTCGCTCGGCACCGTCGCTGACCACATCCACCTGCCGCTTGAGCCGGTGCTGGCGAGTGCGTTCGCTGCCACCTTCGGCCAGTGGCTCGAGGTTGCTGACCTTGACAGGATGGACGCCGACTTGGAGGCGGTCGCTGCCATCGGCAGCGCTGACCGGACCGCTGCCGAGGCTGATGAAGCTGCCAAGGAGGACGGCGAGGGTGTAGAGACGGTGTTTGCGTGGAAGGTGAAGCATGCTGAGTTCCTCGGGGTTGGGAGCCGTTTGCGGCGGTGAGAAAAGTCTCTCAAGCCCCCTTGGAATTAAGAATGCCCGCATCTTGGATTTGACTATTTCGCTGGGTGAAATTAAGCGGCGTCTCGCCGAGGTACCGTCAGACCTTGCCCGGGAGAAGTGTCGCGGCCCAGCGACTCGGCGTGCCGGTGGCACACATTTGCCGTCAGCGGGGCCGTGGGGATGGGCATGGGTTGACTGTCGCGGGCCCGGCGGGAGCTGCCAATGTCACGGGTTCTGGCCCTTGATGGCCGCATAAGGCGGCCTGCCGCCTGGCCTGCAGGTGGCCATGTCGGGCAGCGAGGCCCAGACAGCGGCACGATGCGGTCGCATCGGGGGCGCTGTGCATGCAGCGGATCAGAACAGTCGCAGCGGCTCCTCGTCCAGCGCCGCCAGCTGCTCGCGCAGCATCAAAATCTGATCGCCCCAGTAGCGTTCGTTGGCAAACCAGGGGAAGGCCAGCGGGAAGGCTGGGTCGTCCCAGCGGCGGGCGATCCAGGCGCTGTGGTGCATCAGGCGCAGGGCGCGCAGGCCTTCGATCAGAGCCAGTTCGCGGCTGTCGAAGTCGTGGAACTCCTGGTAGCCGTCCATCAGCTCGGACAGCTGGCCAAGGCGCTCCTGGCGGTCGCCGGCCAGCATCATCCACAGGTCCTGCACGGCCGGGCCCATGCGGCAGTCGTCGAGGTCGACAATATGGAAGGCGTCGTCGCGGTGCAGCAGGTTGCCGGGGTGGCAGTCGCCGTGCAGGCGGATCGGCGTGTAGCGCACACGGGCGAACAGTTCGTCCAGGCGCTTGAGCAGGTCTCGCGCCACCGACTCGTAGGCCGGCAGCAGGCTGCGTGGGACGTAGTCGCCCTCCAGCAGCGTCGCCAGTGCGGCATGGCCGAAGTTGTCCACCGCCAGTGTCTCGCGATGCACGAAGGGGCGGCTGGCGCCGACTCCATGCAGGCGGCCGAGCAGCTGGCCGAGGCGGTACAGCTGGTCGAGGTTGCCGGGCTCAGGCGCGCGGCCGCCGCGGCGGGGGAACAAGGCAAAGCGGAAGCCGGCGTGCTCGAACAGGCTCTCACCATCGCGTTGCAGCGGCGCCACCACCGGCACATCGCAGTCGGCCAGCTCCTGGCTGAAGGCATGTTCCTCGCGAATCGCCGCATCGCTCCAGCGCGCGGGGCGATAGAACTTGGCGATCAGCGGCTGCTCGCCCTCGATGCCCACCTGATAGACGCGGTTCTCGTAGCTGTTCAGCGCCAGCACGCGGGCGTCGCTGAGGTAGCCGAGGCTCTCCACGGCGTCGAGGACCAGGTCTGGGGTGAGGGTGGCGAAGGGATGGTTCATGGGCGGCTCCAGTCGGGGCGCCCAGTGTAGCCCTCAATCGCCGGGTTTAGGGGTGCGTGCCAGGCAGTAGATGTCCACCCGCAGGGCGCCGGCCTTGATCAGCAGGCGAGCCAGGGTTTCGGCGGTGGCGCCGGTGGTCAGTACGTCATCCACCAGGGCGAGGTGCCGCCCGGCGACCTGGGCCTGCGGGTGCAGGGCGAAAGCCCGGCGCAGGTTGCGCTGGCGCGCGGCGGCCCCCAGTTCCTGCTGGTGAGCGCCCTCCTGATGGCGTTGCAGCCAGTGCGCTTGTATCGGCAGCTGTAGGCTTTGGCCGAGCCAGTCGGCCAGCATGCCGGCCTGGTTAAAGCCGCGCTGGCGCAGGCGCTTGCGCCCCAGGGGCACCGGCAGCAGCAGGTCGGGGCGGGGCAGGCCTTCGGCGAAGGCATGCTGCAGATGATGTGACAGCAAGGCCGCCAGCAGACGTCCCATCGGCCACTGCTGCTGATGCTTGAAGCGGGTGATCAGGCTGTCCACCGGGAAGGTATAGCGCCATGGCGCTTCGACCCGGGCAAAGCTGGGCGGGCGCTTCTGGCACTGGCCACAGATCAGGCCTTCACCAGGCAAAGGCAGGGCGCAGACGCTGCACTGTCCGCCAAGCCAGGGCAACTCGGCCTCGCAGGCGCTGCACAGCGGCTCGGTGGTGTCGGTCTGCTCGTCGCAGATCAGGCACTTCTGTTTGTTTTTTGTCCAGATGTAAACCGCTTTGTCTTCGCGTGGTTGACAGCGCATGGTCCTTCCCTTGACGATGCCTCAGCCGTGTTGCACAGCCTAGAACAAGGATTACCCCATGAGCGCCAATACCGCTTCCGTTACCCGTCACGATTGGTCTCTCGCCGAGGTCAGGGCGCTGTTCGAGCAACCCTTCAACGACCTGCTGTTCCAGGCGCAGACCGTGCACCGCGCGCATTTCGACCCCAATCGCGTGCAGGTCTCGACGCTGCTGTCGATCAAGACCGGTGCCTGTCCCGAGGATTGCAAGTACTGCCCGCAGTCCGGCCACTACAACACGGGCCTGGACAAAGAAAAGCTGATGGAAGTGCAGAAGGTGCTCAAGGCCGCCGAAGAGGCCAAGGCCATCGGCTCCACCCGCTTCTGCATGGGCGCGGCGTGGAAGCACCCGTCAGCCAAGGACATGCCCTACGTGCTGGAAATGGTCAAAGGCGTGAAGAAACTCGGCCTGGAAACCTGCATGACCCTGGGCAAGCTCGACCAGGAGCAGACCAAGGCGCTCGCCGAAGCGGGCCTGGACTACTACAACCACAACCTCGACACCTCGCCGGAGTTCTACGGCAACATCATCACCACCCGTACCTACAGCGAGCGCCTGCAGACCCTGGCCTACGTGCGCGAGGCGGGGATGAAGATCTGTTCCGGCGGCATCCTCGGCATGGGCGAGTCGGTGGACGACCGCGCCGGCCTGCTGATTCAGCTGGCCAACCTGCCGGAGCATCCGGAGAGCGTGCCGATCAACATGCTGGTGAAGGTCAAAGGCACGCCGCTAGCCGAGGAGAAGGACGTCGATCCGTTCGACTTCATCCGCACCCTGGCGGTGGCGCGGATCATGATGCCGAAATCCCACGTACGCCTGTCCGCCGGCCGCGAGCAGATGAACGAGCAGATGCAGGCCCTGGCCTTTATGGCCGGCGCCAATTCGATCTTCTACGGCGAAAAGCTGCTGACCACCGCCAACCCGCAGGCGGACAAGGACATGGCCCTGTTCAAGCGCCTCGGCATCAAGCCGGAAGAGCGCGAGGAACACGCCGACGAAGTGCACCAGGCCGCCATCGAACAGGCGCTGGTCGAGCAGCGCGACTCCAAGCTGTTCTACGACGCTGCGGTCTGAGGCCAGTTCTTTCCGTGGGAGCGGCTTCAGCCGCGATTGATTGCACGGACAGTCGCGGCTGAAGCCGCTCCCACGGCCATCAAGGTTGCCCATGACATTCGATCTTTCCGCTCGCCTGGCTGAACGCCGCGCCGCCCACCTGTATCGCCAGCGCCCGTCGCTGGAAGGCCCGCAAGCGCCACGGGTGCGGGTCGACGGCCGCGAACTGCTGGCCTTCTGCTCCAACGACTACCTCGGCCTGGCCAATCACCCCGAGGTGATCCGTGCCCTGCAGCAGGGCGCGGAGCAATGGGGGGTCGGCGGCGGCGCCTCGCACCTGGTGATTGGCCACAGCACGCCGCACCACGAACTGGAGGAGGCGCTGGCCGAGTTCACCGGCCGCCCGCGCGCGCTGTTGTTCTCCACCGGCTACATGGCCAACCTCGCTGCCGTCACCGCGCTGGTCGGGCAGGGGGACACGGTGCTGGAGGATCGCCTCAACCACGCCTCGCTGCTGGATGCCGGGCTGCTGTCCGGCGCGCGTTTCTCGCGGTACCTGCATAACGATGCCGAGAGCCTGGGTAAGCGACTGGAGGGTGCCAGCGGCAACACTCTGGTGGTCACCGACGGCGTGTTCAGCATGGACGGCGACCTGGCCGACCTGCCCGCACTCTGTGCCGAGGCGCGCAGCAAAGACGCCTGGGTGATGGTCGATGACGCCCATGGCTTCGGCCCGCTGGGCGCCACGGGCGGTGGCATCGTCGAACACTTCGGCCTGGGCCGGGACGATGTGCAGGTGCTGGTCGGCACCCTGGGCAAGGCGTTTGGCACTGCCGGTGCCTTCGTCGCCGGCAGCGAAGAGCTGATCGAAACCCTGATCCAGTTCGCCCGCCCCTACATCTACACCACCAGTCAGCCGCCGGCGGTGGCCTGCGCCACGCTGAAGAGCCTGCAGCTGCTGCGTACCGAGAGCTGGCGTCGCGAACACCTGAACCGGCTGATCGCCCGTTTCCGCGCCGGTGCCGCCGAGATCGGCCTGCGCCTGATGGACAGCCCGACGCCGATCCAGCCGATCCTGGTCGGCGACAGTGAGCGCGCGCTGAAACTCTCGGCGCTGCTGAAAGACCGCGGCCTGCTGGTCGGCGCCATCCGCCCGCCGACCGTCCCGGCGGGCAGTGCGCGCCTGCGCGTGACGTTCTCCGCCAGCCATACCGAGGCACAGCTCGAACAGCTGCTCGAAGCATTGGCCGAATGCTGGCCGCAGGTGAATGGCGATGCGTGACCGACTGATTCTGTTGCCCGGCTGGGGCCTCGGTAGCCTGCCGCTGGAAGTGCTGGCCGAAGCCCTGCGCGGCCTCGATCCGGGGCTCAAGGTCGAGATCGAGGCGCTGCCCGAGCTCAGCCGTGGCGAGCCCCGTGACTGGCTGCTGGAGCTGGATGAACGCCTGCCGGCCGACACCTGGCTCGGTGGCTGGTCGCTGGGCGGCATGCTCGCCAGTGAGCTGGCCGCGCTGCGTGGCGAGCGCTGTCGCGGCCTGCTGACCCTGGCCAGCAATCCTTGCTTTGTTGCCGCCGCCGATTGGCCGTTCGGCATGGCCGAAGCCACCTTTGATGCTTTCGTCGACGGCTGTCGGTTGCAGCCGGACGCCACGCTCAAGCGTTTCGCCCTGCTCTGTACCCAGGGCGCCGATGAGGCGCGCAGCCTGGCGCGGCAGCTGCAGGTGGCGGCGCCGCAGCAGTCACCCGAGGTGCTGCTGGCCGGGCTGGAAGTGCTGGGCAGTTTTGATGGCCGCAGCGCCATCCAGCGCTTCGCCGGGCCGCAACTGCATCTGCTGGCCGGCGCCGATGCGCTGGTGCCGGCCGAGGTCGCCGGCGAGCTGCTGCTGTTGCAGCCGGACATCGAAGTCGGCCTGATCGAGGGCGTCAGCCATGCCTTCCCGTTGGAGCGCCCGCACGAAGTGGCGGCGGCCATCGAGGCCTTCATCAGCGAGGCGCGCGATGACTGAGTGGCACGAACAGAGCGGTCTGCCGGACAAGCGCCGGGTGGCGGCCTCCTTCTCCCGCGCTGCCGCCAGCTACGACAGCGTGGCAGCCCTGCAGCGCGATGTCGGCATCGAGTTGCTGGCGCGACTGCCGGTGCAGTTGCAGCCGCAGCGCTGGCTCGATCTGGGCTGCGGCACCGGCCACTTCAGTCGTGTGCTGGCGACGCGCTTCCCGCAGGCCGAGGGCATTGCCCTGGATCTGGCCGAAGGCATGCTGCAGCACGCGCGCCCGCTGGGTGGGGCACAGCGCTTCGTCGCCGGTGATGCGGAGAGCCTGCCGCTGCGCGACGGTTGCCTGGACCTGATCTACACCAGCCTGGCCGTGCAATGGTGCGCCGACTTCACGGCCGTCCTCGACGAGGCGCACCGCGTGCTGCGCCCCGGTGGCGTGCTGGCCTTCAGCAGTCTCTGTGTCGGCACCCTGCAGGAGTTGCGCGACAGTTGGCAGGCGGTGGACGGCTTCGTCCACGTCAACCGCTTCCGCCGCTTCGCTGACTATCAGCAACTGTGTGCCGAGAGCAGCCTGCAGGGGGTGAGCCTGGAGCGCAGGGCCAAGGTGCTGCACTTCCCCGATCTGCGCGTGCTGACCCACGAATTGAAGGCGCTCGGAGCGCACAACCTCAATCCGGGGCGCCCCGGTGGGCTAACCGGTCGCGCCCGCATCCGCGCATTGGTCGATGCCTATGAGCGCTTCCGTCAGCCGGCAGGGCTGCCCGCGACCTACCAGGTGGTGTACGGCGTCCTGCGCAAGGAACATTGATATGGCCCCGGCCTGTTTCGTCATTGGCACCGGCCCCCTGCGGGTGGTTGCCGCGACGCGCCGGGCGCCGCGAGGAGGAGTTCGTACGTGAGTCAGGCATATTTCGTTACCGGTACCGACACGGAAATCGGCAAGACCACCATCGCCGCCGGGTTGCTGCATGCGGCGCGGCAGGCCGGCCTGAGCACGGCGGCGGCCAAGCCGGTGGCCTCTGGCTGTATGCAGACAGCGGAAGGGCTGCGCAATGATGACGCCCTGGCGCTGCTCGGCGAGTGCTCGCTGCCGCTGACCTATGCTGAGGTCAATCCGTTTGCCTTCGAGCCGGCCATCGCTCCGCACCTGGCGGCGCGTGAAGCGGGTGTGCAACTGGATGTGGCCGGCCTGCTGCCGGCCGTGCGGCACATCGTGGCAAAAGGTGCGGACTTCACCCTGGTCGAGGGCGCCGGTGGCTGGCGCGTACCTTTGGCGGGGCAAGAAAGCCTCTCCGACCTGGCCCGCGCCCTCGGCCTGCCGGTGATCCTGGTAGTCGGCGTGCGGCTGGGCTGCATCAACCACGCCGTGCTGACGGCTGAGGCGATTCGCCGTGACGGGTTACACCTGGCAGGTTGGGTGGCCAATATCGTTGATCCGCAGACCTCACGCCTGCAGGACAATCTGGTGACTTTGGCCGAACGGCTGAACGCCCCATGCCTGGGCCAGGTGCCACACCTGGAGGTGCCGGCCCCGGCGGCCATCGCCACTCACCTTCGACTGCCTGAGTTATAAGCCAGCAGTCGTTCATTGCGCTTTTGCTGTACGTTTTTTGAGCGTTTTCTGCTTCAATTGCTGGCAAGAGTCTGTCCCCGTCAGGGAGTCATCAGTATGGAAATCTCCGGTAACGCCTTCAGCGCAGGTCTCAGCGGCATTCAGGCCGGGCAGCGTCGCGTCGAACAGGCCGCCGGCGAAATCGCCAGCAGTGCCGTTACCGCGCCGCCCGCCAATCAGACCCAGGGACCAGAACAGGTCAATCCTGGTCGCGAAAGCCAGGCCAATGGCTCGGCCGACCTGGCCGAAAGCCTGGTCGGGCTCACCCAGGGGCGTAATGAAGTACAGGCCAGCGCACGTGTGGTGGAGACTGCCGACGAAGTGCTGGGTACCCTGATCGATACTCGCGCCTGAGCGGAGTAACCCGAGGGCTCGCCCTGCCGGGCGAGGAGGAGTTTCATGCTGATCGGCAGCGCCACGTCCTATGTTGCGCCTTTGCCGTTGCCCCAGGCGGCCCGCCCCGTTTCGTCCAGCCTTTCGTTGCCCTCTTCTGGTGAACAGCCGCTTTCGATCAGTCAGCCGGCCGAGTCCGACGAGTCGACTGCACTGCGCGAGGAGCCAGCCCGCGCCTCATCCGCGCAGCCGGATGGAGAGAAGCCGCCCCCCCGTGAAGCCCAGCAGCAGCGTCAGGAACAGCTGGAAATCGCTGAACTCGTCAGCCGCGACCGCGAAGTCCGTGCCCACGAACAGGCTCACGCCGCCGTAGGCGGCAGCTACGCTGGTGCGCCGACCTACAGTTTCAAGACGGGCCCCGATGGTCGGCGCTATGCCGTCGGCGGCGAGGTGAGCATCGATACCAGCCCGATCCCCAACGACCCGGAAGCGACCCTGCGCAAGATGGAGGTAGTGATCCGTGCCGCCTTGGCTCCGGCCGAGCCGTCGGCGCAGGATCGGCGGGTCGCCGCGCAGGCCAGTGTGCAGGCGGCAGAGGCGAGGGTCGAGCTTGCCCAGCTGCAGCGCGAAGAGCAGGTCGCTGCCGCCGAGGAGCGCGCCGCCCAACGTGCTGAACGCGAGGCGGAGGAGGAGAAAGCGGACAAGACCGCCACCGATTCGGCCGCCTCGCAGCAAGGGCTGCCTGAGCCACCTAGACTGGATTTGTATCTGCGTCTTGCCCAGTTGCAGAACCCCGAGCCTGTGGTCGATCTGTCCGTCTAAAGAGTGACGGGCGGATGCTTGACAAGGGTAGGGCGTAAACGTATGTTTCAAACGCCTGTTTGAGTGCCGGGCCGGTAAGTGCCTGCCGGGCGCCGGGAGAAATCCCGCGAACGACCGCTCCAGACGGTCACCCTAAACACTAAGGAATCCACCGTAGAGGTTTACCGCTATGCCTGAGTACAAGGCCCCCTTGCGTGATATCCGCTTCGTTCGCGACGAACTGCTCGGCTACGAAGCGCACTATCAGAGCCTGCCGGCTTGCCAAGATGCTACCCCGGACATGGTCAACGCCATCCTCGAAGAAGGCGCCAAGTTCTGTGAGCAAGTCATCGCTCCGCTGAACCGTGTGGGTGACACCGAGGGCTGTACCTGGACTCCGGAAGGCGTGAAGACTCCGACCGGCTTCAAGGAAGCCTACCAGCAGTTCGTCGAAGGCGGCTGGCCGAGCCTGGCCCATGACGTCGAGCACGGCGGTCAGGGTCTGCCGGAATCCCTCGGTCTGGCCATCAGCGAAATGGTTGGCGAAGCCAACTGGTCCTGGGGTATGTACCCGGGCCTGTCCCACGGCGCCATGAACACCATCTCCGAGCACGGCACCGACGAGCAGAAGCACACCTACCTGACCAAGCTGGTATCCGGCGAGTGGACCGGCACCATGTGCCTGACCGAGCCGCATTGCGGTACCGACCTGGGCATGCTGCGCACCAAGGCCGAGCCGCAGGCTGACGGCTCGTACAAAGTGTCCGGCACCAAGATCTTCATCTCCGCTGGTGAGCACGACATGTCGGGCAACATTGTCCACATCGTGCTGGCCCGCCTGCCCGACGCCCCGCAGGGCACCAAGGGTATCTCCCTGTTCATCGTGCCGAAGTTCCTGCCGAACGCCGATGGTTCCGCCGGTGAGCGCAACAGCGTTTCCTGCGGCTCGATCGAGCACAAGATGGGCATCCACGGCAACGCCACCTGCGTGATGAACTTCGACGGCGCCACTGGCTACCTGATCGGCCCGGCCAACAAGGGCCTGAACTGCATGTTCACCTTCATGAACACTGCGCGTCTGGGTACCGCTCTGCAGGGCCTGGCCCACGCCGAAATCGGTTTCCAGGGCGGCCTGAAGTACGCTCGCGAGCGTCTGCAGATGCGTTCCCTGACTGGCCCGAAAGCGCCGGACAAGGCCGCCGACCCGATCATCGTCCACCCGGATGTGCGTCGTATGCTGCTGACCATGAAGGCCTTCGCCGAAGGCAACCGCGCCATGGTCTACTTCGCCGCCAAGCAGGTTGACCTGGTCAAGTACAGCCAGGACGAAGAGCAGAAGAAGGCCGCTGACGAGCTGCTGGCTTTCCTGACTCCGATCGCCAAGGCCTTCATGACCGAAGTCGGTTTCGAAGCTTCCTCCCACGGCATGCAGATCTACGGCGGCCACGGCTTCATCGCCGAGTGGGGCATGGAGCAGAACATGCGCGACTGCCGTATCTCGATGATGTACGAAGGCACCACCGGCGTTCAGGCCCTCGACCTGCTGGGTCGTAAGGTCCTGATGACCCAGGGTGGCGCGCTGAAGAACTTCACCAAGATCGTGCACAAGTTCTGCCAGGCCAACGAAGGCAACGAAGCCATCAAGGGCCTCGTTGCACCGCTGGCGCAGCTGAACAAGGAGTGGGGCGACATCACCATGAAGATCGGCATGGCTGCGATGAAAGATCGCGAAGAAGTCGGCGCCGCTTCCGTGGACTACCTGATGTACTCCGGTTACGCCTGCCTGGCCTACTTCTGGGCCGACATGGCGCGCCTGGCTGCCGAGAAACTGGCTGCCGGTACCGACGACGAGGCGTTCTACAAGGCCAAGCTGCAGACCGCGCGCTTCTACTTCCAGCGCATCCTGCCGCGTACCCGTGCCCACGTCGAAGCCATGCTGTCCGGCGCCAACAACCTGATGGAAATGGACGAAGAGCACTTCGCTCTGGGCTACTAAGTCCGGTCCGACCTCAGGTCAGAAAACCGCAGCCCTCGCGCTGCGGTTTTTTTTGCCTTGGGGAAACGTTTCGTCGCCTGCCTGGCAGAAACCGGCGGCAAGGTAGATGCCTGCGGCGGCCCGTGCAGGCAAAATGCCGCCTTTCTTGCCGGCTGGAGAATCCGCTGTGCCGCGCTTTACCGCCTACCGCCCCAGTCATTTGCTGACTTCCCTGCCGCTGTTGCTGGCCGGGGTGCTGGTGGCGCGCGTGGATCAGCTCAGCGAGTTCTTCCTGTCGCTGTTCAATGTGCTACCTACGCTGCTGATGCTGCTCGGTGGGGCTTTCTGCGCGGCCTATGGTCGACAGCGTGAGCTGGCGGTGCTGGCGACTATCTACCTGGCCTATTTTCTGCTGGATATCCAGGTCGATCACTTCCGCGAGCAGGGGCGGGTGCGGGCAGATGCGGCGCTGGTTTTTCACCTGAGCTGCCTGCTGCTGCCGCTGCTTTATGGCTTGTTCGGTGCGTGGCGCGAGCGCAGTCACCTGCTGCAGGACCTGCTGGCACGTGCTGCCGTGCTGCTGGCTATCACCGGCACGGCCTGGGCCCTGGCTCGGCGTTTTCCGGAAGCTGTGCAGGCCTGGTTGGTGCACATCCACTGGCCGCTCTGGCATGGCCAGTGGATGAACCTGATTCAGCTCGCCTACCCGCTGTTCCTGATCGCCGGAGTGCTGCTCGCGGTGCAGTACCTGCGGCAGCCCCGCCCTCTGCACATGGCGCTGCTGCTCGGCCTGTTTGGCTTGCTGTGGATGCTGCCCAACACCTTCATCCTGCCCAATGCGCTGCAGGTGATGAGCAGCCTGGTGATGCTGATGCTGGTGGCCGCCGTGGTGCACGAGGCCTATCAGATGGCCTTTCGCGACGAACTCACCGGGTTGCCCGGCCGTCGTGCGCTGAACGATCGGCTGGAGCGCCTGGGGCGCAACTATGTGCTGGCGATGACTGACGTCGACCACTTCAAGAAATTCAACGACACCCACGGCCATGATGTCGGCGATCAGGTGCTGCGCCTGGTGGCCAGCCAACTGCGCAAGGTCGGCGGCGGCGGGCGAGCCTACCGTTATGGCGGCGAGGAGTTCACCCTGGTGTTTCCCGGCAAGAGCATCGAGGACTGCCTGCCCTACCTGGAGGCGGTGCGCCAGGCCATCGAGGCTTACCAGTTGCAACTGCGCGACAAGCAGAGCCGGCCGAAGGATGATCAGCGGGGCCGTAACCGACGCGCTGGTCAGGCGGCGCAGAGCGTTTCGGTGACCATCAGCATCGGTGTGGCGGAGCGCGATGTCGAGCAGCGCACGCCGGCGGAGGTGATCAAGGCCGCTGACCAGGCGCTGTATGCCGCCAAGAGCGCGGGTCGCAATCGGGTTTCTGTCCACGGTCAGCGCCGGCGCGGTGCGGTACGAGTCAAGCCGCAGACCGGCTAGACAGTCGAGTTATGGTCGTGCATTCAGCGCTTGCAGCGTCGTTGTCGGGGCCGCCGGCCGCGCAGTAGCGTGGCAGGATCAGCGCGGCCGTCCCGGCGCGCGCCTCCGTGGAGAGTCTGCAATGCCCGAGTACAAAGCCCCGCTGCGCGACATGCGCTTTCTTGTCGACGAAGTGTTCGACTACGCCTCGACCTACAGCCAGATCGGCGCCAGCGATGCCACTCCGGATATGGTCAGTGCCATCCTCGAAGAGGGGGCGAAGTTCTGCGAGCAGGTATTGGCGCCGCTCAACCGCAGTGGTGACGAAGAAGGCGCGGTCTGGAACGAAGGCGTGGTGACCACGCCCAAGGGCTTCAAGGAAGCCTTTGCCCAGTATGTCGAGGGCGGCTGGAACGGCTTGTCGGCCGATACCAACTATGGCGGCCAGGGCCTGCCGCATTCGCTTGGCCTGATCATCTCGGAGATGGTCGGCTCGGCCAACACTTCCTGGGGCATGTACCCGGGTCTGACCCAGGGCGCTATGTCGGCCATTCATGCCCACGGCAGTGAAGAGCAGAAGCAGACCTACCTGACCCGACTCACCGAGGGCACCTGGACCGGCACCATGTGCCTTACCGAGCCGCATTGCGGCACCGACCTGGGCATCATCAAGACCCGCGCCGTACCCCAGGCCGACGGCAGCTATGCGATCTCCGGCACCAAGATCTTCATCTCCGCCGGTGAGCACGACATGAGCCAGAACATCATCCACCTGGTGCTGGCCAAGCTGCCCGATGCGCCGGCCGGCACCAAGGGCATCTCGCTGTTCATCGTGCCCAAGTTCAACGTCAACGCCGATGGTTCGCTGGGCGAGCGCAACGGCGTGAGTTGCGGCTCGATCGAGCACAAGATGGGCATCAAGGCCTCGGCCACCTGCGTGATGAACTTCGACGAGGCCAAGGGCTTCCTGATTGGCGAGGCCAACAAGGGTCTCAACTGCATGTTCACCATGATGAACCACGCCCGCCTGGGTACCGGCATGCAGGGTCTGTGCAACGGCGAGGCCAGCTACCAGGGCGCCGTGCGCTATGCCCACGACCGCCTGCAGATGCGCGCGCTGACCGGTCCGAAGGCGCCGGACAAGCCGGCCGACCCGATCATCGTGCACCCGGATGTGCGGCGCATGCTGCTGACCATGAAGGCGTTCAACGAGGGCAACCGCGCCCTGGCCTACTTCACCGCGCAGCTGCTCGACCTGAGCCACAGTCCGGACGCCGACGAGGCGGCCGCGGCAGAAAACCTGCTGGGCTTTCTGACCCCAATCTGCAAGGCCTTCATGACTGACACCGGCCTGGAGGTCACCAGCCTGGGCATGCAGGTGTTCGGCGGCCATGGCTACATCCGCGAGTGGGGCATGGAGCAGCTGATGCGCGACTGCCGCATCGCGCCGATCTATGAGGGCACCAACGGCATCCAGGCCCTCGACCTGCTCGGGCGCAAAGTCCTCGGCAGCCAGGGCAAGCTGCTCGCCGGTTTCACCAAGATCGTGCACAAGTTCTGCGAGGCTCAGGCCGAGCATCCGCAACTCAAGGCGCAGATTGCCGAACTGGCCAAGCTCAACCGCCAGTGGGGCGAGCTGACCCAACGAATCGGCATGGCGGCAATGAAGAACCCGGACGAAGTCGGCGCCGCCTCGGTCGACTACCTGATGTACTCGGGCTACGTGGTGCTGGCCTACTTCTGGGCGCGCATGGGCGTGGTCGCCCAGGCACAACTGGAGGCCGGCAGCGCCGATGCCGACTTCTACCAGGCCAAGCTGGCCACCGGCGAGTTCTACTTCCGTCGCCTGCTGCCGCGCGCTGCTGCACACCTGGCCGCGGCCGATGCCGGTAGCGATTGCCTGATGCGCCTGAGCGCCGAACAGTTCTTCTGACAGTCGGTCGATAGCCGCAAAAGGCCCGCCTCGTGCGGGCCTTTTGCGTTAGTCAAGGTGGCTCTTGGGGCGTGAATTATCGGTCATAACGTGAACCTATGTGTCTGAAAAGGTGTTCGGTTAGACTCGATTTCCTGCATCATTCGGCCGCATTTCGGCCGCGTCGTAGCTTCGCTTGAGGATAGTCAGATGGCCGATTACAAAGCTCCCCTGCGCGATATGCGCTTCGTACTCAATGAAGTATTCGAGGTTTCCAAGCTGTGGGCCGAGCTGCCCGGCCTGGCCGAAGTGGTGGATGAAGACACCGCTGCCGCGATTCTCGAGGAAGCCGGCAAGGTCACCGGTGGCGTGATCGCCCCGCTGAACCGCAGCGGCGACGAAGAAGGCTGCTCCTGGACCGACGGTGTGGTGAAAACCCCGGCCGGCTTCCCCGAGGCCTACCAGACCTACGCCGAAGGCGGCTGGGTCGGCGTGGGCGGCGCGCCGGAGTTCGGCGGCATGGGCATGCCCAAGGTGATCGGCGCCCAGGTCGAGGAAATGGTCAACTCGGCCAACCTGTCCTTCGGCCTGTACCCGATGCTGACCGCCGGCGCCTGCCTGTCGATCCTCAACCACGCCAGCGAAGAGCTGAAGGCGCAGTACCTGCCGAACATGTATTCCGGCGTCTGGGCCGGCTCCATGTGCCTGACCGAGCCGCATGCCGGTACCGACCTGGGCATCATCCGCACCAAGGCCGAACCGCAGGCCGACGGCAGCTACAAGATCACCGGCACCAAGATCTTCATCACCGGCGGCGAGCACGACCTGACCGAAAACATCGTCCACCTGGTGCTGGCCAAGCTGCCGGACGCCCCGGCCGGCCCGAAAGGCATTTCGCTGTTCCTGGTGCCTAAGGTCATGGTCAATGCCGACGGTTCGCTGGGCGAGAAGAACTCGCTGTCCTGTGGCTCGATCGAGCACAAGATGGGCATCAAGGCTTCCGCCACCTGCGTAATGAACTTCGACGGCGCCACCGGCTGGATCGTCGACGAGCCGAACAAGGGCCTCAACGCCATGTTCACCATGATGAACTACGAGCGCCTGGGCGTGGGCATCCAGGGCCTGGCCCTGGGCGAGCGTTCCTACCAGAGCGCCATCGAGTACGCCCGTGACCGTATCCAGAGCCGCGCGCCGACCGGCCCGGTGAACAAGGACAAGGCTGCCGACCCGATCATCGTGCATCCGGACGTGCGTCGCATGCTGCTGACCATGAAGGCGCTGAACGAGGGCGGTCGCGCCTTCTCCAGCTATGTCGCCATGCAGCTGGACACCGCCAAGTACAGTGAAGACAAGGACACCCGCAAGCGTGCGGAAGAGCTGGTTGCCCTGCTGACCCCGGTAGCCAAGGCCTTCCTCACCGACATGGGCCTGGAAACCACCGTGCATGGCCAGCAGATCTTCGGCGGCCACGGTTTCGTCCGTGAGTGGGGCCAGGAGCAGCTGATCCGCGACTGCCGCATCACCCAGATCTACGAAGGCACCAACGGCATCCAGTCGCTGGACCTGATGGGTCGCAAGATCGTCGGCAGCGGTGGCAGCTTCTACAAGCACTTCAGTGACGAAGTGAAGGCCTTCATCGGCAGCGCCGATGCCAGCCTGGCCGAGTTCACTCAGCCGCTGAAAGCCGCCATCGCCAACCTCGACGAGCTGACTGCCTGGGTCATCGAGCAGGCCAAGGCCAATCCGAACGAAATCGGCGCCGCTTCGGTCGAGTACCTGCAGGTATTTGGTTACACCGCCTATGCCTACATGTGGGCACTGATGGCCCGCACCGCACTGGCCAAGCAGGGCGACGACGAGTTCTACGTGAGCAAGCTGGGCACCGCGCGTTTCTTCTTCGCCCGCCTGCTGCCGCGTACCCAGTCGCTGACCGCTTCGGTCAAGGCCGGTAGCGAGTCGCTGTATCTGCTGGACGCCGCTCAGTTCTGAGCCTGAGCCGCAAGTGAAAAAGCCCCGCCTCGGCGGGGCTTTTTCGTTCCTGCTGAAGGCTTTTGTGGGAGCGGCTTCAGCCGCGATAGTCCAGCCACTCGAAGCAGCATGATCCCTATTCGCCGGCACGCGCTCACTGTAGGAGGGGCCTTGGCCGCGACGGGAGCCCTTGCCCTGTCTGTGTCGCGGCCAAGGCCCCTCCTACGCAACGGCGATATGCGCCAATGCCTAGCCGGCTATGTATTGTGTCTGTGCGCCAGTTGGCCTACGTCTCTGTGTGGTGAGCAGGGCGCGTCGATATACTCGTCGCGCCCCGCACCGTTCGCGGGCTTCGCCGTTATGGCTCAGGGATAACAACGCATGCAATGGATCTTCATGCTGGTCGGCCTGGTGCTCGGTGCGCTGGCCGGGGAATCGGTGACTTCCGCCCTGCTGGGTGGCCTGATCGGCCTGGGCTTTGGCCAGGCGCTGCGCCTGCAGCAACTCGGAGCCGACAACACGCGCCTGCGCAAGGAACTGCAGGACTTCGCCGAGCGCTTCGAGCGTGGTACCACCGCGGTGGTCGAGCGCCTGGTCAAGCTGGAAAGCGGCCAGCCGAGAGCGCCATCTGCAGCGCCCGTCGAGGAAGTGGCCGCAACAGAGCCTGAGCCCGTGTCGACACCGGTCGCAGATGTGGCCGACGAACTGCTCTGGGAGCTGCCGGAGTTGCCTGTGCAGGCCGCGGAACCCTCGGCCGAACCCCAGCGACCAATCCCCGCCGCTGCCCGCGAAATACCGGTCAGCCAGCCGCACGCAAGCGAGCCGCTGCGCCCGGCACCACCCCGTGAACCCTCGCTCATCGAGCGCGGCATCGCCCTGGCCAGGGCCTGGCTGCTGGGCGGCAATACGGTGCTGCGCGTTGGTGTGGTGCTGCTGTTCCTCGGCCTGGCCTTCCTTCTGCGCTACGCCACCGAAGGCATGGTGGTGCCGGTGGAGTTGCGCTACGCCGGGGTGGCGGCCAGTGCCATTGCGTTGCTGGGGCTGGGCTGGTGGCTACGCAGGCGTAACGAGAACTATGGCCTGATGCTGCAGGGCACCGGTATCGCCGTGCTGTACCTGACGGTGTTCGCCGCGATGCGCCTGCATCCGCTGCTCGATCCGCAAATGGCCCTTGGCTTGCTGGTTCTGGTCACCGCCTTCTCGGCCATTCTCGCGGTGGCGCAGAACGCCCTGGGCCTGGCGGTGGCGGCCGCGCTCGGCGGCTTCGTCGCGCCGATCCTCACCTCCACCGGCAGCGGCAATCATGTGGCGCTGTTCAGCTACTTCATCCTGCTCAACGCCGGCATCCTCGCCATCGCCTGGTTCAAGGCCTGGCGCCTGCTCAACCTGGTCGGTTTCGTCGGCACCTTCGGCATCGGCCTGGCCTGGGGGCTGCGCGCCTACACACCGGAGCTGCTGTGGAGCACCGAGCCGTTCCTGATTGTGTTTTTCCTGATGTACGTGGCCATCGGCCTGCTGTTCGCCCGGCGCAAGCTGCGCGAGGCCGAGGGCGCCCCTGAGCAGCGTGACGAGCTGCTGCGCTGGGCTCGCGGGCGCGCCGACTATGTCGACGGCACCGTACTGTTCGGCCCGCCGCTGGTGGGTTTCGGCCTGCAGTACGCCATCGTCCAGCACCTCGAACTGGCGGCCGCCTTCAGCGCCCTGGCCCTCGGCCTGTTCTACCTGGGGCTGGCCCGCCTGCTACGTGGGCGCAATGTGCTGTTGTTGATGGAAACCTGCCTGGCGCTGGGCGTGGTGTTCGGCACCCTGGCCATTCCGCTGGGCCTGGATGCGCGTTGGACCTCGGCCGCTTGGGCGGTGGAGGGCGCCGGTATCTACTGGCTGGGCCTGCGCCAGGGGCGGCCGCTGGCCAGGGTTTTCGCCCTGTTGCTGCAGGCTGGCGCGGCGCTGGCCTTCCTTGGTCAGCTCGACCTTGGCTACGACAACTTGCTGGATGGCGCCCCGCTGGGTGCACTGATGCTCGGTGCGGCGCTGCTGTTCAGCTTCTGGCGCCTACGCCAGGCACCGATCGAGGCAACGCGTGCCTGGGAACGGCGCGCGCTGCCGGTGCTGGCGGTGGCGGGCTTGCTGTTCCTCTATCTGATCGCGCCGCTGTGCCTGGGTGCCGAGGGTACGGCCATCGCTTGGGCGTTGGCTGGTCTGGCCACGTTGTTCGCCGGGCTGCGTTTGCAGGCGCGCAGCTTCCTGTTCAGCGCTTTTGCCGTGCAGCTGCTGGGCGGCGTGGTGTTCCTCACCCAGTTGCGCGGTAGCGGGCTGGACGAGGGGGGCGTGCTCGGTTCCGGTTGGCGCGGTCTGCTGGTCTGCTCGCTGATCGGTCTGGCGCTGGTGGCCGGCATGCTGATTGCCGCACGCGACAAACGGGTCAGCGAGGATCGCCGGCTCATGCGCGGCCTGTCGTTGGTGCTGCTGGTGGGGCTGCTGTTCGTCAACCTGGCGGTGCTGTTCGTGCTGCCCTGGCACAGCGCGGCGGCGGTGTGGGCTGGTACGGGCCTGCTGATCATCTGGCTCAGTCTGCGTCTGCAGCTGCGCGCCAGCTTTCTATTTGGCCTTGTGCTGCAGGTGGTTGGCGGTATCGCCTTCCTCGCCGCCAGCCCGCTGCTGCTTGGGCATTTGCCGAGCGAGGGGGTGCGCCCGCTGGCCCATGCCGGATTCTGGGCGCCACTGGTGCTGGCGCTGGCCGCCCAGGTCGGTGCCTGGCGCCTGCGCCACGTCGTGGTGCATCAGCAGGCCGGCGAGCTGGGCAGCCTGAGCCTGCAGCGTCTATCTCAGGTGTTACTGGCCTGGGGCGCCGGCTGGTGGGTGCTGGCCCTGGCCAGCGAGGTGCTGCGTTTCGTCGAGGTCATGCTGCAGGGCGCTGCGCTGCTGGCGCTGGCGGCACTCAGCGTGGCGCTGTGGAGCTGGCTGGCCGGACGTCTGCGCTGGCGTTCTCTGGCCTTGCTCTGCACGCTGCTGGTGCCGGCGGGCATGGTGATCCTGCTGCGCCTGGGCGCGCGCGATTACCACCCGGCGGCCGCTTTCGGCTGGCTGGGCTGGGGCCTGCTGTTCGCCGTGCACCTGTGGTCGCTCAAGCGCCTGGCCGCGCTGTTGCCGGCCGGTGCGCGCAGCGCCGCCCATGTGCTCGGCTGCTGGCTGATCCTTGGCGTGTTGGCGCTGGAGCTGCGTTACGGGCTGATGCTGCTGGCCGAGCACTACAACGCCTGGCGCTGGCTGGGCTGGGCCGTGCTGCCGAGTGCCTTCCTCCTGGCCATGGCCGCGCCGCGTGCCTGGCCCTGGCCGGTGGCGGCCTACCCGCGCGAGTACCGGGTGCTGGCCGCTGCGCCACTGGTGCTGCTGATGCTCGGCTGGCTGTGGCTGGCCAATATCGCCAGCGATGGCAGCGCCGACCCGCTGCCGTACCTGCCGCTGCTCAATCCGCTGGAGCTGGGCATGCTGCTGGTGCTGCTGGCGATCTATGCCTGGCTGCGTAGCGGCCTGCCGCAGCTGGGGCTGGCGGCGCACGGCGAGCGCATCGCGCAGATCATCGCCGGCGCCTCGCTGTTCGCCGTGCTCACGGCAGCGGTGTTCCGCGCCGCCCATCACTGGGGTGGGGTGCCCTACGAGCTGGATGTGCTGCTCGACTCCATGCTGGTGCAGGCCGGGCTGTCCATCGTCTGGACCCTGATCGCCCTGCCGCTGATGATCCTCGGCTACCTGCGCGGCCGCCGCGAGCTGTGGCTGCTGGGCGCGGCGCTGATCGCCGTGGTGGTGGCCAAGCTGTTCTTCGTCGAACTGGGCAACCGTGGTGGCCTGGAACGCATCATTTCCTTTATCGGTGTCGGCGTGTTGCTGCTGGTGGTCGGCTACTTCGCACCCCTGCCGCCCCGCAAAGCCGAATCTGCCGAGGTGAGCCCGTGAACATGAAGTCCTTTCTCTGCCTGTTTGCTCTGCTGGCTGCGCCCTGGGCGCAGGCGGACTATTCGACCCAGGTGCCGCTGACGCTGGAGGGCGAGGGTCCCTGGTATCGCCTGGAGGTGCCGCTCGCCCTGCAGCTGGCCGCCAGTCACGCCGATCTACGCGACCTGCGGGTGCTCAACGCCGAAGGTGAGGAGCTGGCCTATGCCATGACCCTGGGCAGTGCCCAGCCCGCCGAGCGACGCCAGGAGGCCGCGGTGAAGTGGTTCCCGCTGCGCGGCGCGGCTGACGTCGAAGCTGCCCCTGCCATCCGCGTGCAGCGCAGCACCAGCGGCACCCTGGTGGAGGTGACGCCGGAGCAGGCGGGGCAGGGCGAGCAGATCCTGCGTGGCTGGCTACTCGACGCCAGCGCGTTCGATCAACCCTTGCACCGCCTGCAATTGGACTGGAGCGCCGACGCGGAAGGTTTCCAGCGTTTCACCATCGAGGCCAGCGACGACCTGCAGCATTGGCGGCGCTGGGAGGACGGGCAGATCGCGCGCCTGAGCTTCGCCGCCGAGCGCATCGAGCAGAACGAGGTCGCGCTCCCCGGTGCCAAGGCCCGTTACCTGCGCCTGCTCTGGCAGGCTCCGCAGCAGGCCCCGGCGCTGCTCGCCGCGCGCCTGGTCAGCATCGAGCAACTGCCGCTGGCGCCACCGCTGGCCTGGTCTGCGCCATTGGCACCGACTGCGACCAGGGCCGGCGAGTACCACTGGGAATTGCCGCTGTCGTTGCCGCTGCAGCGCGTGCGCGTTGCCCTGCCAGCGGGCAATGTGCTGGCGCCGGTCAGCCTTGCTTCGCGCGGTGCCGGCAAGCTGGAGTGGCGCGCCCTGGCCAGCGGCCTGCTTTATCGCCTGCCGCAGGATGGCAAGGAAGTGCTGCAGGACGAGATCGAACTGTACGGCGCGCCGGTACAGCAACTGCGCTTGCGTGTGGATGCGCGCGGCGGCGGCCTGGGTGACGCCGCGCCAACGCTACAGGTAGCGGTGCGCGCAACCCAGGTGGTATTCCTTACGCGCGGCGCCGAGCCTTATAGCCTGGCGGTAGGCAACAACTCGGCACGCTCCGCGGCGCTGCCGCTGGGTACTCTGATTCCTGGCTACGAGCCCAAGCGTCTGGCTCGGCTGGGGCGTGCCAGCGCGCCACCAATGCCTGCCGAGGATGCGCGGCAGACGGTCGCAGCTGGCCAGTCGAGCGCTGACTGGAAACGTGTCGGTCTGTGGACTGTATTGCTGGTCGGCGTCGTTCTGCTCGGCGCAATGGCCTTCAGCTTGCTGCGCAAACCTCAGGTCAGTGAACACTAGTTCTCCCGAAGCAAGCGCTTGGTGAATTGCGGCGAGAATCACGCTAAAGTCGGTCGGCGTTACCCGTCCAATAACAATGATAAGGACATTTCGATGAAGCGTTTTCTGACCCCCCTTGCAGCGGCCTGTCTGCTGTCAGGCACTACCCTCGCGTCGCATGCGGAGCCCTATTCTTCCCTTATCGTTTTCGGCGACAGCCTGAGCGATGCCGGCTGGACCACAGATGCCGACGGCGCGCGCCGATTTACCAACCGTGTCGGGCCGACCTATCAGGCCGGCGAAGCCTATGGGCCGGTTGCGCCGATGCTGCTGGGCGCTCAACTGGGGCTAAGCGCCGAAGGGCTTGCCGCAGCCAATGCTGGTGGCAGCAACTGGGCAGTGGGCGGTTACCGCACCGATCAGATCCTCGATTCGGTAAACAACGATTACCTGCCGGGGGCAGGCTTTCGCGCCGACCCTAATGCGCTGTACTACATCACCGGTGGCGGCAATGACTTTCTGCAGGGGCGCATCACCAGCGTGACCACCGCCCAGCAGGCGGCCGGACGTCTGGTCGACAGCGTTGAAACGCTGCGTGCTGCCGGCGCCCGCTACATCATGGTCTGGTTGCTGCCCGACGTGGGCCAGACGCCGGCACTGTCCGGCACTGGGTTGGGCACCGCTGCCTCTCAGCTGGGCAGCGAATTCAATGATGAGCTGGTTCGCCAATTGGCCACCGTCAATGCCGAGATCATTCCGCTCAACGTGCCGCTGATGCTCTCCGAAGTACTGGCCAACCCCGCTCAGTACGGCCTGTCGGCTGATCAGGACCTGATCGGCACCTGTTTTGATGGCTGCTCCAGCCCGAATGCCGTCTACGGCATCAACGGCACCAATCCTGACCCGACTAAGCTGCTGTTCAACGACGGCGTGCACCCGACTATCGCCGGTCAAACCCTGATCGCCGACTATGCCTATTCGCTGCTGGCCGCGCCCTGGGAGGCTAGTCTGTTGCCTGAGATGGCGCATGGCACCCTGCGCGCCCACCAGGATCAACTGCGCGCCCAGTGGCAGGCGGACTGGGAAGCCTGGCAAACGGTTGGCCAGTGGCGGGCCTTCGTCAATGGCGGCGGCCAGCGCCAGAGCTATGACCTGTATGAGACCGATGCTGATGGCAACGGCTACAGTCTCAACTTCGGTGGTAGCTATCGTCTCGACGACGCCTGGCGTATCGGCCTGGCGGCAGGCTTCTACGAGCAGAGCCTGGAGGCCGGCGAGGCGGATTCCGACTACGATCTGCGCAGCTATCTGGGTACCGCCTTCGCCCAGTATCAGCAGAACCGCTGGTGGGGCGAGTTGGCGGCCAGCGTCGGCTATCTGGACTATCACGATCTCAAGCGCAAGTTCGACCTGGGGCCTGCAACGCGTAGCGAGAAGGCGGATACCGATGGCGACCTGTGGAGCCTGAGTGGCCGTATCGGCTACGACATCGCCCAGAGCCCGGACAGCCAGTGGCACTTGAGCCCCTTCCTCAGCGCCGACTACGCGCGGGTCAACGTGGATGGCTACGCGGAAGACGGCGACAGTTCCAGCGCGCTGAATTACGACGATCAGGAGCGTACGTCGCGGCGCCTCGGCATTGGTATGCAGGGCCTGTTCGACCTCAGCCAGCAGACTCGCCTGTTCGGTGAAGTGGCCATGGAGCGCGAGTACGAGGATGACGCTGCCGAGATCGACATGTCGCAACGCAGCCTGCCGACCCTCGGCTATACCCTGGATGGCTACACGCCGGATGACAAGACCTGGCGCGCCAGCGTTGGTGTCAGTCACCAACTGGCACCGGGTATGGCGCTGCGCGGCAGCTATACCTACCGCAACGCCGATGACAGTGACCAGCAAGGGATCAACCTGGCCTTAAGCTGGGATCTTTGAGTCGCACAAGGCCCCTTCGGGGGCCTTGTCGTTTGTGGCTCTAATGCTCTTGGGACAAGGGGATGAGACGCGGCAGTCACTGAGCGGTTAAACTGCGCGCGATTTTACTTTCCTCCCCGGAGCCTCTCCATGTCCCGCGTAACCCTCAGCCGCTACCTGATCGAACAGACCCGCAGTCATAACACCCCGGCCGACCTGCGCTTTCTCATCGAAGTGGTCGCGCGGGCCTGCAAGGAAATCAGCCATGCAGTCTCCAAGGGCGCCCTCGGCGGCGTGCTCGGCAGCATGGGCACCGAGAACGTGCAGGGCGAGGTGCAGAAAAAGCTCGATGTGATCTCCAACGAGATCCTGCTCGAGGCCAACGAGTGGGGCGGCCACCTGGCCGGCATGGCCTCCGAGGAAATGGACAACGCCTACCAGATTCCCGGCAAGTACCCGAAAGGCGCGTATCTACTGGTGTTCGACCCGCTGGACGGCTCCAGCAACATCGACGTCAACGTCTCGGTCGGCACCATCTTCTCCGTATTGCGCTGCCCGGATGCGTATCTGAGCCAGAACGACAGCCTCAACGAGCAGGCCTTCCTGCAGCCGGGTACCCAGCAGGTCGCCGCTGGCTACGCCATCTACGGGCCGCAGACCATGCTGATGCTGACCCTGGGCGATGGCGTCATGGGCTTCACCCTGGATCGCGAGATGGGTAGTTTCGTGCTCACTCACGACAATATTCGTGTACCGGAAAGCACCGCCGAGTTCGCCATCAACATGTCCAACCAGCGCCACTGGGAAGCCCCGGTCAAGCGTTACGTGGAAGAGTTGCTGGCCGGCAAGGAAGGCTCGCTGGGCAAGAACTACAACATGCGCTGGATCGCCTCGATGGTGGCCGATGTGCACCGTATCCTCACCCGCGGCGGCCTGTTCATGTACCCGCGCGATGCGCGCGAGCCGGAAAAGCCGGGCAAGCTGCGCCTGATGTACGAGGCCAACCCGATGTCGATGCTGATCGAGCAGGCCGGTGGCGCCGCCACCAACGGCACCCAGCGCATTCTCGACATTCAGCCGGAATCCCTGCACCAGCGCGTGGCGGTGTTCCTCGGCTCGAAGGAAGAAGTCGAGCGTGTCACCGGCTACCACCAGGGCTGAGTGATGAGCGCCTGGCAACCGCTGCTGGACTGGTGGTTTGGCTCTGCCAGGAGTGCTAGCGAAGTGGCCGACCAGCGCAGTGGCTTGTGGTTCGGCTACCGCGCCGAGCAGGATAGCGAGGCGCGCGAACGCTTCGGCGAGCTATGTGAGCAGGCCTTGGCCGGTGGGCTGCAGGACTGGTGCGCGGAAGCGGACGGCTGGCTGGCGCTGATCCTGTTGCTGGACCAGTTGCCGCGCATGATCCATCGCGGCACGGCGCGGGCCTTTGCCGGCGATGCACGTGCGCAGGCGCTGGTCGCCCAAGGCCTCGAACGGGGACGGGAGCGACAGCTGCCAGCCATTCGCCAGGTGTTTGTCTATCTGGTGCTGGAGCATGCCGAGGAACTGGCTGCTCAGGATCTTGCCGTAGAGCGTTTCGAACAGTTGCTGCAAGGGTGTGCCGAGGGCGAGCGGCAGCTGTTCGCCGGTTATCTGGACTACGCTGAGCGGCACCGCCAAGTGATCCTGCGCTTCGGTCGCTTTCCGCATCGCAACGAAATGCTTGGCAGAAGCTCCAATGCCCAGGAGCAGGCTTTTCTGCAGCAACCGGGCTCACGCTTCTGAACGCTGCGAGGCGCATTCATCTGCGCTCTGTGCCAAGCTCTCAGGGTTTTTCACGTATCTACGGAGTCGTCTTATGCTGCGCAAATGTGTTGTGCTCACTGCCTGTGTCCTGCTTGCTGCCTGCAGCAAGATCAATCAGGAAAACTACTCCAAGCTCAAGGCCGGGATGACCAAGGCTGAAGTCGAGAAGCTGCTCGGCAGCCCCGCCGAATGCTCAGGCGCCGTGGGCCTCACCAGCTGTACCTGGGGTGATGACAAGACTGTCATTAGCGTTCAGTACGCCGGTGACAAGGTGATGATGTTCTCCGGCCAGGGGCTGAAGTGATGTTCTGGCGCGGGCTTTCAGTGGCGTTGCTGGCGGTGCTTGCCGGTTGTACCAGTACGCCGGATGCGGCGCCGCCGAAGACGGCGGGGAGCGTCGATCTGCAGCGCTACCAGGGCACTTGGTACGAATTGGCCCGCCTGCCGATGTTCTTCCAGCGCAAGTGCGCCCAGTCCGAGGCGCACTACCAGTTGCGCGAAGACGGCCGGGTTGGCGTGCTCAATCGCTGCCGCACTGCGGAGGGCGAATGGATTGAGGCCTCCGGGGTTGCCGAGGCTCAAGTGGCCGGGCGTACGGACAAGCTGTGGGTGCGCTTCGATAACTGGTTCAGCAATCTCTTTCCGGATGTAGCCAAGGGCGACTACTGGGTGCTGTACCTGGACGATGACTACCGTATGGCGCTGGTCGGCAACCCGAATCGCGAATACCTGTGGCTGCTGGCGCGTACGCCGGATGTCAGCGAGACGCGGCGCCTGCATCTGCTGCAGGAGGCCGAAGCCCGGGGCTACGACACCAGTGCCCTGATCTGGCGTCAGCCTGACCGAGCGATCGGCCAGTAGTCTCACTCCCAGTCGAGGCGGGCGAGTTGCCACTCGCCATCCTCACGCCACCACTCCAGGGAGATGCTGTAGTGCCGTGCGCTGTCCGGTATCAACCCTTCGGCCCCGGTCAGCGCGACTTCGGCACGGGTGTGGCCCTTGCTGCTGTAGGTCGAGTCGACCTCACTGCTCTTGCTGATAGCCAAGATTCGTACCTGTTTGTGGCGCAGGTACATCAGGGTCATGGTGCGTTTGGCCCAGTCGCGGTCGAACTGGCCGTTGGCGCTGAACTGCGGGTGTAGCTGCTCCATCACGTCGCTGATGCGCTTGGCTTCGAGATTGTCCTGCAGGCGTTGTACGGCGGCCTCCAGTTCGGCTTGCGGGTCACTTTTGCTGCAGCCACCCAGCAGTGCAATACAGAGCAGGGCGGTCAGGGCGATTCGAAGCATGCTCAAGCTTCCATTCATGGTTATGATGCCGGGCACGGTCGGAGGCCCGGCCGCCCAAAAGGAACTTACGCACAGACTCGGGAGTGCGCCATGCTGACTTTGTATCCGGAGATCAAACCCTATGCCCGCCACGAACTGGCGGTGCAGGAGCCGCATGTCCTGTATGTGGATGAAAGTGGCTCTGCGGATGGCCTGCCGGTGGTCTTCGTGCATGGCGGTCCCGGTGCCGGCTGTGATGCGGCGAGCCGTCGCTACTTCGACCCCAATCTGTATCGCATCGTCACCTTCGACCAGCGGGGTTGTGGCCGCTCCACGCCGCATGCCAGCTTGGAGAACAACACGACCCAGGCGCTGATCGCCGACATGGAGCGCATTCGCGAGCATCTGGGCATCGACAAGTGGGTACTGTTCGGCGGCTCCTGGGGCTCGACCCTGAGCCTGGCCTATGCCCAGGCCCACCCTGAGCGCGTGCTTGGCCTGATCCTGCGCGGCATCTTCCTCTGCCGGCCGCAGGAGATCAGTTGGTTCTACCAGGAAGGAGCCAGTCGACTGTTTCCCGACTACTGGGAAGACTACCTCGCGCCGATTCCCGCCGAAGAGCGTGGCGACCTGGTGCAGGCCTTCTACAAGCGCCTCACCGGGCCGGACCAGATTGCCCAGATGCACGCGGCCAAAGCCTGGTCGACCTGGGAGGGGCGCACCGCCACACTGCGTCCCAATCCCCAGGTGGTCGACCGTTTCAGCGAGCCGCACCGGGCGCTGTCGATTGCCCGTATCGAGTGCCATTACTTCGTCAACAACGCCTTCCTCGCAGAGGATCAGTTGCTGCGTGACATGGCGAAGATCGCCCATCTGCCGGGTGTCATCGTGCACGGTCGCTATGACGTGATCTGCCCGCTGGACAACGCCTGGGCACTGCACCGGGCCTGGCCCAATAGCGAGCTGCAGATCATTCGCGATGCCGGTCACGCCGCGGCCGAGCCGGGTATCACCGATGCCTTGGTCCGTGCCGCCGATCAGATGGCCCGACGCCTGCTCGAACTGCCGCCGGAAGACGCATGAAGCTGCTGATCCAGCGGGTGCGCCGCGCGCGCGTAGAGGTGGCTGGCGAAGTTGTTGGGGCCATCGACCAGGGCTTGCTGGCGCTGGTCGGTATCGAGCCGCAGGACACGCCGGCGAGCATCGCCAAGGGCCTGAAACGCATGCTGGCCTATCGGGTATTCAGCGATGCCGAGGGCAAGATGAACCTGTCGCTCAGCGACGTGAACGGTGGTTTGCTGCTGGTCTCGCAGTTCACCCTGGCCGCCGATACTCGCAGTGGCCTGCGCCCAAGTTTCTCCACGGCGGCGCCGCCGGCCCAGGGCGCCGAGCTGTTCGAGCACCTGGTGAAACTGGCCCGCGAGCAGCACCCGCAGGTTGCCACTGGGCGGTTTGGCGCCGATATGCAGGTGCATCTGGTCAACGATGGGCCGGTGACCTTTCTGCTTGAAGTCTGAGTCCGTAGCCCGGATGCAATCCGGGGCGGCACTTCCCGGGTTGCATCCGGGCTACTTCGGTTCCAGCTGGTTGTCCGCCAGCCAGTCCAGCGCCAGGTCGCGCAGGCGCTCATGCTCATACAGCTGCCAGGCTGCACGTACCCTGGGGAACCGGTGCAGGGCATTGAGAAAGGCGCGCTGCTGGCGGCGCTCGGCCATGGCAGCGGTCAGCGCGGCATAGGCGTCGGGGTCGACCACTTCGCAGAGGAAGTCCTCCATCAACGCAAGGTGCTCGACGTTGCTCAACGGCTCCAGCGCCAGCAGACGCTCGGGCTCCTCCGCCAGCAGGCGTTCGATCTCCGGGTCTTCGCCGGCCGGAGGGATATCCAGCAGACGGCCGCTGAGCAGGTCGAGGCGAAAGTCGCCCTGCTGCTTGGTCAGGGCACTGGCCAGGTGATCGAGATCGATGGTCAGGGGACGCATGACAAACTCCGCAGCGGCTGGCGAGTCCTCAGGCTATGCCGAGCCGTGTTTCAGAACAAGCGCGCCAGCAGTGCGGGTACCGCGGTTTCCACCCGCAGGATGCGCTCGCCGAGTTGCACTGGCTGCAGACCGGCCTCCTGCAGCTTCTCGACCTCATAGGGTATCCAGCCGCCTTCCGGGCCGATGGCCAGGGTCACCGGCTGCGCGACATTGCGCGGGCAGGTGGGGAAGTCGCCGGGGTGGCCGACCAGGCCGAGCGTGTCGCCGACCATGGCTGGCAGATGATCCTCGACGAAGGGTTTGAAGCGCTTCTCGATCAGGACTTCGGGCAGCACCGTGTCGCGGGCCTGCTCCAGGCCCAGGATCAGCTGCTCGCGGATGGCCTCAGAGCTGAGGAAGGGGGTTTGCCAGAAGCTTTTCTCAACGCGGTAGCTGTTCAGTAGCACCAGGCGCGGCACGCCCATGGCGGCAATGGTCTGCAGGGTGCGCTTGAGCATCTTTGGTCGCGGCAGGGCCAGCAGCAGGGTCAGCGGCAGTTTGGTCGGTGGCGGCTGGTCCAGTTCTACCTGCAGTTCGGCGTGTTGCGCATCCAGCGTCAGCAGGGTGCCGCGCCCCATCAGGCCGCCGATGTGACCAACACGCAGGGTGTCGCCGTTCTCGGCACCGTGCACCTCATGCAGGTGCTTGAGGCGCCGCCCGCTGAGCACGGCACGATCCGCCGCGACGAAGTCGGCGTCTTCCAGTAGCAGCAGGTTCATGGCAAAGGCGCGGGCGGCTGATCGTCCGGTTCGGCTTCATGTTCGCTGCGCTTGCGCACCAGGCTGCCGAACAGCAGCCCGGATTCGAACAACAGCCACATGGGCACGGCCAGCAGGGTCTGCGAGAACACGTCCGGCGGAGTCAGCACCATGCCCACCACGAAGCAGCCGACCACTACGTAGGGGCGGCTCTTGCGCAGGGTGGCGACGTCGACGATGCCGACCCAGATCAGCAGGAAGGTGGCCACCGGAATCTCGAAGGCCACGCCGAAGGCGAAGAACAGGGTGAGGACGAAGTCCAGGTACTGGCCGATGTCGGTCATCATCGCCACGCCCTCGGGGGTCACGCTGGCGAAGAAACCGAACATGATGGGGAACACCACGAAGTAGGCGAAGGCCATGCCGCCGTAGAACAGGAAGATGCTGGAAATCAGCAGCGGGATGGCGATGCGTTTCTCGTGCTGGTACAGGCCTGGCGCGATGAAGCCCCAGATCTGTTGCAGGATTACCGGCATGCTGAGGAACAGTGCTACCACCAGGGTCAGCTTAAATGGCGTCAGGAAAGGCGAGGCCACGCCGGTGGCGATCATGGTCGCGCCTTCCGGCAGGTAGGCGCGCAGTGGCGCGGCGACCAGGGCGTAGATGTCCTGGGCGAAGTAGAACAGCCCGCCGAAGATGATCAGCACGGCGATCACGCAGCGCAGGATGCGATTGCGCAACTCGGTGAGGTGCGCAACCAGGGGCATTTCCTGGTCGTCGGAGGAAGTCGCGCTCATGGCTGGCTGGTCTTGTCCTGGGAGGGCGGCGTTGCGTCGGCGCTAGGCTTGGTTTCCGGCTGGATGCTCTGCTTCATTTCGCGCTCCAGTTCGAGGATGCGTTCATTGTGCAGCTGGCGGCGAATTTCATCGGCGCCGATCTCGCGTTCCACTTCGCTCTTGATGTTGTTGAAGCTGCGCTTGAGCCGACCGATCCACAGGCCGGCCATGCGCGCGGCCACCGGCAGGCGCTCGGGGCCGAGCACCAGCAGGGCGATCAGGCCGACCAGCAGCAGTTCGGAAAAACCGACGTCGAACATGGTGTCAGTCTTTCTTTACCGGCTCTTCGACCTTGTGCACTTCGGCCTGGTAGGTCTGGCCCTTGGGCTCCTCTACCGCCGGCTTGCTCTCCTCCTCGCCCTGGTTCATCGACTTGCGAAAGCCCTTGATGGCATCGCCCAGGTCCGAACCCAGGCCCTTGAGGCGCTTGGTGCCGAACAGCATGACGATGATGAGCAGGATGATCAGGAGTTGCCAGATGCTGATGCCGCCGATACCCATGGGGAAGTCTCCGCTGAGGTGTGATCAGGATTGTGGGCGTGCGGCTTTTTCCGCATGCCCGGAGAGGCCGAAACGACGATCCAGTTCGTCCAGCACGGCCTGCGGATGCTGGCCGAGAGCGGCGAGCATGACCAGGCTGTGGAACCACAGGTCCGCGGTTTCGTAGATCAGGTCGCTGCAGTCGCCGCTTGTGGCGGCGTCCTTGGCGGCGAGGATGGTTTCCACCGACTCTTCGCCGACCTTTTCCAGGATCTTGTTCAGCCCCTTGTGGTACAGGCTGGCCACATAGGAGCTGTCCGGCGCCGCGCCTTTGCGCGACTCCAGCACCTCGGCCAGGCGGGTGAGGGTGTCACTCATGTTTGTGCCCTTGGTAGATGGCGTGCGGGTCTTTGAGTACGGGGTCGACCGTCTGCCAGGCGCCGTTCTCGTAGAGCCGGTAGAAGCAGCTTTCGCGGCCGGTGTGGCAGGCGATGCCGCCCAGCTGCTCGACCTGCAGGATGATCACGTCGGCATCGCAGTCCAGGCGCAGTTCGTGCAGTTTCTGCACATGGCCGGACTCCTCGCCCTTGCGCCACAGCTTGCCGCGCGAACGTGACCAGTAGATGGCACGGCCCTCGCTGGCGGTCAGGGCCAGGGCCTCGCGGTTCATCCAGGCCATCATCAGCACGCGGCCGGTCTGGTGGTCCTGGGCGATGGCCGGTACCAGGCCGTCTTCGTTCCAGTTGATGTCGTCGAGCCAGTTAGTCATTGCGTGGCGCTAAGTCGGTGGTAATAACGGTCTAGTGTGCCAGCCGCGGCCGGCACTGGCTATCGGCGCAGGATCAGCAGCAGGCCGGCGCCCAGGCTGAGCCAGGCGCTCCAGGCTGCCGGGGCCAGCAGCAAACCCTGGCTGACGCCGGCCGCGATCAGCCCCGCGCCGAGCAGGCGCCATGGCCAGTTGCTGGTGGGGGCTTCATGCTGCGGTTGGCTGGCGCGTGGTTGATTGAGCCTTTCCAGGGTGTCGCGGGCCATCTGCGACAGGTGCGGCACCTGCTCGGCCTGCTGCTGCAGGTTGCGCAGCAGGTGCAGCGGGCTGACCCGCTCGCGCATCCAGCGTTCGAGGAAGGGCTGGGCGGTGCTCCACAGGTCCAGGTCCGGGTACAGCTGGCGGCCCAGGCCTTCGATATTGAGCAGGGTCTTCTGCAGCAGCACCAGCTGCGGCTGCACTTCCATGTTGAAGCGGCGCGCGGTCTGGAACAGGCGCAGCAGCAGCTGGCCGAAGGAGATGTCCTTCAGCGGCTTCTCGAAGATCGGCTCGCATACGGTGCGGATCGCCGCTTCGAACTCGTTGACCTTGGTTTCCGCCGGCACCCAGCCGGAGTCGATGTGCAGTTGGGCGACGCGGCGGTAGTCACGCTTGAAGAAGGCGATCAGGTTGCGTGCCAGGTAGTCCTGGTCTTCGGGCGTGAGGCTGCCGACGATGCCGCAGTCGATGGCGATGTACTGCGGGCTCCACGGCGTGCGCGTGGCGACGAAGATGTTGCCCGGGTGCATGTCGGCGTGGAAGAAGCTGTCGCGGAACACCTGGGTGAAGAAAATCTCCACGCCACGCTCGGCCAGCAGTTTCATGTTGGTGCGCTGGTCGGCCAGGGTGTCGAGGTCGGTCACCGGCACGCCGTAGATGCGCTCCATCACCAGCACCTTGTGCCGGCACCAGTCCCAGTACACTTGCGGCACGTAGAGCAGCGGCGAATCCTGGAAATTGCGCCGCAGCTGGCTGGCATTGGCCGCCTCGCGCAGCAGGTCGAGCTCGTCGTAGATGGTTTTCTCGTAGTCGCTGACCACTTCCACCGGGCGCAGGCGGCGGGCGTCCGCCGAGGCCTTCTCGGCCATGCGCGCGGCAAGAAACAGCCAGGCGATATCCGAGCGGATGATTGGCTTGAGGCCCGGGCGGATGACCTTGACCACCACTTCCTCACCGCTCTTCAGTTGCGCGGCGTGGACCTGAGCGATGGAGGCAGAGGCCAACGGCGCCACGTCGAAGCGGGCAAACACCTCGCTGACCTTGGCACCGAGCTGCTCCTCGATACGCGCGACCGCATGCTGCGGATCGAAGGGTGGAACCTGATCCTGCAGGCGCGCCAGTTCATCGGCGATGTCCGGCGGCAGCAGGTCGCGGCGGGTGGACAGCAACTGGCCGAACTTGATGAAGATTGGCCCCAGGTCTTCCAGGGCCAGGCGTAGGGCGGCGCCGCGGTTCAATTGCTGTGGCTTGCGCGGCAGCCAGCGCCAGGGCAGGGCGAAGCGCAGGACGCGCATCCAGGCCGGCAGGGGTAGAGTCAGCAGCAGATCGTCCAGGCGGTAGCGGACGACCACACGCAGAATGCGCAACAGGCGGCGAGTGGCGAGCAGCTTCATGCTTTCTTGTTCATGTCTTGGGCGAGGCGCTCGATGCGGGCATCGAGGCGGTCGAGGGCGAGCTTGAGGTCATCCAGTTCGGCGAAGCGGGCCTGAGCCTCGCGCTCGCCGACCAGGCTGCGCGATTCTTCAGCCAGGTAATCGGCCAGGGTCTGGCGCAGGCTGTCGACACTGTCACTGGCCCAGTTCACCCGACTGCGCAGGTGGCCGGCGAGCAGCTGGCTGCCCACCGGGCCGAGCCAGCGCGACAGTTCATATTCCCAGTCCAGCTCCAGATCCTGAAGGATGCCTGCCAGTTCCAGCAGTACGGCGCTATCGCCTTCCAGCTGCACTTCCGGACGATGCAGGATGGCGGTCTTGTCCTTGGCCAGCGCCAGTTTCAGCAGGCTGCTGGCCGGGGCACGCAACACGCAGTCGGCGCCTTCCCAGTGGCTGGCCAGTTGCAGGCCTTCGCTGCTGGGCAGGATAAATAGTTTGAGGGCAGGGCTCTGGCAGTCGACTTCGATCAGCTTGCCTTCCAGCCGGGCCAGACGCGGCAATGCGGTGCTGTCCATCCGCAGCACGCGATTGAGGCCGAGTTCGACGCCGGCTAAAAGCCCGCTCAGCAGCATCAGGGTTTGATACCGCGATGCAGGGCGACGATGCCGCCGGTCATGTTGTGGAAGGTCACGCGCTCGAAACCGGCCTCGACCATCATGGCCTTGAGGGTCTCCTGATCCGGGTGCATGCGGATCGACTCGGCCAGGTAGCGGTAGCTCTCGGAGTCGTTGGTGATCAGCTTGCCGGCCAGCGGCATGAAGCTGAACGAATAGGTGTCGTAGGCCTTGGCCAGCAATGGGTTGCCCGGTTTGGAAAATTCCAGGACCAGCAGGCGACCGCCTGGCTTGAGTACGCGCAGCATGGAGCGTAGGGCGTTTTCCTTGCGCGTCACGTTACGCAGGCCGAAAGCGATGGTGACCACGTCGAAGTGGTTGTCCGGGAAGGGCAGCGCCTCGGCGTCGGCCTGAACGAACTGCACGTTGCCGGCCACGCCCTTGTCCAGCAGGCGATCACGGCCGACCTTGAGCATCGAATCGTTGATGTCGGCCAGCACCACCTCGCCGCTCGGGCCGACCAGGCTGGAGAACTTGCGGGTGAGATCGCCGGTGCCGCCGGCGATATCCAGCACGCGATTGCCTGGGCGCACACCGGACAGCTCGATGGTGAAACGCTTCCAAAGGCGATGCAGGCCGCCGGAGAGCACGTCGTTCATCAGGTCGTACTTGGCCGCCACCGAGTGGAAAACTTCGGCAACCTTGTCCGCCTTCTGGCTTTCCGGCACATCCTGGAAGCCAAAGTGGGTGGTCTTTTCCTGCTCTGGGTTTTGCCGAGGGTCGTTCATGTCGCGGGCACCTGAATCGAAGTGGCGGCCATTCTAAACCCGCGGCCTGTCTTTGTCTTGGCACTGGGCGGAGCTGTTATAGTCGCGTGACATCAGGTCGCAGCTGGAGTCAGCATGAGTCGCATCACCGTCGAGCGTTCCCATTCCCTTGGTCTTGCCGTCGCTCGCGACAAGGCCGAAGCGCTGGCTCAACGCCTGGCCAGCGAGTACGACGTGAAGTACCGCTGGAGCGGCGACACGCTGGAGTTCAAGCGCAGTGGCGCCGATGGGCAGATTGCGGTCGCTGCCGACAGTGTGCGGGTGGAGCTCAAGCTGGGGCTGCTGCTCTCGGCGCTGGGTGGCACCATCAAGCGCGAGATTGAGCAGACCCTCGACAAGCACCTCAAGGCCTGAAGCCGCGAGGTGCGTACCCTAGTATGTGATTTCTAATTTTTCCCACTACCTTGCGCTCAAGCCCTGGCAAAGGGCGAACCCAACATCACTGTGAGCGTGAGGTGCACCATGGCCACTAAAGCCGCCGTCAAGAAGAAAGTCGAAGCCGTTGAAAGCAAAGCCGCTGTTCTGAGCGACGTGAAGGTCTACGCCCGCAAGGTCTGGCTGGCCGGTCTGGGTGCCTATGCCAAGGCCGGTGCCGAAGGCGCCGAGTACTTCAAGGAGCTGGTCAAGGCCGGCGAAGGCGTCGAGAAACAGGGCAAGAAGCTGGTGAACGAGCAGGTCGAGGCCGCCAACAGCCAGATCGAAAGCCAGCTCAGCGGTGTGAAGAGCCGCGTTGCCGAAGTGAAGGGCAAGGCCGAAGTGCAGCTCGACAAGATCGAGAAGGCCTTCGACTCGCGCGTAGCGTCCGCCCTGAACCGCCTGGGTATTCCTTCCAAACAGGACGTTGAGGCACTCTCTGCTAAGCTCGATGAGTTGAATGCGTTGCTTGAGCGAGTGGCCCGTACCCAATAAGGAGAGCAGGATGGCAGTCAAGAAACCTACCGCAGCAAAACCGGCGGCAAAACCGACAGCGAAGAAGTCGGTTGCCAAGAAGGAAAGCAGTTCCTGGATCGGCGAGATCGAGAAGTACTCGCGGCAGATCTGGCTGGCCGGCCTCGGCGCCTATTCCAAGATCAGCAGCGACGGCAACAAGCTGTTCGACGGTCTGGTCAAGGATGGCGAGAAGGCCGAGAAGAAGGCCAAGACCGAAGTCGACAAGCAACTCGACGTGGTCAAGTCCAGCGTCGGCACCACCGTTGGCACCGCCAAGTCCAAGGTCGATGAGGTCAAGGGCAAGGCCATGGGCAAGTGGGGTGAGCTGGAAGAGGCTTTCGACAAGCGTCTGAACAGTGCCATCTCGCGTCTGGGCGTGCCGAGCCGCAATGAGGTGAAGGCGCTGCAGACCAAGGTCGACAGCCTGACCAAGCAGATCGAAAAGCTCACCGGCGTTTCGGTCAAGTCGGTCAAGCCTGCCGCCAAACCTGCGGTCAAAGCCGCCGCTAAACCTGCTGCGAAGCCTGCGGCAAAACCCGCTGCCAAAGCAGTAGCTAAGCCTGCGGTAAAACCGGCTGCCAAGCCTGCCGCGAAGCCAGCGGCCAAAGCTGCGGCGAAACCCGCTGCCAAGCCTGCGGCCAAACCCGCAGCCAAGAAGCCTGCAGCGAAGAAACCGGCCGCTGCCAAGCCTGCTGCGCCGGCTCCAGCAGCGGCTTCGGCAACTCCAGCTGCGCCGGCTCCGGCGGCTGCCCCGGCTACGCCTGCTACATCGTCCTGATTCAAACGGGACAAAAAAACGCCCGGCCTAGTGCCGGGCGTTTTTCATTTCGGGCTTTGGGGACTCATTCGAGATAGCGCTGTGCCAACTGCTCGGCAGCTTGCCGGGCATCTTCGCTCAGGTGTGGGGCAACCAGCATCATTACCTGGAAGACCACCAGGCGACTCTCGCCCTGGACGCCAATGATGCGTTGGTAATCGAGGGAGAACAGCAGCGTCAGTGTGATCTGTTCGACCAGTTGGCCAAGGGCTGCGGTATCGCTACGCAGCTGATTGTGAGTTTTAAGGCGCGCCAGCAGGCTGGCCAGGGTGCGTTTGAGCTGGTTGAGCCACAGGCGAATGCCACGGGCCAGCTTGGGCAAGCGGCCAGCCAGGTTGGAGAGATCCTGGAACAGGAAGCGGTATTGCGCCAGGCGCTCGACGATCAGGTGGAGGAACAGCCAGTAGTCTTCCGCGCCCAGATCGACATCATCGGGCGGGTCGAGCAGTGGCGCCAGTTCGGCCTGGAAGCGCTCGAACAATTCGAGGATCAACGGCTCCTTGCCGTGGAAGTGGTAATAGAGATTGCCTGGGCTGATGCCCATCTCGGTGGCGATCTCCAGGGTGGAGACATTGGGCTCGCCCTGCTCGTTGAATAGCTGCAGGGCGCATTGCAGGATGCGGTCGCGCGTCTTCATTCCGTGATCTTGTTATGGCCGCAGGAGCGCTGACGATAACTGGCCGGGGCGAAACCCGGCCAGTGTTTTCTAGCGCACGTGCACGTAGGTGCCGGGGGAGGCTTCCATGGCTGGGTACTGTTTGTTGCCCACACTGAATACACTCTCGCGCTGTTCGCCAGAGTGCTGCTGAATCCATTCCAGCCACTGTGGCCACCAACTGCCGGTCTTCTTTTCGGCGTCGTGATACCAGGCACGTGGATCGCTGGTCAGCTTGCCGTTCTCGAAGTAGGTGGCCTTGGGGTTGCCCGGCGGGTTGAGGATGCTCTGGATATGCCCGCTATTGGACAGCACGAAGCGGCGGTTGCCGCCGAGCAGCAGGGCTGAGCGGTAGACCGAGTCCCAGGGGGTGATGTGGTCGTTGATGCCGGCCACGCTGAAACTGTCGGTGTTGACCTTGGACAGGTCGATCGGCGTACCGCAGATTTCCATGCCGCCGCTGCGCGTCAGCGGGTTGTGCTTGAACAGGTCGAGCAGGTCGCCGTGCAGCGCGGCGGGCAGGCGGGTGTTGTCGTTGTTCCAGTAGAGGATGTCGAAGGCCGGCGGTTCCTTGCCCATCAGGTAGTTGTTGACCCAGTAGTTCCAGATCAGGTCGTTAGGGCGCATCCAGGCGAACACCCGGGCCATGTCGCCGCCGTCCAGTACGCCGCTCTGGTAGGAGCGGCGTTTGGCCGACTCCAGGGTCTGCTCATCGGCGAACAGCATCGCCGGGCTTTCCACCTGGGCATCCATCAGGCTGACCAGATAAGTGGCGCAGCCGACCTTGCGCAGCTGGCGCTTGGCCTGCAGGTGACCTTGCAGGGCGGCGATGGTCAGACCGCCGGCACAGGCGCCCAGCAGGTTGACCTCCTTGCTGCCGGTGATGGCACGGCAGACGTCACTGGCTTCCTCCACCGCCTGCACATAGCTGGACAGCCCCCACTCACGATGGCGAGCATCCGGATTGCGCCAGCTGATCATGAATACCTGCAGGTCGTTCTTCAGGCAGTACTGGATGAAGCTCTTCTCCGGCGACAGGTCGAAGATGTAGAACTTGTTGATCTGCGGCGGCACCATCAGCAGAGGCACGGCGTACTGCTTTTCGCTCATCGGCTTGTAGTGGATCAGCTCGAACATCTCGCAGCGGAACACCACCGATCCGGGCGTCATCGCCAGGTTGCCGCCAACTTCGAAGGCGCGCCTGTCCACCTGCTGTGGCATGCCACCGTTGTGCAGCAGGTCATCGAGCAGATGGCGGGCACCGCGCAGCACGCTGGTACCACCGCTGTTGAACAGCTCCTTGAGTGCCAGCGGATTGAGCAGGGTGTTGGACGGAGCGAACGCGTCGTTGAGCAGGGAGAACAGGAAATGTGCGCGGGTGCGGTCGTCCGGCGACAGGTCGCTCTCGTCGATCCAGGCCTTGAGCTGGCGCTGCCAGGCCAGGTAGGCCTGCAGGCTGCGCCGGTAGAAGGGGTTGAGCTGCCAGGTGGGGTCGCTGAAGCGGCTGTCCTGCGGGTTGGGCTGGTAGGGGGTGTCGCCGAGCATCACGCGGCCGAGCTGCTTGCCGAAGGCCAGCAGATGACGTGTGCTGTGCACCGGTTGGCGCAGGCCCTGAAAGGCCAGGGTGCGCAAGGTGGAGAACAGATCACGTCCGCGCACGCCGACCATGGCGCTTTGCGCGTTCATGAAGTTTGCGGGTACCGGTAATGATCCTGATGCAGTCTTTTCACGCATGGGGCAGGCTCCGTCGTCAAACTGTCATAGGCATGACAGCAAGGCTTGTACCAAGGCGCGCCGGGGTGCATTCCAGACTGCCGCGCAAAATCTCTTCCGTGACCGGCGGGCCTCGCTTTGGGGCGAGCCTGCCGGAGTAGCACTACAGTTGTGCGATCAGTGGCTGCGTGCGGGCATCGGTTGTGGATGCATGACGGCGCGCTGCCGCTCCTCCTGAAGGAAAGTCATGATGATCGGCGCCACGGCTTCGGCGCGGGTCACGAGGAACAGGTGACCATCGTCGATCACATGCAGCTCCGCATTGGGAATACGCCAGGCCAGCAGGCGCATGTTGACCAGCGGGATGATCGGATCGTCGTCGCCGGCCAGCACCAAGGTGGGCTGACGGATGCGATGCAGCCAGTGGATGCTGGTCCAGCCGAGGCCGGCGAACAGCTGCCAGTAGTAGCCCATCTTGCCGCCTGAGCGCACCTTGCTGGCATGTGACAGCGCCAGCTTGGGGTCGCGGCGGAAGGCGCCGCCGTAGATATCCGGAGCGATGTGTACGCCATAGGACGGCTGGATGTAGCGTCGCGGGCTGGCCATGCGCCAGAGCACCTTGGGCTTGCCCGGCACCATTACGGCGCCGGCCGAGGTGGCGGCCAGCACCAGTTTCTTGCAGCGCTCGGGATAGTCGTGGGCGAACTGCTGGGCCAGTGCACCACCCCAGGACACGCCGATGGCATTGACCTGGCCGTAGTCGAGGTAGTCGAGCATGCGCGCGGCCAGCTTGGCCAGGCCGGGGAAACGATACGGCGTGCTTGGCGTTGAGGAGCCGCCGACCCCGGGCACGTCGAAGGCGATCACTTCCAGATCCGGGTCGAGTGCCGAGACGAAAGGCATCACCAACTCCAGGTTGGCACCGATGCCATTGAAGATCAGCAGCGGTGGCAGGCTGCTATTGCCCGGGCGAACTGCGGTACGGATGATCTGGCCATCCAGTTCGATGCTACGGAATGCAAATGGTTGCGACATGCGCTAGGCCCTATACATGGATCCGTGGAGAGCGGCCGTCCGCGGCCGCGCGCCAATCTCCCGCCGTGGCGGGCACGCGCCGGACGCCTGGGCGCCGGAGCGTGTGCGGCACATCCGGGTGCCGCGGGGCAGTACTGCGCAAGGTGCAGCGTTGCTGTTGTTGTCCGAGCGCCTGTCAGCGCTCGTGCACATAGGTGCCCGGAGCGGCTTCGCCTTCCGGATGTTTCTTGTTGCCCAGGCTGGCGGGCGCTTTCTTCAGTTTGCCGGAGCGCTCGGTCAGCCATTGCTGCCAATGCAGCCACCAGGAGTCGGCATGTTTGGTGGCGTTCTCCTGCCACTCACGGGCATTGGCGGCCGGCTCGCTATTGGTATTGAAGCGCGCCTTGGGGTTGCCCGGCGGGTTGAGGATGCTCTGGATGTGGCCGCTGTTGGACAGCACGAACTCGACCTTGCCGCCGAACAGCAGGGATGACTTGTAACAGGCCTCCCAGGGCGTGATGTGGTCGGTGGTGCCGGCCACGCAGTAGATGTCGCTGGTGACCTGCTTGAGGTCGATGGGCGTGCCGCAGACTTCCAGGGCATTGGGCCGGGTCAGCGGGTTGGTCTTGAACAATTCGATCAGGTCGCCGTGCAGGGCGGCCGGCAGGCGCGTGGTGTCGTTGTTCCAGTAGAGGATGTCGAATACCGGCGGCTCGTTGCCCAGCAGGTAGTTGTTGACCCAGTAGTTCCAGATCAGGTCGTTGGGTCGCATCCAGGCGAACACCTTGGCCATGTCTTTACCCTCCAGAACGCCGGTCTGGTACGAGCGGCGTTTGGCGGCTTCCAGTGTCTTCTCGTCGGCGAACAGGGCGACCTGGGTGTCCAGCTTGGTGTCCAGCACGCTGACCAGCAGGGTCAGGGCGTTGACCTTCTTCTCGCCAATGGCGGCGTAGTGGCCGAGCAGCGAGGCGGTGGTGATACCGCCGGAGCAGGCGCCGAGCATGTTGACGTCCTTGCTGCCGGTAATGTCGCTGACCACGTCGATGGCTTCCTTGAGTGCCTCGATGTAGGTCGACAGGCCCCACTCGCGCTGGGCCTTGGTCGGGTTGCGCCAGCTCACCACGAAGGTCTGTACATGGCTGCGCAGCAGGAAGCGCGCCACGCTTTTCTCCGGCGACAGGTCGAAGACGTAGAACTTGTTGATCTGCGGAGGCACCACCAGCAGCGGGCGCTCATGGACCTGCTCGGTGGTCGGCTTGTACTGGATCAGCTCCAGCAGGTCGTTGCGGAACACCACGGCACCTTCGCTGGTGGCCAGGTTCTTGCCGACCTCGAAGGCGTCCATGTTGACCTGGCTGGGCATGCCGCCGTTGTTGATGATGTCCTTGGCCAGGTGGGAGAGGCCGTCGAGCAGGCTCTTGCCGCCGGTCTCGAAGAAGCGTTTCACCGCCGCCGGGTTGGCCATGCTGTTGGTCGGGGCCATGGCCTCGGTCATCAGGTTGATGACGAAGTGGCCGCGGCTGGTGTCCTGGTCGGTGAGGTTGCTGTCCTCGATCCAGTCGTGCAGTTCCTTGCGCCAGGCCAGGTAGGTTTGCAGGTAGCGGCGATACAGCGGGTTTTGCGACCAGGCCGGGTCGGCGAAGCGTCGATCGCCGTCTTCCGGGGTCAGCTCTGATTGGCCGAGCATCACGCGCTTGAGTTCGAGGGCAAAGTGGGTTGCGTGCTTGGCGCTGTGCAAAGGCTGCTTGATGGCTTGGGCCAGCACCATGCGGGCAGAGGTCAGTAGATCCTTGCCGCGCAAGCCGATCACCGGGTTCAACCCCAAGGTGTTTTCCGAGGCTTGGCGATGCAGGTCTTCATTGTTCTTCTGGGTCATCTACAACACTCCATTGTCCAGAGACGAATACCAACTGCAGCTGTGCAACGCGGACACAGGGCGAAGGGCTGGTACTGCTCGGGTTACCGGGTGCGGAATACTTCCGCGCTTTCTTCGCATCTAGCGCTGCTAAATGCATGGAACCTGCCAGTTCCTTGGTTACCCGAGTTTCCATTTTTGCGCAAGCTCGCCGATGCAGGCTGCAAGCGGGCGCGAGTATGCCGGGCGCGATTAGAAAATGCGCTCTAGGTATGAAGGGAATATTGCGCGAGGCTCTGGCTTAGGCGTTTGGCCAGGGGAGGGTTAAAGCATCAGGCGAACTACGGATTCGTCCGGGTCGCGGGATTTGCCGGCGGCGGCCAGTTCGGCCAGATAGTCGGCCCACAGCGCGTCCTGGCGGGTGGCGAGCTGGTAGAGGTAGTCCCAGGTGTACAGGCCACTGTCGTGGCCATCGTCGAAGCACAATTTCAGTGCATAGTTGCCAGCGGGCTCGATCCGCTCCAGGCCGACCTTGAGTTTGCCGGTCTGCAGGATAGGTTTGCCGTGGCCCTGCACCTCGGCCGAGGGCGAATGCACACGCAGGAACTCGGCACTCAGCGAGTAGCTCTGCTCGCCGTAGCGCAGCTCCAGGGTCTTTGACAGCTTGTGCAGTTTGATCGCGCTGGGCGTGGGCATGTTCGGTTCCGCTTGCGGTGAAACAGCCCGGATCGCTCCGGGCTGGTAGTGCCTGATTACAGGATATAGCGCGACAGGTCTTCGTCCTTGGCCAGCTCGCCGAGGTGGCCGTTGACGTAGGCGGCGTCGATGCGAATCGGCTCGCCGTTCTGCTGGCCCGCCAGGTCGCCGGCACTGAAGGAGACTTCCTCCAGCAGGCGTTCGAGCAGGGTGTGCAGGCGTCGGGCGCCGATGTTCTCGGTCTTCTCGTTGACCTGCCAGGCAATCTCGGCGATGCGCTGAATGCCGTCCGGCGCGAACTCGATGTTCAGCCCTTCGGTCTTGAGCAGCTCACGGTACTGCTCGGTGAGCGCCGCATGTGGCTCGGTGAGGATGCGTTCGAAGTCCTGCGGCGACAGGGCCTTGAGCTCGACGCGAATCGGCAGGCGGCCCTGCAGCTCGGGCACCAGATCGCTGGGCTTGGACAGGTGGAAGGCGCCGGAGGCGATGAACAGGATGTGGTCGGTCTTGACCATGCCCAGCTTGGTGTTGACCGTGCAGCCTTCGATCAGCGGCAGCAGGTCGCGCTGCACGCCTTCGCGGGAGACATCGGCGCCGCCGACATTGCCGCGCTTGGCGACCTTGTCGATCTCGTCGATGAACACGATGCCGTGCTGCTCCACTGCTTCCAGGGCACGGGCCTTGAGTTCTTCCTCGTTGACCAGGCGCGCGGCCTCTTCGTCGCGAATCAGCTTGAGCGCGTCCTTGACCTTGAGCTTGCGGGTCTTCTTCTTGCCCTTGTTGAGGCCGGAGAACAGGCTCTGCAGCTGGTTGGTCATCTCCTCCATGCCCGGTGGCGACATGATCTCGACGCCGACCGGTGTGTCGGAAACTTCGATGTCGATTTCCTTGTCGTCCAGCTGGCCTTCGCGCAGGCGCTTGCGGAACAGCTGGCGGGTGTTGGAGTCCTGGCTCGGTGCCGGGTCTTCGTTGAAGCCGGCGCGCGCCGGCGGCAGCAGGGCGTCGAGGATTCGCTCCTCGGCGGCGTCCTCGGCGCGGTGGCGCATCTTCTGCACTTCCTGCTCGCGCAGCAGTTTCAGGGCGGCGTCGGCCAGGTCGCGGATGATCGACTCGACATCACGGCCGACATAGCCGACCTCGGTGAATTTGGTCGCTTCAACTTTCAGGAACGGGGCGTTGGCCAGCTTGGCCAGGCGACGGGCGATCTCGGTCTTGCCGACGCCTGTCGGGCCGATCATCAGAATGTTCTTCGGCGTCACTTCCTGGCGCAGCTCGGCCGGCAGCTGCATGCGCCGCCAGCGGTTGCGCAGGGCGATGGCCACGGCGCGCTTGGCGTCGTCCTGGCCGATGATGTGGCGGTTGAGCTCGGAAACGATCTCGCGGGGTGTCATGGACATGCAGCGATACTCCAACGGAAGCCGCGCTTATTCAGCGCAGTCTTCTTCCTCGATAGTCAGGTTCTGGTTAGTGAAGACACAGATGGAGCCGGCAATGTTCAACGCGGTTTCGGTGATTTCACGGGCAGACAGTTCGGTTTTCTGCAGCAGGGCCAGGGCGGCGGCCTGGGCGAAACCGCCGCCGGAGCCCATGGCGATCAGGCCGTGTTCGGGTTCGACCACGTCGCCGTTGCCGGTGATGATCAGCGAGGCGTCCTTGTTGGCCACTGCCAGCATGGCTTCCAGGCGGCTCAGGCTGCGGTCGGTGCGCCAGTCCTTGGCCAGCTCGACGGCGGCGCGGATCAGGTGGCCCTGGTGTTTTTCCAGTTGGCCTTCGAAGCGCTCGAACAGGGTAAAGGCGTCGGCGGTGGCGCCGGCGAAGCCGGCCAGCACCTGGCCGTGGTACAGGCGCCGGACTTTCTTGGCGTTGCCTTTCATCACGGTGTTGCCGAGGGAAACCTGGCCGTCGCCGCCCATGACGACTTTGCCGTTGCGGCGGACTGAAACGATGGTGGTCAAAGGTGAATCTCCACGCAGCGGGGCGAAGTGCCCGAATGGAGAATCAGATGGGGGAGCCTGCCCGGCTTTTCAACCGGGCAAGGGCAGATCGCGGATCAACGGACCTGGCGTTGCTGTAACAGCAGGTTGCTGAAGCCGCTGCCGGCCAGCTGTTTCTGCGCACCGCCAAGCTGCTCGCGGCTGGCGAAGGGGCCGACCAGCACGCGGTGCCAGGTTTCCTCACGCACCTTGCCGGACTCCACTTGCACGTTCTGGCCGAGCAGGAGGATCTGCGCGCGCACCTTGTCGGCGTCTTCGCGCTTGCGGAACGAGCCGGCCTGGAGGAAGTACTGGGTGGTCAGCGGTGCCTGGGCTACCACGGGCGGGGGCGGCGGCGTTTCGCCATTGAGCGCGGCCTGGGCGCGTGCGGCGTCGATCTTCGCCGCCTCCTCGGGCGTTACCGGCTTCTGCGCAGGCGGTTTGGGCGTATCGGGTATCGCCTCCGGCGGCACGATGACCTCGGACTCCGGCAGCAGGGTGTAGAAGTCGTACTTGGGCTTGTTCGCCTCGGGCTGGGCCTGCGGCTTTTGTTGTACGGTCTTCTTGGCCTGTTCGGGCTTGGCGCGCTTCACCTCGTCGCGGCCCGGCTCCAGGCTGAACAGGAACATGAAGAAACCGCCGATGACTAGGCCGCACGCCAGCCATACCCAGCCGGGCACGGGTTTCTTCGCGGGGGCCTGGTAACGGCTGGCGCCGCGCTTGGGAGCCGGCTTCTTCTTCGCCGCCACTTACATGCGCTCCAGGGTCGGCAGGCCGAGCAGTTCCAGACCCTGTTTGAGGGTGCGGCCAGTAAGGGCAGCCAGGCGCAGGCGGCTCTGCTGGGTGGCTTCGTCCTCGGCGGCGAGGATCGGGCAGTTCTCGTAGAAGCTGGAGAACAGCCCGGCCAGGTCGTACAGGTAGGCGCACAGCTGGTGTGGTTCGCCCTTGCTGGCGACGTTGCCCAGGGTGTCGGCGAACTGCGCCAGCTTGCCGGCCAGGGCCTGCTCCTGCGGCGCCTCGATGCGGATCTGGCCGCCGATCTGGCTGACGTCCTTGCCCAGCTTGCGGAACACGCTGGCCACACGGGTGTAGGCGTACAGCAGGTAGGGTGCGGTGTTGCCCTCGAAACTCAGCATCAGCTCGAAGTTGAAGCGGTAGTCGCTGGTGCGGTGTTTGGACAGGTCGGCGTATTTCACCGAGGCGATACCGACCACGCGGGCGATCTGGCGCAGCTCGTCTTCACCCAGCTCCGGATTCTTCTCCTTGACCAGGGCGTAGGCGCGCTGCTCGGCCTCGTCGAGCAGTTCGACCAGCTTTACGGTGCCGCCGTCGCGGGTCTTGAAGGGCTTGCCGTCCGGGCCGTTCATGGTGCCGAAGCCCATGTGCTCCAGCTCCATGCTCGCCGGCACGAAGCCGGCCAGGCGCGCGCAGGCGAAGACCATCTGGAAGTGCAGGGCCTGGCGCTGGTCGACGAAGTACAGGGCGCGGTCGGCCTTGAGTACATTGGCGCGGTAGCGGGTGGCGGCCAGGTCGGTGGTGGCATACAGATAGCCGCCGCCGGCCTTCTGCACGATCAGCGGCAGCGGGTTGCCCTCGGCGTTCTTGAACTCGTCCATGAACACGCACTGGGCGCCGTTGTCCTCGGTCAGCAGACCCTTGGCGGCGAGGTCGGCGATGACGTTGGCCAGGTCATCGTTGTAGGCGCTCTCGCCCTTGACGTCGGCCATCGACAGCTTGACCCCGAGACGGTCGTAGAGGGCCTGGCAGTGGCTCAGCGAGATGTCATTGAAGCGGTGCCACAGACGCATGCACTCGGCATCGCCGGCCTGCAGCTCGACGACCAGCTGGCGGGCGCGCTCGGCGAACTCGGCGCTGTCGTCGAAGCGCTTCTTGGCAGCGCGGTAGAAACCTTCGAGGTCGGCCAGCTCGCTCTCGGCTGCGGCCGGATTTTCCTGCATGTAGGCCAGCAGCATGCCGAACTGGGTGCCCCAGTCGCCCACGTGGTTCTGGCGGATCACTTCGTCGCCGAGGAACTCCAGCACGCGTGCCACGCCGTCACCGATGATGGTCGAGCGCAGGTGACCGACGTGCATTTCCTTGGCCAGGTTAGGCGCGGAGAGGTCGACCACCACGCGCTGCGCCGCGCCATTCTTGCTGACGCCGAGCTTGGCGTCGGCCAGCGCTGCCTCCAGGCGTTGGGCCAGGGCGTCGCTGTTCTGGAAGAAGTTGAGAAAGCCCGGGCCGGCGATTTCCACCTTGCTGATGCCGGCATCGCTCGGCATCGCGGCGACCAGCTTCTCGGCCAGGTCGCGCGGCTTCATGCCGGCCGGCTTGGCCAGCATCATGGCGATGTTGCTGGCGAAGTCACCGTTGCTCTTGTCCTTGGTGTTCTCCACCTGAATGGTCGGCGTCAGGCCCTCGGGCAGCACACCGTCGGCGGTGAGGCGGGTCAGGGCTTGCTGGATCAGGTGGCGAATAGTGTCTTTCATGGTCTGCTCGGTCGGCCGCGGCTGGTCGAAAACTGCGCATTATAGAGGTAGCCATCGACGGCTAGCCACCGGCATGCGGAGCCGTTCCCTTCGTAGCCCGGATGCATCCGGGGTAGGTCATCCCGAATTGCATTCGGGCTACGCCTCAGAACAGATCGATGGGGTCGACATCCAGTGACCAGCGCACCGCGCGGCCTTCAGGCATGGCTTCGAGTATTGGCAGCCAGTGCGCCAGCAGCTTGTGCAGGGCCGCGCGGCTGCTGCCCTGCAACAGCAACTGCGCGCGAAAGCGACCAGCCCGGCGTTCCATGGGCGCCGGAACCGGGCCAAGCAATTCGATGCCGGCGAGTTTCTGCTCATCGCGCAACTGTTCGGCGTAGGTGCAGGCTAGGTCGAGAAAGGCTTCGGCCTGGCCTGGCTTGTGCGCTTCGCCACGCAACAGGGCCAGATGAGAGAAGGGTGGCAACCCCGCGCTGCGGCGCTCACTCAGGGCCTGCTCTGCGAAGGCCGGGTAGCCCTGCTCGGTCAGTTGCACCAGCAGCGGGTGGTCGGCCATGTGGCTTTGTACGATCACCTTGCCTGCTTCCTCGGCGCGCCCGGCACGCCCGGCGACCTGCACGATCAACTGGGCCATGCGCTCGCTGGCGCGGAAGTCGGCGGAGAACAGCCCGCCGTCGGCGTCGAGGATGGCGACCAGGGTGACGCGGGGGAAGTGGTGGCCCTTGGCGAGCATCTGGGTGCCGACCAGGATGCACGGCTCGCCCTTGTTGATGGTGGCGAACAACTTGTCCATGGCGCCCTTGCGCGCCGTGGTGTCGCGGTCGATACGCAGCACCGGGAACTGCGGAAAGAGGATACCCAGGCGCTCCTCGGCGCGTTCGGTGCCGGCGCCGACCGGGCGCAGGTCGACCTTCTGGCAGTCCGGGCAGTTACGCGGAGGCCGTTCGACATGGCCGCAGTGGTGGCAGCGCAGCTCGTGGTGGCGCTGGTGCAGGGTCATGCGCGCGTCGCAGCGCGGACACTGGCTGATCCAGCCGCAGTCGTGGCACAGCAGGGTGGGGGCGAAGCCACGCCGATTGAGGAACACCAGTACCTGCTGGCCAGCCTCCAGGGTCTGGCGAATGGCCTGTTGCAGCGGGCCGGAGATGCCGGAATCGAGCGGCAGGCTCTTCACGTCCAGGCGCAGGAAGCGCGGCGGCTGGGCGTTGCCGGCGCGCTGGCCGAGCTTGAGCAGGGCGTAGCGCCCGGCGTGGGCGTTATGCAGGCTTTCCAGTGACGGCGTGGCGGAGCCGAGCACGATCGGCAGGTTTTCCTGGCGTGCGCGCACCAGGGCCAGATCACGGGCGTGGTAGCGCAGGCCTTCCTGCTGTTTATAGGAGGCGTCGTGTTCCTCGTCGACGATGATCAGGCCCGGGTTTTTCATCGGCGTGAACAGCGCCGAGCGGGTGCCGATGATGATATCGGCCTCGCCGTCGCGGGCGGCCAGCCAGGCATCCAGGCGTTCGCGGTCGTTGACCCCGGAATGCAGCAGGGCGATGCGCGCATTGAAGCGGCGGGCAAAGCGCTCCACGGTCTGCGGCCCCAGGTTGATCTCGGGGATCAGCACCAGGGCCTGCTGGCCGGCCTCCAGGCAGTGACGGATCAGCTGCAGGTAAACTTCGGTCTTGCCGCTACCGGTCACGCCGTGGAGCAGGTAAGCGCCGAACTCGCCCATGCCGGACTGCACGGCATTGAAGGCGGCACGCTGTTCGGCATTGAGCGGCAGCTCCGGCTGCGCCAGCCAGCCGCCGTGGCGCTGCAGCGGCGCGCTGCGGCGCACCTCGACGCGGGCCAGGCCCTTGTCCAGTAGCAGGTCGAGACTGTCCTTGTTCAGTTGCAGCTTGCTCAGCAGGCTGTGCGCCACACCATGCTGGTGCTGGGCCAGGGCGCGCAGGGCCTCGCGTTGGCGTGGCGCGCGTGCCAGGCGAGGGTCTTCCGGGCTGGCGCCTTCGCAGGCGTGCCAGTAGCGCTCCTGGCGTGCTTCAGCTGGTTCGCCCTGGCGCAATAGTACCGGCAGGGCCCAGCTCAGGGTGTCGCCGAGGCTGTGCTGGTAGTACTGAGCGGTCCATAGACATAGCTTGAACAGCGGTGCCGGTAGCGGCGGGGTGCGATCGAGCAGGTCCAGGGCCGGCTTGAGCTTGTCTCTCGGCACATCGGTGGTCTGCGCTAGCGCCACCAGCACGCCGATCACCTGGCGGTTGCCGAACGGCACACGCAGGCGCATGCCTGGCTGCAGCGCGGCACGCGGCACGCCTGCTGGCGCCAGGTAGTCGAACAGGCGGCGCAAGGGCGAGGGCAAGGCGAGGCGCAGGATGGTGTCAGGCACGGCGGGCTCCGGAAGCGAAGGCGCGATGCTAGCACGGCCGCACGTCGCCACGTTTGCCCCTTGGCTTGCGTGAAGGTGGAGGTCTGGTATAGTGCGCGGCCTATTTATGTGCGGTGCTCGGCGAATGGCCGGGTGGCGGCACGCCCAACCGAGGAAAACGCGATGAAAGCCGATATCCATCCGCAGTACGAAGAAGTCACCGCTACCTGCAGCTGTGGCAACGTCATCAAGACCCGCTCCACCCTGTGCAAGCCGCTGAGCCTGGACGTGTGCTCCGAATGCCACCCGTTCTACACCGGTAAGCAGAAAGTGCTGGACACTGGCGGCCGTATCGATCGCTTCAAGCAGCGTTTCGGTGTGTTCGGCAGCAAGTAAGCCGAGGCGTGGTTCGCTCCACACTGCTGAAAAAGGCGTCCCTAGTGGGCGCCTTTTTCGTTTCTGTCGGCCTGGTTGCGCCGGTGCAGGCGTTCTGCCCGCTGGCCGCGGGGCTGGCGCAGCTGCCGGTAAGCAAGGTGGTGGATGGCGATACCCTGCGTCTGCGAGACGGGCGCAGCGTGCGCCTGATCGGTATCAATGCGCCGGAGCGCGCGCGTGACGGCCGCCCGGCGGAGCCCTATGCGGAGGCGGCGACCAAGCGTCTGCAGGCCCTGGTGGCGGCCAATGACGGCCGCGTCGGCCTGCGTGTCGGCGCCAAACCGCGCGACCACTACGGGCGCACCCTGGCGCATGCCTATGACCGCAGCGGCCACAATCTGGAGGCGCAGCTGCTGGCCGAGGGGCTCGGCTACCGGGTCGCTTTCGAGCCGGCGAATGGGCTGGAGGGCTGCCAGCGCAGCGCCGAGCAGGTCGCGCGGCAGCAGCGCCGGGGCTTGTGGCAGCAGCGACAGGTTGTCAGCCCCTTTGATCTGCGTGGCGGCGGTTTTGCCCTGGTGCGCGGGCGCGTAGACCAGGTACAGCGCAATCGTGGTGGCCTGTGGATTGAACTGGACGGGCCGCTGGTGCTGCGTGTGGAGCCGAAGTTGCTGCGTTATTTCAATGTGGAATCGTTGCAGGACCTGGTCGGGCGTGAGGTGGAGGTGCGTGGCTGGGTAATTGACCGCACCCGGCGCGGCGGCTTACAACCGGGCCAGGCCCGCTGGATGCTGCCGCTGAGTCATGCGGCGATGCTCGAGGTGCTCTGATGAAGCTGCGTTTTTTGTTGCTGTTGCCTCTGCTCGTCCAGCTGAGCGGTTGTGCGGTTAACCCGGCGACCGGCAAAACCGACTTTGTGATGATGAGTGAGCGGCAGGAGATCGAGCTGGGTCGCAACTATGCCCAGGAGATTGCCCGGCAATACCCGCGCTATGCCGATGAGAAGCTGCAGGCCTATGTGCAGCGTGTTGGTGAACGGGTCGCCCGTCATGGGCATCGCAGTCACCTGGACTACCGTTTCACGGTCATTGATTCTCCGGACATCAACGCCTTCGCCATCCCCGGTGGGCACATCTATATCCATCGTGGGCTGATGGCTTACCTCGACTCCGAGGCGCAGTTGGCAGCCGTATTGGGTCATGAGGTAGGGCACGTCACCGCGCGGCACAGCGTACGGCAACAGAGCCAGTCCACGGCGTGGAACATCCTTGGGCAAGCCGTGGCCATCGGTACAGGCGTCGGCGCGGCCGGTGATCTGACCAATGTGCTGGGCGGCGCGATTGTCAGTGGCTATGGCCGCGACATGGAGTTGGAAGCCGATGGCCTGGGCGCCCAGTACCTGGCGCGCGCCGGCTACGATCCGCAGGCGATGATCGAGGTGGTCGAAGTGCTCAAGAGTCAGGAGGACTTCGCACGCGACGAGGCGCGCGCCAAGGGGCAAGAGGTTGCGCCGAGGGGCTATCACGGCCTGTTCGATACTCACCCGGACAACGATACCCGGCTGCGTCAGGTGGTGGCGGCTGCCACGCCTCTGGCCAACGGCCAGGGCGAGATCGGGCGCGATACCTACCTGCGCCAGATCGACGGTATGCCGTTTGGCGATTCGACCGAAGCCGGTGTGCGCCGGGGGCAGCGCTTCTATCACCGCGGGCTCGATTTCATCCTGGGCATTCCGCAGGGGTGGGGGTTGATCAATCGGCCCGACGCGTTAATCGTGCACAGCGCAGATCAGCAGGCGTTTCTGGTCATGAGCATGGAGCCCGTGCAGCAGTCGATGAGTGCGCAGGCGTTCGTGCGCCAACTAACCGGTGGGCGTGCGCTGGCCCAGGAGCAAAGCTTCCAGCAGGCAGGTATGGATGGGGTCAGTGGCGTGGTGCCGGGCAGCGCGGCCAAGCGGGTGGTGGTGTTGATGCGCGAGCGCGAAGCCTTCCTGTTCGTGGGTGCGGTCAAAAATGGTGGCGCATTGGACGCTGCCGATCCGCGTTTCATGGAAATCGTGCGCAGTGTGCGGCCGCTACAGGCTAATGAGCAGGCTCTGGCCGAGGCCTACCGTCTGCGCTTGGTGCAGTTCAAGAGCGGGCAGAGCCTAGAGAAACTGAGCGAACAGATGCCGGGCGAGGGTGACCGCTTGCGGCGCTTGCGTTTGTTGAATGGTCTGTATCCGACCGGTCAGCCACAACCTGGCGATTGGCTCAAGGTCGTCCGCTAACTCCCTGCAAGCCCCAGTCTTGTGGGGCTCGACCTTCTTGCGTATCCTCGGCCGCCTGCCTTCATAGCAAAGCGGAAATCGCCGAAATGTCCGATCTGAAAACTGCCGCTCTCGAGTATCACGCTCAACCCCGCCCGGGAAAACTCAGCGTCGAGCTGACCAAGCCGACCGCCACTGCGCGCGACCTGTCCCTGGCCTATAGCCCGGGGGTTGCCGAGCCAGTACGGGAAATCGCTCGCGACGCCGAACTGGCCTACCGCTATACTGGCAAGGGCAACCTGGTGGCAGTGATCTCCGACGGTACTGCCATTCTTGGTCTGGGCAACCTCGGTCCGCTGGCCTCCAAGCCGGTGATGGAAGGCAAGGGTGTGCTGTTCAAGCGCTTCGCCGGCATCGACGTGTTCGATATCGAGGTCGATTCCGAGAGTCCGCAGGCCTTCATCGACACCGTCAAGCGCATCTCCATCACCTTCGGCGGCATCAACCTGGAAGACATCAAGGCGCCCGAGTGCTTCGAGATCGAGCGTGCGCTGATCGAGCAGTGCGATATTCCGGTATTCCACGATGACCAGCACGGCACCGCCATCGTCACCGCGGCCGGCATGCTCAACGCACTGGAAATCGCCGGCAAGTCTCTGGAACAGGCCAAGATCGTTTGTCTCGGCGCCGGTGCCGCGGCCATTTCCTGCATGAAGCTGCTGGTGAGCATGGGCGCACAGGTCGAGAACATCTATATGCTCGACCGTAAGGGTGTGATCCACGCCGGCCGTGACGACCTCAATCAGTACAAGGCCGTGTTCGCTCACGCGACCGACAAGCGCAGCCTGTCCGATGCGCTGGAAGGGGCGGACGTCTTCGTCGGCCTGTCCGGTGCCAACCTGTTGAGCCCGGAAGACCTCAAGCGCATGGCGGCCAACCCGATCGTGTTCGCCTGCTCCAATCCGGATCCGGAGATCAAGCCGGAACTGGCTCACGAGACCCGGTCGGACGTGATCATGGCCACCGGTCGTTCGGATTACCCGAACCAGGTCAACAACGTGCTCGGCTTCCCCTTCATCTTCCGTGGTGCGCTGGATGTGCGCGCGACCCGCATTAATGAAGAAATGAAGATCGCCGCCGCTCACGCGCTGCGTGATCTGGCCAAGCTGCCGGTGCCGCAGGAAGTCTGCGATGCCTATGGCGGTATCGAGCTGAGCTTCGGTCGTGAGTACATCATTCCCAAGCCCATGGATGCCCGTCTGATCACCGTAGTGGCCGACGCGGTAGCCAAGGCCGCTATCGAGACTGGTGTTGCCACGCTACCGTACCCGAAGCACTATCCGCTGAAGTCTGTGGATGATGTGTTCAACAGCTGAGGCTGGTAACCACAAAAAAGCCCCGCTTCGGCGGGGCTTTTTTGTGGGCTCAGAACAAGTCGATGGGCGCCATCTCGTCGGCGGGCAGTGGACTGCCTGGAATGCCGAGGCCTGGTTCCAGTTCGCTCATGGGGGGAGGCGAGTCTTCGCTCTTGAAAAGCTCGAAATAGGCATTCGGCGAGTCCGGTGAGGCGGCGCGGCCGCTCACTGGGTCAACGCGTAGGCTGAGCATGCCGGATGGTTCTGGAGGCAGGTGTTCGGGCTTGTCCTTGAGTGCAGCGCCCATAAAGTTCATCCAGATGGGTAGCGCTACTGTGCCGCCATACTCGTGGCGACCTAGGCTTTCCGGTTGATCAAAGCCGGCCCAGACGGTAGTTACATAGTCGGCGTTGTAACCAGAGAACCAGCTGTCCTTGGACTCATTGGTGGTGCCGGTCTTGCCGGCCAGGTCACCGCGGCCCATGGCCAGGGCGCGGCGTCCGGTGCCGCGCTTGATTACGTCCTGCAGCATGCTGGTCATGATGTAGGCGGTGCGCTCATCAATGATTTGCTCGGCCGGTATGGGCTCCGGCAGTTCGGCATTGGGCTCATCGTTGTGTAGCGCCGTAGTCTGCTCCTCGACCAACTCGGCACGCTCTGGGGTGCGCGCCGGGTTGGCTATGAATAGTGGCTTTCCGTCGCGGCTTTCGATGCGCTGAATCAAGTAAGGCTGAATCTTGTATCCGCCGTTGGCAAAGGTGCTCCAGCCGGTGGCGATTTCCATCGGGGTGAGGCCGGGGGTGCCAAGGGCAAGTGACAGATTGCGTGGCAAGTCCTGCTTATTGAAGCCGAACTCGCTGATGTAGTTGATCGTGTAGTCGATGCCGATGGTCTGAAGGAGGCGGATAGACACCAGATTGCGAGACTTATACAGCGCCTCGCGTAAGCGAATCGGACCAAGGAAGGTGTTGTTGTCGTTCTTCGGGCGCCAGGCTTCTTCCATACCGGCTTCCTGGAAGACGATAGGGGCGTCGTTGACCAGTGTGGCGGCGGTAAAGCCGCTGTCCAGTGCTGCGCTATAGATGAAGGGCTTGAAGCTGGATCCGGGTTGGCGCTTGGCCTGCACGGCACGGTTGTAGTTACTCTGTTCGAAAGAGAACCCGCCGACCAGTGACACTATGGCGCCATCCTGCGGATCCAGCGAGACCAGGGCGCTCTGTGCGCTCGGGATCTGGCGTAGTTGAAGTGCTCCTTCCGCGCTGATTTCAACGCGTACCAAATCGCCTATCTGAACGACATCTGCCGGTTTCTGTGGGCGAGGCCCCAGGCTGTTGGTGTTAAGGAACGGACGGGCCCATTTCATGCTGTCCCAGGTGACAGGGTGTTCTTCTCCGTTGCGGAGCAGCACCATGATGCCGCTCTTTTCCACCTGGCTGACGATCACTGGTTCAAGGCCGCCAATGCTGCGGTATTTACTCAGCTCTTCCAGCCATGCCTCTCGGGTCAGGCCTGGAAGTCGCGTTTCTGGACCGCGGAATCCGTGGCGCTGGTCATAGCTGATTAGGCCGTCATGGAGTGCTGCGTTGGCGGCCATCTGCAGGTGGCTTGGCACAGTGGTGGTCACGCGGAAGCCTTCGGTATAGGCATCACTGCCGTAGCGCCCAACCATTTCGGCGCGAGCCATTTCGGCGATGTAGGGAGCGCTTAGCTCAATTGGCTGTACATGGTGACGGGCGTCAATGGGCTCCGCCATTGCGCTGTCGTAACGGGCTTGGTCGATGGCTCCTAGCTTGAGCATGCGGCCAAGAATCCAGTCGCGACGCTCCTTGCTACGTTGCGGGTTGACCAATGGGTTATAGCGCGAAGGTGCCTTGGGTAGACCGGCAATCATCGCCATTTGCGCAAGGCTGAGATCATGGATCGACTTGCCGTAGTAGACCTGCGCGGCTGCTTCGATTCCGTAGGCGCGATTGCCCAGATAGATCTTGTTGACATACAGCTCGAGGATCTCATCCTTGCTCAGTTCGCGTTCAATTTGCAGTGCCAGGAGGATTTCGTTGATTTTGCGCGAGAAGCTGCGCTCGTTGGTGAGGAAGAAGTTCTTCGCCACCTGCATGGTGATGGTGCTGCCGCCCGTTTGGATGTGGCCGCTCGACAATAACTGTGTGGCAGCGCGCATAAGGCTGGTGAAGTCAACGCCATAATGATTGGCGAAATTGTCGTCCTCGGCGGCCAGCAGTGCGTGGATGAAATCCTGGGGGATATCCGCGAAGGCGATCGGGGAGCGACGCATCTCGCCGAACTCAGCAATCAGCTTTCCGTCGCTGCTATACACCCGCAAGGGGATCTGCAGCTGGATGCTGCGCAGCGACTCGACGGAGGGTAGGCCGGGGCTAAGATAGAGGAAGGCTCCGCTGAAACTGAGGAGCAAGCCACAAAAAGTGGCGACAAAGGACCACCAGATAAACTTCAGCAGACGCATCAAGGCTTGTGGAATTCCAAGTAAAAGAATGGGTTAAGAGTTGCGCAGTGCGAAAAGGGGAAAACTGATCACATTATAAGCGGTTTTTTTGCGGGGTCGCCATTTGCGCTTCTGTCAAGACTGTTATTTAATGTGGAAAAACATAAATAGTCCGTAAGTCGCGGATGCCAATAGGAAATCGGTCGTGCTAGGGCTCTTCAATAAGAAAGCGAACACGCTTCTGGGGATCGACATCAGTTCGACCTCGGTCAAGCTCCTTGAATTGAGTCGCTCGGGAAGCCGCTACAAGGTAGAGGCTTATGCCGTTGAGCCTCTCCCGCCAAATGCAGTGGTCGAAAAGAATATTGCCGAGCTGGAAGGTGTCGGGCAGGCGCTGTCCCGTGTCTTGGCCAAGGCCAAGACGGGGGTGCGGACAGCTGCAGTGGCTGTTGCTGGCTCGGCGGTGATCACCAAGTCCATCGAAATGGAAGCGGGTCTCAATGACGATGAGCTGGAGAATCAGCTCAAGATCGAGGCCGATCAATACATTCCTTACCCCCTGGAAGAGGTCGCCATCGACTTCGAGGTTCAGGGTGTCTCTGCGCGAAACCCCGAACGCGTTGAGGTTCTGCTTGCGGCTTGCCGTAAGGAGAACGTCGAGGTGCGCGAGGCCGCTCTTGGCCTCTCCGGGCTGACCGCGAAAGTAGTCGATGTCGAGGCTTACGCCCTTGAGCGAGCTTATGGACTGCTCGAGTCTCAGCTTGGCGGTAATGGGGAAGAGTTGACAGTTGCGGTCGTCGATATTGGTGCGACCATGACCACGCTGAGCGTGCTGCACAATGGGCGCACGATCTACACGCGTGAACAGCTGTTTGGTGGTCGCCAGCTAACCGAAGAGATTCAGCGCCGCTATGGTCTGTCCGTGGAAGAGGCTGGTCTTGCGAAGAAGCAGGGCGGCCTTCCTGATGACTATGAGAGCGAAGTGTTGCAGCCCTTCAAGGAGGCTGTAGTTCAGCAGGTTTCCCGCTCGCTGCAGTTCTTCTTCGCGGCGGGGCAGTTTAATGATGTTGACTACATCCTGCTGGCAGGCGGCACTGCATCCATTCCTGATCTGGATCGTCTGATCCAGCAGAAAATCGGCACTCCTACCTTGGTGGCCAACCCTTTCGCTGATATGGCGCTGGGTGGCAAGGTCAATGCGGGTGCGCTCGCCAGTGATGCCCCGTCGTTGATGATTGCCTGTGGTCTGGCGATGAGGAGTTTCGACTAATGGCCCGGATCAACTTACTTCCATGGCGCGAACAGCTGCGCGAAGAGCGCAAACAGCGGTTCTTGGTTGCCATGGGTGGCACCTTGGTTATTGCGGCTGGGTTGGTGTTTCTTGCTGGGCAATACCTTGATGGTGCTATTGAGCAGCAGAATGCACGGAATAATTTCATTAAAAAGGAAATTGCCGTTCTGGATGCTCGGATCAAAGAAATCAGTGAGCTCAAGGAGCGTCGTGCGCAGCTTCTGGAGAGGATGAAAATCATCCAGGATCTCCAGGGTAATCGGCCGATCAGTGGTCGTATTTTCGATCAGATGGTACGGACTTTGCCTGATGGCGTGTTCTTCACTGAGCTTAAACGTACTGATAAGACCATTGCGATTGTCGGTTCCGCCGAGTCGAATAATCGAGTCTCAGGACTTATGCGCAACCTGGATGCATCCGAGTGGTTGACTTCCCCTAACCTAACAGAGGTTAAGGCAATAACTGCGGGCGCTGTGGATCAGGCGAATGTCTTTCAGTTAACCGTCCAGCAAGTGCAACCTGGTCAGGACGTCGTTGATCCCAAGGCTCTGCCCAATAAGAAAGAGTTGCCAAAGCAGAACGGTGGTAAGAAGTCATGAGTCTTGCTGAGTCTATAGAGTCTCTAAAAAAGGTTGATCTGGCTGAATTGGACCTGAATAACCTGGGTTCTTGGCCTTCTGCGGTTAAATTTATAACTTGTGTGCTGCTTCTGGTTGCTGCATTAGTCCTTGGTTATAACTTTTATCTCAAGGATCTTCAGGGTTCACTTGATCAGCGGAGGGCTGAAGAGGTTGCTTTAAAAGAGCAGTTTTCCTCTAAAGCCTTTCAGGCAGCAAATCTGGATGCTTACAAGGTCCAGATGAAGGAGATGGAAGAGTCCTTTGGTACCTTGTTGCGTCAGCTTCCCAGTGATACTGAGGTTCCCGGTCTATTGGAGGACATCACTCGTACCGGTCTGGGTAGTGGTTTGGAGTTTGAGGAGATCAAGCTTCAGCCGGAGGTGGTGCAGCAGTTTTACATTGAGTTGCCAATACAGATCTCTGTTGTTGGCGGCTACCATGATCTGGCGACTTTTGTAAGTGGTGTTGCAAGTCTCCCTCGGATTGTGACTCTGCATGACTTTGAGATTAAGTCTGTCGATGAGGACAGTGTTTCAAAGCTGCGCATGAGTATTTTGGCTAAAACCTATCGCTACAATGATGAGGGGCTGAAGAAATGAAAGCTTTTCGTCTGATGTTTCTGTCGTTGCTGGCTGTTGTGCTTTATGGCTGCGGCGCCGGTAGTGATTTTGCTGATCTTCAGTCATATATGGATGAGGTTCGGGCGCGTCCTAAAGGTTCTATCGAACCGCTTCCAAAATTTCAGCCGTATGAGGCCTTTACCTACAGTGCCGCTGCTCTTCGGTCGCCATTTCAACCCCCGGTCAAGGTGGACTTGAACAGCGGTCGGAAGGGCTCGAAAGACGTCAAGCCTGATGAGGCGAGGGTCAAGCAGTTTCTTGAGGGCTTCAATATAGAAACCTTTGAGATGGTTGGGACTCTGGCAAATGATGGTTCGAAGTTTGGTCTGATCAAGGGCGCTGGTGGTGTTCATCGGGTTAAGGCTGGAGACTACCTTGGTCGTAACCATGGGCGAATCATCTCGATCGATGAATCCAAAATTGATGTTGTAGAAATTGTTCCTGACGGTGAGGGGGGATGGCTGGAGCGTCCTCGTACACTGATGCTCAAGGAGCGTTCATAAGATGGCGGGCCAGGAAATGAAGAATAACTACGGGCGTGCTGGTTGGAGCAAGCTGATGAAATCTAATAAACACCGCTTCAGTATTTCCTTGGCGCTTGCCATGTTTTCTCCGGCACTGTTGGCAGCCAACTTGCAGTCGCTTGATGTTGCTGCGTTGCCGGGCGACAAAATTGAGTTGAAGCTTGGTTTTGATGAGGCCGTGACCGCTCCTCGGGGTTACACGATCGAGCAACCTGCCCGGATTGCTCTGGATCTGCCAGGGGTTGCCAATAAATTAGGTGTCAAGAATAAAGAGCTTGGTGTCGGCAATGCGCGCAGTGTCACTGTCGTTGAGGCCAAGGACAGAACCAGGCTCATCATTAATCTCTCGACTCTTGCGCCCTACAGCACCCGTGTCGATGGCAATAACGTGCTCGTAGTAGTAGGTGGCACTGCAGCCCAGGCTAGCAAGTCATCTGCATCCAGTGTTCCGACGCTTTCGAAACCTTCTATGGCAGTGGCGTCAGGTCGTGCTGTAAGTGGAATCGATTTTCAGCGTGGTGAGGCTGGTGAGGGTAATGTGGTCATCCAGCTTTCTGATCCGTCGGTGACGGCAGATATCCAGGAGCAGGGTGGAAAAATTCGCGTTAGCTTTGCTAAAACCCAGCTGCCTGAGAACCTGCGTGTACGTTTAGACGTCAAGGATTTCGCTACGCCTGTTCAGTTCGTGAGTGCTTCTTCCAGTCAGGAGCGCGCGAGCATTGATATTGAACCAGTAGGTTTTTATGACTACTTGGCGTTTCAGACAGATAACAAGCTAACAATTAGCGTCAAGCCGTTGACTCAAGACGATGTGGAAAAGCGTCGTGCGGAGCGATTTGCTTATACCGGTGAAAAACTATCTCTTAACTTCCAGGACATCGATGTGCGTTCGGTGCTGCAGCTTATTGCTGATTTCACTGATCTGAACCTTGTGGCCAGCGATACCGTGCAAGGCAACATCACATTGCGCCTTCAGAATGTACCTTGGGATCAGGCGCTGGATCTGGTCTTGAAGACGCGTGGACTTGATAAGCGCAAGGTCGGTAACGTTCTTCTGGTAGCGCCGGCTGACGAGATTGCAGCCCGTGAGCGTCAGGAACTGGAGGCGCAGAATCAGATTGCTGAGCTTGCTCCTTTGCGTCGTGAGCTGATTCAGGTGAACTATGCCAAGGCCGCAGATATAGCTGCTTTGTTCCAGTCCGTTGCGGCGACTGAGGGCAGCGATGTTCAAGAGCGTGGCACTGTCACCGTAGACGATCGCACCAATAGCATCATTGCCTACCAAACTCAGGAGCGCTTGGATGAGCTGCGTAGGATTGTTGCTCAGCTAGACATCCCGGTGCGCCAGGTCATGATTGAGGCGCGTCTGGTTGAGGCCAGCGTCGGTTATGACAAGAGCTTGGGTGTTCGTTGGGGTGGCGCCTTCGTTGGCGACAATAACTGGAGTTTCTATGGCAAAGATGGTGCTCGTGGCGTCGATGATGACGGCGTTCTGAGGCTGCCTGGTACCGATACCGTTGGCTCTTTCACTTTGGATGATGCAACCACGAATGTCCCCTTTGTCGATATGGGCGCTGCCAATAGTACCTCGGGCATCGGTATTGGCTTTCTTACTGACAACGTGATTCTGGATCTTCAGCTGTCAGCTATGGAAGCAACGGGCAACGGTGAAGTGATTTCTCAGCCTAAAGTGGTCACTTCTGACAAAGAGACCGCGAAAATCCTGAAGGGTACTGAGGTGCCTTATCAGGAAGCCAGTTCGAGTGGCGCTACTACTGTCTCGTTCAAAGAGGCTGCTCTTGCGCTTGAGGTCACTCCGCAGATAACTCCGGATAACCGGATTATCATGGAAGTTAAGGTCAATAAGGATGAGCCTGACTACGAGAATGCTGTTCTTGGTGTGCCGCCAATCAAAAAGAATGAGGTAAATGCCAAGGTCCTAGTAAATGATGGTGAAACGATCGTCATTGGTGGTGTGTTCTCCAATACCCAGAGCAAATCTGTGGAGAAGGTGCCGCTGCTGGGCGATATCCCGTTTGTTGGTCGTCTCTTCCGTCGTGATACCGTGACTGAAAGCAAGAATGAGCTGCTCATCTTCATCACTCCCCGCATCATGAATAATCAGGCTATCGCGGTAAGCAACTAAATCGTGCAGAACGTGATCTTGGTAGGCCCGATGGGGGCAGGTAAAAGCACCATCGGGCGATTGTTGGCGAAAGAGTTGCGGCTGCAGTTCAAGGATTCGGATAAGGAAATCGAGCAAAGAACTGGAGCCGATATTCCCTGGATTTTTGATGTTGAGGGAGAACAGGGTTTTCGCGAGCGTGAGCAACTCATGGTCGCGGAGCTGTGTGAGTTGCAAGGCGTTGTGATCGCGACTGGCGGTGGTGTGGTTCTCCGGGCGGAGAATCGCAAGGCATTGCGAGAAGGTGGTCGGGTTGTCTATCTGCATGCGTCTGTTGAGCAGCAGCTGGAGCGCACCTCTCGCGATCGCAATCGTCCCCTGTTGCGCACTGCTGAACCGGGTAAGGTGCTGCGAGCCTTGATGGAGATCCGCGATCCACTCTATCGCGAGATCGCCGATGTGATCATCGAGACCGATGAGCGCCCGCCGCGATTGGTCGTGCAGGAAATCATCGAGCGCTTTGAGGCGCTTGCGCCCCGTTAAAGACAGGGGCCAACTGCGCTATTCTATGGCCCTTTCTAATCGGGGGCTTCATGCAGACTCTTACTGTTGATCTGGGCGAGCGTAGTTATCCCATCTACATCGGTGCTGGCATCCTCTCACAGCCCGACTTGCTCAAGCGTCACCTGGCCGGGCGGCAAGTCGCAATTGTTACCAACGAAACCGTTGCGCCCCTCTATCTGGAGCAGATCGAGCAGTCTCTGTCTGGGTGTGAATCGGTCTCGGTAGTACTGCCGGACGGCGAGAGTTTCAAGAACTGGGAAACATTGCAGCTGATCTTCGATGGTTTGCTGCAGGCACGGCATGACCGCAAGACCACTATTGTTGCCCTGGGGGGCGGTGTCGTCGGTGATATGGCTGGTTTCGCTGCTGCCTGTTACCAGCGCGGTGTGGATTTCATCCAGGTGCCTACCACATTGCTCTCTCAGGTCGACTCTTCGGTTGGTGGAAAGACGGGTATCAATCATCCGCTTGGCAAGAATATGGTGGGTGCGTTTTATCAGCCTAATGCTGTGCTGATCGATACCTTGGTGCTGAATACGTTACCGGCGCGTGAGCTCTCGGCCGGACTGGCTGAAGTGATTAAATACGGCCTGATCTGCGATCTGGATTTCCTGGGCTGGCTTGAATTGCACATTGATCAGTTGCGCGCATTGCAGCCGGATGCGCTGGTGCAGGCGATCGAGCGTTCATGTGCGGCCAAGGCTCGTGTGGTCGGGATGGATGAGCGGGAGTCCGGTCTTCGCGCGATTCTCAATCTTGGCCACACTTTTGGGCACGCCATCGAAACCCACATGGGTTATGGCGAATGGCTGCATGGTGAAGCGGTGGCTGCGGGCACTGCCATGGCTCTGGATATGTCGGCTCGACTTGGCTGGATCAGTGAAGCTGAGCGTGATCGCGGCCTGCGCTTGTTATTGCGTGCTGGGCTGCCTGTCGTTCCTCCGCTGGATATGGCTCCCGAGGATTTCCTTCAGCACATGGCTGTCGATAAGAAGGTGCTTGATGGTCGTTTACGTCTGGTTCTGCTGCGCAAGCTGGGCGAGGCGGTGATCACCGATGACTTTCCACGGGAAGTTTTGAATGCCACGCTGCGTGCGGATTACCGCGCGCTAGCGGATCAGCTTGGACAATAAGAGAGCTCCATGACCAGTTTGCATGCCGACGAGGCGTTTCTCGCGCATTATCAGTTCAGCCACGATCCCTTTGCTGCGAGGGTTCCGGGCTTTCGTTTCTATCCGGCACAGCGCAAGCCAGTACTTGGGCAGCTCCATCATTTGGCTCGCTACAGTCAATTGCTTCTGGTCGTTGCGGGCCCTCAGGGTAGCGGCAAGACCTTGCTGCGCCAGGCCCTGGTTGCCAGTACCAACAAGCAGGCGGTTCAGTCCGTCGTTGTGTCTGCCCGCGGTGCGGGTGATGTGGCTGGCATTTTGCGACAGGTTGCTCAGGGGCTTGGCGTGCAGCAGGCAGATGTGCCGAGCATTCTCGCGCATGTTGCGCAGTTGGCGCTCACCGGGCAGGAGGTCTATCTGCTGGTGGATGATGCCGAGCAACTGGCCGATCCTGCTCTGGATACCCTGTTTACCCTGGCGGTAGGGGCAGATGGTGCTCGCCCTCATGTTTTCCTCTTTGCGCAAAGCGATTTTCTTGAGCGCCTCGAGCAGCAGGCGGATGGCGAGGAGCGCTTTCATGCTATTGAGCTGCAGCCTTATGACGAGGAAGAGACGCGCCAGTATCTGGCGCAGCGTCTGGATGGGGCTGGGCAAGGTATTGATCTGTTAACTGATGAGCAGGTCGAGGAAATTTATATCGGCTCTGGCGGCTGGCCGGGTGCGATCAATCAGGTGGCTCGCGATGTACTGGTTGAGGCCATGCTGGCTCAGCGCAATGCTGGCGTTGTCGCTGGGAAGGGGTTGCCGAAAAAGCACCTGCTGGCGCTGGCTGTGGTGGCTGTTGCATTAGGCGCTGCATGGCTGATGCAGGGTGAGAGCGGCTCTGCTCCTGTCGTGGCAGTCGAGAAACCCATCGAGTTGATCGCTCAGGAGTCTTCCTCGGCGCAGGTGGATGCGTCTTCAGCTGAAGCAGAGGCGGCCAATGCTCGCGCACAGGCGCAGGTTGAGTTTTCTGGTACTGCTCAACCATTGCCGTTGCCTTTGGTGGGTGAGGCACAGCCGGTGATTCGTGAGCCGCTGGCGCAGGCGTCGGGAATGGAGGACGAGCAGGGGGCGACAACTAGCGCGCCGGCCATAGTGGAAGTTCCAGCTCCTGCGCCTGTGGTGTCGACCATCGCGAGCGCTCCTGCACAGCCCGCGACACCTGCGCCTGAGGTCAAGGCTCCGGAAGTAAAGGCGCCGCCCGTACCTGTTCCGGCCCCCAAGCCTGTTGTGTCCAAGCCCGTAGTGGCGGAGAAGCCGGCGCCGGTCGTCGCCAAGGCGGCTGCCAGTGCCGGGGCCGGTGACTGGTATGCGGCGCGACCTGCAAGCGGCTATGCGCTGCAGATTCTCGGTACTCGCTCAGAGAGTAGTGCCAAGGCTTTCGTCGGCAAGCACGGTGCTGAATACCGCTACTTCAAGAAGCTGCACCAGGGGCAGCCGTTGTATGTTGTGACTTTCGGCCAGTTCTCCAGTCGGGCAGCCGCGCAGGCGGCGATCAAAACGCTGCCGGCCGATGTGCAAGCCGGCAAGCCCTGGCCGCGCAGCTTTGCCAGCATTCAGCAGGAAGCAATCCAGGCGCGTTGATGGCCTGTGATTTGCCTGTCATTTGGTGACCGGATGGTCCTAGCACGGGCCTCTGGTCGCTGCCTTTCGTTCAAGCGACAGAAGTTTTCATCTGGCCGTCACGAAAATTTGTGACGGCCAGGGTCGATATGTACAATGACCCCCCTTTGCCTGCGCCAAGCTGGTGCGTTGCCCTGCGCGGTCGGCAGCTAGGTCAATGAATTAGAAAGCTATTTGCCCTCGAGGCAAGCCTGGTGAGAGTGTCTATGAAAGCAGGTCTGTACCATCCTGATCAGTTCAAGGATAACTGCGGCTTCGGCCTGATCGCCCACATGCAGGGCGAGGCGAGCCATCACTTGCTGAATACTGCTATTGAAGCGCTGACCTGCATGACCCACCGCGGCGGCATCAACGCCGACGGTAAGACCGGTGACGGTTGTGGTCTGTTGATCCAGAAGCCGGATCTGTTCCTGCGCGCAGTGGCCCGGGACGAGTTCGCGCGTGAGCTGCCGCAGCAGTACGCCGTGGGTATGGTGTTCTTCAATCAGGATCCGGCCAAGGCCGAAGCCGCTCGCGAGAACATGAACCGCGAGATCCTCGCGGCCGGCCTGGAGCTGATCGGCTGGCGCAAGGTGCCGGTCGATACCAGCGTGCTCGGCCGTCTGGCACTGGAGCGTCTGCCGATCATCGAGCAGGTGTTCATCGGTGGCGAAGGTCTGGACGACCAGCAGTTCGCCATCAAGCTGTTCAGCGCCCGTCGCCGTTCCTCGGTGGCCAATGCCGCCGACAGCGATCACTACATCTGCAGCTTCTCGGCGAAGACCATCATCTATAAAGGTCTGATGATGCCGGCGGATCTGCAGCAGTTCTATCCGGACCTCGGTGACGAGCGCCTGCAGACCGCAATCTGCGTATTCCACCAGCGCTTCTCCACCAACACCCTGCCGAAATGGCCGCTGGCGCAGCCGTTCCGCTTCCTCGCCCACAACGGCGAGATCAACACCATCACCGGCAACCGCAACTGGGCCCTGGCCCGTCGCCTGAAGTTCGCCAACGACCAGATCCCCGATCTGGAAGAACTGGGCCCGCTGGTCAACCGCGTCGGTTCCGACTCCTCGAGCATGGACAACATGCTCGAGTTGATGGTCACCGGTGGCATCGACCTGTTCCGTGGCGTGCGCATGATCATTCCGCCGGCCTGGCAGAACGTCGAGACCATGGACGCCGATCTGCGCGCGTTCTACGAGTACAACTCCATGCATATGGAGCCCTGGGATGGCCCCGCCGGCGTGGTGCTGACCGACGGTCGCCATGCCGTCTGTCTGCTCGACCGTAACGGCCTGCGCCCGGCGCGCTGGGTCACCACCAAGAACGGCTACATCACCCTGGCGTCGGAAATCGGCGTGTGGAACTACAAGCCTGAAGATGTGATCGCCAAAGGCCGTGTCGGCCCGGGCCAGATCCTCGCGGTGGACACCGAGACCGGTCAGGTGCTGGACACCGACGCCATCGACAATCGCCTGAAGTCGCGCCATCCCTATAAGCAGTGGCTGCGTCAGGGCGCGGTACGTATCCAGGCCAGCCTGGAAGACCGCGACCATGGTTCGCCGTTCTACGACAGCGACCAGCTCAAGCAGTACATGAAGATGTTCCAGGTCACCTTTGAGGAACGTGACCAGGTGCTGCGCCCGCTCGCCGAGCAGGGCCAGGAAGCCGTCGGTTCGATGGGTGACGACACGCCGATGGCCGTGCTGTCGCAGCGCGTGCGTTCGCCGTTCGACTACTTCCGCCAGCAGTTCGCCCAGGTCACCAACCCGCCGATCGACCCGCTGCGCGAGTCCATCGTCATGTCCCTGGAAGTCTGCCTGGGTGCCGAGCGCAACATCTTCGAGGAATCCCCGGCCCACGCCAGCCGCGTGATGCTGAGCAGCCCGGTGATCTCCCCGGCCAAGTGGCGCGCGCTTATGAACCTGGCCACGCCGGGCTTCGAGCGCCAGGTCATCGACCTCAACTACGACCCGGCCATCGGCCTGGAAGCCGCGGTGCGCAACATCGCCGATCAGGCGGAAGAGGCGGTGCGCAGCGGCAAGGTGTTGCTGGTCCTCTCCGACCGGCACATCGCCCCGGGCAAGCTGCCGGCGCACGCCGCGCTAGCTACCGGTGCCGTGCACCATCGCCTGACCGAGAAAGGTCTGCGCTGCGACTGCAACATCCTGGTCGAGACTGCCACCGCGCGTGACCCGCACCACTTCGCCGTGCTGGTCGGCTTCGGCGCTTCTGCCGTGTATCCGTTCCTGGCCTACGAAGTACTGGGTGACCTGATCCGTACCGGTGAAGTGCTGGGCGACCTCTACGAGGTGTTCAAGTACTACCGCAAGGGCATTTCCAAAGGCCTGCTGAAGATCCTGTCGAAGATGGGTATCTCCACCATCGCCTCGTACCGTGGTGCCCAGCTGTTCGAAGCCGTCGGCCTGGCCGATGAGGTCACCGAAGTGTGCTTCCGTGGCGTCGCCAGCCGTATCCAGGGTGCGCGTTTCGTCGACATCGAGGCCGAGCAGAAGCTGTTGGCCGCCGAGGCCTGGAACAACCGCAAGGCCATCCAGCAGGGCGGTCTGCTCAAGTTCGTCTACGGTGGCGAGTACCACGCCTACAACCCGGACGTGGTCAACACCCTGCAGGCTGCCGTCCAGCAGGGCAGCTACGAGAAGTACCAGGAGTACGCGGCGCTGGTCGACCAGCGCCCGGTGTCGATGCTGCGCGATCTGCTGCAGGTCAAGCTGGCCGAGCAGCCGCTGAGCCTGGATGAGGTCGAGCCACTGGGCGAAGTGCTCAAGCGTTTCGACTCTGCCGGTATCTCCCTCGGTGCCCTGTCTCCGGAGGCTCACGAGGCGATCGCCGAGGCGATGAACCGCCTGGGCGCGCGCTCCAACTCCGGTGAGGGCGGCGAAGACCCGGCCCGTTACGGCACCGTGCGCAGCTCGAAGATCAAACAGGTGGCCACCGGCCGTTTCGGTGTAACTCCTGAGTATCTAGTCAACGCCGAAGTGCTGCAGATCAAGGTCGCCCAGGGCGCCAAGCCCGGTGAGGGCGGCCAGCTGCCGGGTGGCAAGGTCAATGGCCTGATCGCCAAACTGCGCTATGCGGTGCCGGGCGTGACCCTGATTTCGCCGCCGCCGCACCACGACATCTATTCGATCGAAGACCTGGCGCAGCTGATCTATGACCTCAAGCAGGTCAACCCGGCCGCGCTGGTGTCGGTGAAGCTGGTGGCAGAGGCCGGTGTCGGCACCATCGCCGCCGGTGTGGCCAAGGCCTACGCCGACCTGATCACCATTTCCGGCTACGACGGTGGTACCGGTGCTTCGCCGCTGACCTCGATCAAGTACGCCGGCAGCCCTTGGGAGCTCGGCCTGGCCGAAACCCACCAGACTCTGCGTGGCAACGATCTGCGCGGCAAGGTGCGGGTGCAGACCGACGGCGGCCTGAAGACCGGCCTTGACGTGATCAAGGCCGCTATCCTCGGCGCCGAGAGCTTCGGCTTCGGCACCGGCCCGATGGTCGCGCTGGGCTGCAAGTACCTGCGTATCTGTCACCTGAACAACTGCGCCACCGGCGTCGCGACTCAGAACGACAAGCTGCGCAAGGATCACTTCATCGGCACCGTCGAGATGGTGATGAACTACTTCACCTACATCGCCGAAGACACCCGTCAGTGGCTGGCCAAGCTGGGCGTGCGCAGCCTCGGCGAGCTGATTGGGCGTACCGATCTGCTCGAGATGCTGCCAGGCGAGACCGCCAAACAGGGTAACCTCGACCTGAGTCCGCTGCTGGCCAGCGAGCACATCCCGGCCGACAAGCCGCAGTTCTGCGAAGTGGAAAAGAACCCGCCGTTCGACCAGGGCCTGCTGGCCGAGAAGATGGTAGAGTTGGCCAAGGACGCGATTGCCGGCAAGACCGGTGGCGAGTTCGAACTCGATATCTGCAACTGCGACCGTTCCATCGGTGCCCGTGTTTCCGGCGAGATCGCCAAAGTCCACGGCAACCAGGGCATGAAAGACGCGCCGATCACCTTCACCTTCAAGGGCACTGCGGGCCAGAGCTTCGGTGTGTGGAACGCCGGTGGTCTGCACCTGCGCCTGGAAGGCGATGCCAACGACTACGTCGGCAAGGGTATGACTGGCGGCAAGCTGGTGATCACTCCGCCTGCCGGTAGCCCATTCAAGACCCAGGAGTCGGCCATCGTCGGTAACACCTGTCTGTACGGCGCCACCGGCGGCAAGCTGTTCGCTGCGGGTACTGCCGGCGAGCGTTTTGCCGTGCGTAACTCCGGTGCTCATACCGTGGTGGAAGGGACCGGTGACCACTGCTGCGAATACATGACCGGCGGTTTCGTCTGCGTACTGGGCAAGACCGGCTACAACTTCGGTTCCGGCATGACCGGCGGTTTCGCTTATGTGCTGGATCTGGACAACAGTTTCGTTGACCGCGTTAACCACGAGCTGGTGGAAATCCAGCGCATCAGCAATGAGTCCATGGAGGCTTACCGTAACCACCTGCACGGCGTACTCGCCGAGTACGTGGCGGAAACTGCCAGCCCGTGGGGTACTCACTTGCTGGAAAACCTGGACGATTACCTGCGCAAGTTCTGGCTGGTCAAACCGAAGGCCGCGAGCCTCGGTTCGCTGCTGTCCAGCACCCGTGCCAACCCGCAATAACTTGCGCCTGAAGTGGTTTGATGAGGTTTTGAAATGACTGAACGTCTGAACAACGACTTCCAGTTCATCGAAGTCGGGCGCAAAGACCCGAAGAAGAAGCTGCTGCGCCAGCGCAAGAAGGAGTTCGTGGAAATCTACGAAGCCTTCAAGCCGGCCCAGGCCGCCGACCAAGCACACCGTTGCCTGGGCTGCGGCAACCCGTACTGTGAGTGGAAGTGCCCGGTGCACAACTTCATTCCGAACTGGCTCAAGCTGGTGTCGGAAGGCAACATCCTGGCCGCTGCTGAGCTGAGCCACCAGACCAACACCCTGCCGGAAGTCTGCGGCCGCGTCTGCCCGCAGGATCGTCTGTGCGAGGGTGCCTGCACCCTCAATGACGGCTTCGGCGCGGTGACCATCGGCTCGGTGGAGAAGTACATCACCGACACCGCCTTCGCCATGGGCTGGCGCCCGGACATGTCCAAGGTCAAGCCGACCGGCAAGCGTGTTGCCGTGATCGGCGCCGGCCCGGCCGGCCTGGGTTGCGCCGACGTGCTGGTGCGCAATGGCGTGACCCCGGTGGTCTTCGACAAGAACCCGGAAATCGGCGGCCTGCTGACCTTCGGCATCCCCGAGTTCAAGCTGGAAAAGACCGTGATGAGCCGTCGTCGCGAAGTCTTCACCGGCATGGGTATCGAGTTCCGCCTGAACACCGAAATCGGCAAGGACGTGACCATGCAGCAGCTGCTGGATGAGTACGATGCCGTGTTCATGGGCATGGGTACCTACACCTACATGAAGGGTGGCTTCCCGGGCGAAGACCTGCCGGGCGTCACCGACGCGCTGGACTTCCTGATCGCCAACGTCAACCGCAACCTCGGCTTCGAGAAGTCCCCGGAAGACTTCATCGACATGAAGGGCAAGCGCGTGGTCGTGCTCGGCGGCGGTGACACGGCGATGGACTGCAACCGCACCTCGATCCGCCAGGGCGCCAAGGCGGTGACCTGCGCCTACCGCCGTGACGAAGAGAACATGCCGGGCTCGCGCAAGGAAGTGAAGAACGCCAAGGAAGAGGGCGTGAAGTTCCTCTTCAACCGCCAGCCCATCGCCATCGTCGGCGAGGACAGGGTGGAAGGCGTCAAGGTGGTCGAGACCCGTCTCGGCGAGCCGGACGCCCGTGGTCGTCGCAGCCCCGAGCCGATCCCGGGCTCCGAGGAAATCATCCCGGCCGAAGCCGTGCTGATCGCCTTCGGTTTCCGTCCGAGTCCGGCTGCCTGGTTCAGCGATTTCAAGATCGACACCGACAGCCAGGGCCGTGTGGTGGCGCCGGAGAAGAACCAGTTCAAGCACCAGACCAGCAACCCGAAGATCTTCGCCGGCGGCGACATGGTCCGCGGTTCCGACCTGGTGGTGACGGCGATCTTCGAGGGCCGCAACGCCGCCGAAGGCATCCTCGACTACCTGGGCGTCTAAGCTGCTGCGCTCGGCCAGGCGTTGTTGAAAACCGGCTCGGAATGCACTTGTAAACTGCGCTTCCTTGCCTGCTTGACCAGCCGGAGGCTGTTACTAACGTAGCGCCTAGCCTGACCTTCGCTCGCGACGCTTAGATCAAAGGTTGCTCGCGGCAAATCGTCGCGATGGACAAAAGGCACGGCACTCGCCGTGCCTTTTGTTTTGCGGTCTGCGAAAATGCCCGCACTTTTTCTGCGCCAAGGCGCGCGGTGTTCCTGTGATCCGGGAGCCCGCCCGGAGGAAGGGGGCCGCCGCCGAGCGGCAGTCGCATACTCCCGCCGCAACGCTTCCCTGCCGATTATCCAGGAACCCTGCCGATGTCCGCCCTGAAGAACGACCGTTTCCTGCGCGCCCTGCTCAAGCAACCCGTCGACGTCACGCCCGTGTGGATGATGCGCCAGGCCGGTCGGTACCTGCCGGAGTATCGTGCCACCCGCGCCAAGGCCGGTGACTTCGTCAGCCTGATGAAGAACCCCGAGCTGGCCTGCGAGGTGACGATTCAGCCGCTGGATCGCTACCCGCAGATCGACGCCGCGATCCTCTTCTCCGACATCCTCACCATTCCCGATGCCATGGGCCAGGGCCTGTACTTCGAGACCGGCGAGGGCCCGCGCTTCAAGAAGGTGGTATCGAGCATGGCGGATATCGAGGCCCTGCCGATTCCCGATGCCGAGCAGGACCTGGGCTACGTGATGGATGCCGTGCGTACCATTCGCCGCGAGCTGAACGGTCGCGTGCCGCTGATCGGCTTCACTGGTAGCCCCTGGACGCTGGCCACCTACATGGTCGAGGGCGGCTCCAGCCGCGACTTCCGTAAGTCCAAGGCGATGCTCTACGACAACCCGCAGGCCATGCACGCCCTGCTCGACAAGCTGGCCCGCTCCATCACTGGCTATCTGAATGGTCAGATCCAGGCCGGTGCCCAGGCGGTGCAGATCTTCGATTCCTGGGGCGGCGCCCTGTCTTCGGCGGCCTACCAGGAGTTTTCCCTGCGCTACATGAAGCAGATCATCGATGGCCTGATTCGCGAGCACGACGGTCGTCGTGTGCCGGTGATCCTGTTCACCAAGGGTGGCGGCCTGTGGCTGGAGTCCATGGCCGAGACCGGCGCCGAGGCCCTGGGCCTGGACTGGACCTGCGACATCGGCAGCGCGCGTCAGCGCGTGGGGGATAAGGTCGCCCTGCAGGGCAACATGGACCCGGCCGTGCTGCACGCCAAGCCGGCGGCCATCCGCGCCGAGGTGGCGCGTATCCTCGCCGCCTACGGCCCGGGCAATGGCCAGGTGTTCAACCTCGGCCACGGCATCACCCCGGAAGTACCGCCGGAGCACGCCAAGGCCTTCTTCGAGGCAGTGCACGAACTGTCTGCGCAGTACCATCAGTAACTTAAAAGGGCCGCGAATGCGGCCCTGCGTATTTCTGCGGCATCTGAACCAGAATGCTTCCTCGCCCTTGTCATGGGCTTTGCATAGAATTCGGTCATCTGCGATCAGGGAGGTATGTCATGCGGCGAGTGGTCTTCAATCAGAAGGGTGGGGTGGGCAAGTCCAGCATTGCCTGCAATCTGGCGGCGGTGAGTGCGGCCGAAGGGTATCGCACCCTGTTGATTGATCTGGATGCTCAGGCCAACTCGACGCACTACCTCACCGGGTTGACTGGCGAGGAAATACCGATGGGTATCGCCGAGTTCTTCAAGGGCACGCTGTCTTCGGGGCCTTTCGGCAAGAAGGGTGGGGTGGATATCTATGAGACGCCCTTCGACAATCTGCATGTGGTGACCGCCACCGCTGAGCTGGCCGAGTTGCAGCCGAAGCTGGAGCAGAAGCACAAGATCAACAAGCTGCGCAAACTGCTGGAAGAAATCTCCGAAGATTACGACCGGATCTACATGGATACGCCGCCAGCGCTGAACTTCTATACGGTTTCTGCGCTGATCGCCGCTGATCGCGTGTTGATTCCTTTCGATTGCGATAGTTTCTCGCGCAATGCCCTGTACGGCCTGCTGGCCGAGATCGAGGAGCTCAAGGGCGACCACAACGAAGACCTGGAAGTCGAGGGTATCGTGGTCAACCAGTTCCAGCCGCGCGCGACCCTGCCGCAGCAGCTGCTCGACGAGCTGATCGAGGAGGGGCTGCCGGTGCTGCCGGTCAATCTGATGAGTTCGGTGAAAATGCGCGAGTCCCACCAGGCCTGCCTGCCGCTGATCCATCTGGATCGCAGCCACAAACTGACCCAGCAGTTTGTCGAGCTGCACAAGCTGCTGGATAACTGAGGTCTGCACACAAGACAAAGGCGCCAGAAGGCGCCTTTGTCGTTTCTGCCTGGGCGGTTCAGCGCACGACGAACACGTCGCAGGGTGCTTTGTGCAGGTAGTGCTGGGCCAGGCTGCCGAGCAGCGCCTGTGAGATTGCGCTGCGGCCATGGCTGCCCAGCACCAGCAGCTGAGGCTGGCGACTGCTGATGTATTCCTGCAGGGAGCGCAGGATGCCGCCAACCTTGACTTCGTGGCTGAGTTTGGGGGCGTTGGCAGGCAGGCGCTGGGCCTCGTCGTGGAGCAGTTGATCGATGAGTGCGCGCTGAGTGAGCAGTTCGGCTTCGGCGAGGGCACTGTTCTTCTGCGGTTCAAATACGTGCAAGGCGTGGATGCCGGCGTCACCAGGCAGTAGCAGGCAGGCCTCGTGCAGGGCGGTGCAGGCGCACAGGGAGAAGTCGATGGCGGCCACCGCGCTGCGGTAGGGACTGGCCTCGTCGCGCGCCACCAGCAGCAGCGGCACCGGGCAGCGCCGAGCGATACGGTCCAGCGTGGTGCCGGAGAAGAATTCGTGGCGCTGATGATGGGCACCCAGGACCAGCAGATCGGCGCCGCACTGTTGCACCTGTTCCAGCACTGCATCGGCCGGCTTGCCCTGAGTCAGGCGCAGCTGGCTGCCAGTGGGTGCGAACTGGGTGAGGCTGCGATCCAGGCTCTGCTCGATGCGTTCGCGCTCGGCCTGATCCAGGCGTGGGTCGAAGACATGCAGCAGGGTCAGTTTGGCATCGTGCTGGCGCGCCAGCTGAGCGGCACGGCGTAGTGCCAGGTCCGCGGTGTCACGTAGGTCATGGGCGATAAGGATGTGTCTGGTCATTGCTCTCCCCTTTGCGCCGCGGGTTGGCGCGGCGACGTGAAACCTCTGCGGGTTTTTAGAATGAGCTTTCTAAATAGACCCGCAATTGATCCACGGCAAGTCCCATGCGTCAGTGCTTGCGCAATTGGTACAGCGCACTTGATTCGGCCACCACTTCGCCTGCTGCGTCGAGCAGCTGCAACTCCAGCCGGTAGTCGGCTTTTCCGTGCTGTTCGGCCTCCTCTTGAATGCGCACGACGTCCTCATTCGACAGACATGCCTGGATACGAATATCGCTGGTGGCGGGGCGGCGAAAACGCAGGTGCATGTCCTTGATCAGCGGGTAGAAACGCTGGCTGTCAAAACTGGTGAGGAACAGTGCGCCGCCAGGAATTTCGGCGAGGGTGAACAGGGCTCCGGCATACATGCTGCCGATATGGTTCTGGTTGCCGGCCAGCGGCATGTGCAGGCAAACGCGACCAGGTTCCAGGATCTCGGCCTTGAGACCGCAGCGTTTGACGAAATCGATTTTTTCTTCGGTCAGTACACGGGCCAATTCGGCGGGTAGGGGCATGGCGAGGCTCCTGGCGATAGAGCCATCGAGCCTAGCCTGGCGACGCCCGTGAGCAATGACGCGGACGCTCGCTGACGCTGACCGATCCGCTCAGATGCCCTGGCCTCGCAGCCAGGCCAGTAGTTGCGGTAGCGGCATGGCGCCACTCTGACGGGCGACTTCAACGCCGCCGCGAAACAGGATCAGGCTGGGAATGGAGCGGATGCCGAGTTGCGCGGACAGTTGCTGATTGGCCTCGCTGTCCAGCTTGGCCAGGCGGCAGCGCCCCTGCAGTTGCGCGGCAGCTTGCTCGAATGTCGGCGCGAAGCTGCGACAGGGCCCGCACCAACTGGCCCAGACATCCACCAGCAGTGGCAGGTCGCCCTTGAGCTGGCTGGCGAAGTTGGTTTGGCTCAGGGTGAACGGCGTGGCGGGTACGACCGCGCTTTTGCAGCGCCCGCAGCGTGGACTGTCGCCCAGGCGCTCGCCAGGGATGCGGTTGAGGCCGTTGCAGGACGGGCAGGGAATCAGCAGGGGGGCAGACATGTCGGGCGGCTCCATTGGCTCAGACTGAGTAGATGGAGCCATCACGCCGACATATCAAGGTTCACAGCGGTGTCAGCGGCCAGAACAGCGGGATTACCAGCGTCGCCACGACCCAGAGGATCAGGTTGAGCGGCGCGCCAACCCGGAAGAAGTCGGCAAACCGATAACCGCCGGCGTTGTAGACGAAGGTGTTGGTTTGGTAGCCGATCGGCGTGGCGAAGCTGGCGCTGGCGGCGAACATCACCGCGACCACGAAGGCGCGTGGGTCGACCCCCAGGTGTTGGGCCACGCCAATCGCGATGGGGGTGACCAGCACCGCCACGGCGTTGTTCGACAGCATCTCGGTGAGGATCGAGGTGAACAGGTAGATGAAGCTCAGCATCAACAGCGGGCCGGCCCAGGGCAGCAGCCCCATGACGTTCTCCACCAGCAGCTTGACCAGGCCGACCTTGTCCATGGCGATGCTGATCGCCAGCATGCCGAAGATCAGCCCCAGCACGCGCCAATCCACCGCCTTGTAGGCGTCCTCGACGTCCAGGCAGCGGGTGGCCAGGACGGTGACGGCGCCGATGATGGCCAGGCCCTCGATCGGCATCACGCCGAAGGCGGCCAGCACCATCACGGCCAGGGTGGCGATGATTGCGATGGGCGCCTTGTCGCGGCGGTACGAGCGCTCTTGCACGGTGTTGAGGCTGATCAGCTCGCCGTTGTCGGCGAAGCGTTTGATCTGCGTCGGCGTGCCCTCCACCAGCATCACGTCGCCAAACTGCAGGTGGAAGTCGTCGAGGTTGCCGGAGATGTTCTCGTCCTGGCGGTGCACGGCCAGGACGGCGATGCCATAGCGCGCGGTGAGGTCGAGGTCGCGCATCGGTCGGTTGCTGAAGCGCGAGTTGCGCCCGACGATGGCCTCGGCCAGCACTACGTCATGGTTGCTGATGGTCTCGAAGGCTTCGCTACGGCTGAAGCTCAGGTGGCCGCTGCCACGCAGCTCGACCACATCCTTCACCTGGCCATGGATCACCAGCTGGTCGCCGGCCATCAGCACCGTGTCGTGGCTGGGCTCGGTAAACTCCAGCTGGTCGCGGAAGATCTTCAGCACCTGCATGCCGCTGCCACCGTTGAGGTTGGCCTCGGACAGGGTCTTGCCGATCATCGGCGAATCGTGGGGTACCAGCAGCTCGCTCATGAAGGTGCGGCCCAGATCCGGGCGCAGCTGCTTGGACAGGGTTTCGCGCTCCGGCAAAAGATGGCGACCAATCGTCAGCAGATAGAGCATGCCAGCGGCCGCGAGGATCAGGCCTGCGCCGGTGATTTCGAACATGCCGAAGGGTTCAAGGCCGGCCTTGCGCGCGACGCCGTCGACCAGGATGTTGGTCGAGGTGCCGATCATGGTCAGGGTGCCGCCGAGGATGGTGGCATAGGACAGCGGGATCAGCAGCTTGGAGGGCAGGGTGCCGGCGCGGCGCGCCAGGGAGATCGCCACCGGGGTGAGGATGGCCACCACCGGGGTGTTGTTGAGGAAGGCCGAGATCACCAACGCCGTGACGGTCAGGCCGGTGAGTACGCGAATCGGGCTGGTGCCGACCAGATCGCCTAGCCAGTTGCCGAGGGCGTCGATGCAGCCGGTGCGCTCCAGGGCGGCGGAGAGCACGAACATGCAGGCAATGGTCACCGGTGCCGAGTTGCTCAGCACGCTGAGGACTTCCCCTGGGGTCAGCAATTGACTGATCAGTAGTGCCGCCACGGCGATCGCTGCCACCACGTCCGGGCTCCACTTTTCACGAATGAAGGCGTAGAGCACCCACAGCAGCAGGGCGGCGACGAATAGCAGGGGCAATGAATCCCAGGGCATGGGCATCCTTAAAACGCGTGCGAATCTCAGGTGAGGTATCGGGCGCCCGCAGGCAGCCGCACAGGGGCGAGAAGATAAGGCTTGCTGCTTAGATAGTCTAAGAATGTTTTCAGAGGTTTATATTCTATTTTTAAAGGTTTCGCGGGCGCCGAAATGCGCCTTGCTAGCCCCTTTTTGGGCTCTTTCGCTACTCTTGGCGACTTCTTTCGGATAGGCCTCCCATGACTGCTTCGGATCGCCCCAGCAACACCTCCCTGGTGCTCCTCGCGTCCCTCTATTGCGCCCAGGGGTTGCCCTCCGGCCTGGTGGCGCATTCGTTGCCGGTGCTGTTGCGGCAGAGCGGTGTCGACCTGGCGCTGATCGGGTTGCTCAAGTTGCTGGCGCTGCCCTGGCTGCTCAAGGTGCTGTGGGCGCCATGGATCGACCGCATCGGCTCGCGCCGCCTCGGTCATCACCGGGGTTGGATCCTGCCACTGCAGGCCCTGGTGATCGGCTGCCTGGCGGGGCTGGCGCTGATCGAGCCGCAGGCGTTGTTCGGCTCGGCGTTCTGGTTGCTGCTCGGCACCTTGCTGCTGATCAACCTCGCCGCCGCCAGTCAGGACGTGGCCACCGACGGCCTGGCCGTACGCCTGCTGCCGGAACGCTGGCGCGGCCTGGGCAACAGCCTGCAGGTAGGGGGTTATAAGGTCGGCATGCTGGCCAGCGGCAGCGGTCTGCTGCTGGTGATCGGCGGGCTGGGCTGGAACCTGTCCATCAGCCTGCTGGCGGGAGCCTTGGTGCTGCTGACCTTGCCAATTCTGCTCTTTCCGGAAAAACGCTTGTTGCCGCAGCACATCGAGCAAGCTGAGCCCGCCGGTCCCGGTTTGCTCTGGCGCCATTACCAGGGCCTGCTGGCTCAGCCCGGTATGTTCGCCTGGCTGGCGGTGGTGCTGACCTTCAAACTCGGCGATGCGCTGGGTTCGCCGATGATCAAGCCAATGCTGGTGGATCAGGGCTGGAGCACCGCGGCGCTCGGCCAACTGACCCTGATCAGCAGCCTGGCCGGCATCGGCGGCGCGCTGCTCGGCGGATTGCTCTATGCCCGCATCGGCGCGCTGCGCTCGCTGCTGATCTTCGGCGCACTGCAGGCACTGGGTATCGCTGGTATGGCGCTACTGGTGGGGCGCGGTGCCGATACGGCCTTGGTCTACACGATTGCGTTGTTCGAACAGATCGCCGACGGCATGTCCACCGTCGCCCTCTTCGCCGTGATGATGCGTATGTGCCGTCCGGAACACGAAGGCGCCGACTTCACCCTGCAGGCGAGTGCGCAGCTTTTATTGGCGGGGCTGGTAGGGGCTTGTAGTGGATTACTGGCTCAGGTGGCGGGGTATCAGGGGGTGTTTGTCGGGGCCGCGCTGTTAGGGGTAACAGTGCTCGTGCTAGTCGTTGGTTTTTTTCGGAGTTGCTGGCAGGCCAAAGCTATCTAGATTCTTGTTTCTCCGGTGAGTATTCGTTTTTCCAGTGGGGATCGAATATGGCCATTTCTTTCTGAGTGCTGATGAGTTGTATGTCTACTCGGTGAGGTAGCAGAGTGGTTATTCGCTGCAAATCGCCTATCGCTAAGTGCAGTGGGCGAAAGGTATTGATTAGCAAGTTCGGGTACTCATCTGAGCGAGAGGTCTTGATGCGGTATTGCCTCCAGCGGTGCGTTCCGTATCCTCCTTCCCGGACCGCCTTTGACTCAAGAGTGATCGACTCTATTTCGCAAGACGGAATCCGAATATCGGTACTCAGCTCTGGAAAGTGACCGCATTCGAACTTCAGCAGAAGTCCATCTGCCTCTGCATAGGCCTCGACCTTGTCCGGTGGTATACCGTGCTCAAGCCACCATAAGGTTGAGAAGGGAAGAACCAGCGTCGTCATTAGCATGAGGCAAGTTAACCAGCCCTGCTCTGCTGGAAGACTCATCAGGAACAGTCCAAACGGGACCAGGGCGCATGCGCTGAAGATTTTCCCTCTGTGAGTGTTTGGCTGGCGAACCAGTGGAGCGAAACGATCGAACTTGTCGTCGGTAAAGTGGGCGTTGTTTGCGAAGAGTCTAACTCGATGCTGTCGCATCACCATTCCTTGGTTTTTCCTAGTGCTGTAGTTGCCAGCCATCAATTTTGCTTACGGACTCAGGTAGGACATACCTCGGGCGGCTGCCGAAGATGCGGGTGCCGATACTGGGCTAGCCCCATCTGTGTCCATCAATCTACATACTCGACATACCGGGCCATCAGGTTGGAGCGGTGCATGGTGTCGATAAGCCGAATACGGTTTTCCATGTCGCTGAGCTTTTCGGCGAAGGTCTCATCGTCCATGTCGATCCAGTAGCGAGGGTTACGGTTTGTCTGGCGGTCGTGCTCGGCAGATACCGGGTCGAGGTGACGGTATTTCTCGAAGCAGGGCAACTCCGGCAACGGGCGGCTGGCGTCCATGTAGTTCTGGAAGAAGTCCCACAGGGCGAGCGGTGGTTGTGGGAGGCGATCCGGTGCCAGTAGGGAGGCGAAGTTGATGGTGATGTCGCGGTAGCGGTGGGCCAGGTAGAGAAAGTTCATTGGCAGCCCCTGGCGATCTGGCGAGGTGGCGAGGTAGGCGTCGAACTCGTGGAAGGGCGCGGTGATCTCGCCAATGATGCCGTTCCTCTTGTACTCGCCGTTATTGTTGTAATCGAACAGGGTTACTAGGCCGGTGCGCCGATTAAGCTCCCAGAGAGGGCCGCGGGAAGGTTTGAACCATAGACGGGGGAAGTGGTTGATAACTAATGAGCCGATACTCCAGCAGGCCAGTGGCAAGCCAGAAAAAATTAAAAATGTAGGGGCATAAGAGATTGCTATCTCTAAAGATGTGGAGTACCTGCTATCAAGCAATTCAAGTAAAAATAGGATCAATAGAATTGTTGTAACCAAGAAAAATATGAAGCGCCCCCCCCCACATAAATACATCCAAAAATGCGAACGTTTGGATAGCACAGCATAACGATAACGTTCGTGGTCATACACGGCGTGCAGGTCGATACCTTCCATGGGCCGTTTCTTATAAGTACCCAGGGCCTTTTCTTCTTCCCGCTTCTTATCGAACGCCTCCCAGAAACGCATGCTCTTGGGGGTTGGGTCGGTCATGATGTTTTCCGGCGCCACGTTTTGTGTATTACCCCAAGGCAAGCGGCTGCCGCCCAGCTTGCGCCACCAGGCTCGTTCGGCTGAGGCGGGTTGGTCGGGGATACACGCCGGGTTATAGGCGGTGCTGGCGTAGTAGGCGTTGTCTTGCGTCACGTGTCATGTATCCAAAGCTTATTCGCTGGCCCAGAAGGGTTGCCCGTTGTTACTAAAGTCGGGTCGTTTGTGTGCTTCGCTTGTCAGCATCAGGGTTTTGGGTGATGGGGCCGGGAAGTACCAGGTTTTCTTCTGCGCATCGGTCAAGCGGAACTGTGCTTTGACCGCCCAGCTGTAGGTGGTGCGATGCAGGTAACCCAGCCCCGTGCTTTGCTGCGTCGCCGGCGTATTGAAGTAAAGCTCCAATGCGTTGGGCCACGGACGTTGGGCTACCGGCTTCGCTGGAGCACCGATACGTGAGCTTGTTGTCGTGCCTCCGTGGCTGGAGGTCGAAAAGGTGGTGCGCAGGCGGACTTCGCTCTTGAGGTTGAGGCTACCCAGTTGCGCGACCAGCCCCGGCAGGTTGCTTTCGATACGCACCCGAGTGGTGGCCGTGAGGATGCTGTACGGCAGAACGGAGGTGGCATCCAACTTTGCCTTTGGGTTGTAGTCGGGGTTCGGGCCAACCTCGATGCGGATGCCGGCAAACAGGCCGAGCAGGCGGTAGAAGGCCTCCTGCGGGTCACGCAAGTGCGCGGTGGCGACCTTATCTCCGGTGCCGAAGGGGCCATTGGCCATCCAGTCCTCAACCGGGCTGCTGGTGAGCCAATAGGCTACTCCGGCGCCCGCGACGATCATGATCAGGGCTACCCAGCCCAGTGGCGTAAGGCCCAGCACTGGCGTGGCGGTAAACAGCCCGGCAGCTACCCCCACGGCGCCGCCACCGGCCATCAGCAGGTAACCCCACATGGCCTGATCGCCCCATTGCCAGGCGTACCACGCGTCGTACAGGTTAAGGCCGAGGAATATAAGGCCCGCGAAGGTTTGACCAATCAAGCGGCCAGTAAATTGCTTGTTGAATTTCGGGCCGAGAGTCGAGCCCCAGAAACGACCGGCGGCTTCGTCAGGCACGGTGAACAACACCCTGCGCGCCGAAGCCAGAATGGACTGATTGCTGACGAATTTGACGGTCAGGGCTTCCATGGCAATTGCGAGGTCAATACCTGCCCCTATAAGCCCGGCATGCTCTCTTGTTGCACCTTTCTCATTGGATGTCTGTGTTCTGCCTGTCCACTCTGTCCTTACATTCCAAAGCTCCAACATCAGTACCCCAGCTGCAAAGGGCGTGGAGTTGAGCACTCGATATGTCTTGGAGCCATTTTGCGTGTTCAGATCATCGACCGCTTCCTGTAGAACGCCTTCGGCGCGTACCAGCCGGGCTTGGGCGGCCTGCTCCTGGGCTGCCGCCTGGCCGGCCTGATTGAACTGCTGATTCAGGGCGCTGATCATGCGGGCGGTGCTGCTATTGCGCGGTACGGCCACCAGTACATGGTCGCTAGTCTGATCCAGGCCGGCTCGGGCCGCCTGGCGACCATTGGTGCTGGCCAGCAGGTTGCCCTCGGCATCCAGAAACTCGCCATAGAAACGCGTGGTACGTCCCGGTGGGGTAGTCGGCAGGTCTTCCAGGCCGAACACGTAATGTTCCCGCACATTGACGCGGCCACGGCGAATAAACACGGCACCGCCAAATGTTTGCGGCATGGTGCTGCGCAGCAGGCCAAGCCCCTGGCCATGCAGGGTCAGGTTGATGCGGCGGCCCTGGTTGGCGAGCGCTGCGCGCTGCTGCTCATAGGCTTGAGCTGTCTGGGCATGGGTGCGGGCGCTGGCCTGGGCATCTGCCTGCAGAGGCCTTAATGCGGTGTTGGCATTGTCCACGGCTGCTTGAGCTGTATCGATCGCACCCTGCAAGCGTTCATAAATACTGACCAGGGTGCTTGCTCCCGCCTTGAGCTGCACTGTCAGGGTGCTGTTCAGACTGCCGGCGGCCATCAGGCCGATCAGCATGCTGGTGTCCAGCGTGTCGCCGGGCTTTTCTGCCGGAGCACCTTGAGTTTCGAACTGGGCCAACTCCGTTGCTCGGAATCGCCCGTCGCCTAGGTTTTCTTCCTTTTTTGCCGGTGCTTGGTAGGGGGCGTATAGGGTGTTCAGCTCCAGGCTCGGCCAGAGCATGCCGTACAGCGGGTGCTGGGGATCATTGGCCAACTTGCTGAGGAACACCTGACCCTGGCTGGCTTTCGGGCTGTAGAGGCTATAGCCCTTGAGCGCATCGGTCAGGTCGCTGTTAACAGCCAGTGGGTCGACTTGCGCGGGGCTGGTGGCGAGTGCGGCCAGCAGACTGGTTGTGGCGAAGGAGGCCGCCAGGTAGTCGAAGCCATCCAGGCTCAGGTGGTCGGCCAGGGTTTGTTGGTATTCGCTCTTGCCCAGGTAGTCGCTGAGGTTGTCCTGCATGTAAGCCAGCTCGCGCCAGAGCATGATGCGCTCAGGGGTCGCGGTGTAGCGGTTGATATCTCGCTTGCCTTGTTCGTTGATCTTGTCCAGAGCCTGGTGCAAGGGGTTGCGCTGCCCCTGCAGGCTCTTCGGCACCACCAACTGTTGCAGCAACAAGGCACTACCATGATTGCTGTGCAGGGTGGCCCGTTGCGCGCAGAGCGCCAGGGCATCCTGCAGGCCATTGATGCGTGAAAGCAGGTGGCGCATGCGATGCATGTGGTCATCCAATAGCACACTACAGAGCTGGCGGCTGCGTGCGCTGCTCAGTATGTCGGTCGCAGCGGCTTGGGCTTCCCAAAGCGCAGACTCACCCGGCGCGTTGTTCTGACTACTGGCGGGTTGCTTGGATGCTATAAGCGTTGTCAGGCAACCACTCCACGCTTCAAGTTCAAGTAGGCGAGTGTCTTCCTGGGGAATACCGCTTTCGCAGCTGTCGACATACGTCTGGGCGACCTGGCGGCTCTTGATCGGGAATTGACCGCTGAGGTCGCAGATATAGCGGCCTGGGTGATCCAGCAGTCGCTCATATCCGGGTTCACGAGCGCGCTGCGGCGCAGCCAGGTTCACAGGAAAGGCGTTGATCTCCAGATTAAGACGCACAGCTCGTGCTTTGCCCACTGCGTTCTGGTTGGCATAGTCCCGCACATCGAATGCGGCAAAGGCCTCTAGCATGTCCTGGCCATCAGGTTGTCCGCCGAACATGCGCTTGAGACCATGCTGCGAGACCCGCAGATCCGGGCTTTGACAGCGCTGCCCGCGCAGGACCTTGTCCTGCTCCAGACGTTTGAGACGAGCCGCACTCAGTTGTACTTCTGAAAAGCACAGCTGCAGCTCGGCTCGTTGTGTGTTGTTCCACTGTGCGGGTAGCCAGATATCGTCCAGAGGCTGTCCGATGACTTTGCGCGGGGCCTTCCTGAAGCCTTCGCCTTGTCGATAGTGCTCGACGTGAATGTCGCGGAAGGTGGTTTTTTGACCCGTTACCTGCACTTCCAGCTCGCGCCACAGCCTGCCGCGATAGAAAACGTACACATAGCCGTTGCGCAGGCCGACCGGCGTGCCCAGGTCATAGCGGTTCTTGCTGCCAGGCAGGGCCGTCATGGGCACGACGGGTACGATCTGGTTCCACTGTATGTGGTGTGCGGGCTGTCGGGGGGTGACCTGCAGCCCTTCGAACAAAGGCAGACGAATGGGGCCGCCCTCGCTGACGGCGATCTCCAGCCAGAGATTGCGCTTAGGCTGGTTTTCCCAGTCCCAGACATGCAGCACGCTGCTGAAGCTGTCGCTGGTCTGAATCTCGGGCTTGTCCTGCTGGGTCAGCCATTCCTGCTGGACCTGGTTGGCCTCGTCGTAGATGACCAACTTCTGGGTAGTTGGATGGTTCTTGCCGACTACCTGGACGATGAGCTTGCCGGCCTCACAGGCGGCACCTTTGCTCAGGGCGCATACGTTGTTGCTCATGCGGTGACTTCCTTGTCATGCGAACTCGAGGCCATGTACTGGGCGAGTATCTGCAGGCGTTCCTTGTCGTTGCCGTGAGGCAGAGAGGCTGGTGGATGGATGTGCGGGTTGGCGTTGCGCAGGCCGAGGTAGCTGCTCAGTGACTCGGAGGAAACGAAGCCTGCCTGCATGCCTTCCGTCAGGTATTGCCAGGCAGTTTCAAATCCGGTGCCGTTCTTTTGTTGCCACCATTGGTAGAGAAAATGCTCGCCCTGCTGGCGTTGCAAGGCCTGCTCATGTGCTGCGGCCAGGGCGAAATTTTGGGGCATCTTGTCAGGGTGCCATTGGCTTGCCTGATGGTTCTCCAGGCGATGCCAGGCTTCGCGGTCGCTGGCGCTGTCGCGCCAAGTGCCGCCGAACCAGTTAACGGCTTGAATGGGGCCCAGCCAAAGCGCCAGAGTTTTAAAATCGCAGGCCGGGAAGAAGTAGCTGGCCGTGCGTGGCCTGGAGTAACGCAGTACACCGCGGCGCTCACCCTCGAAGCGGATGAAGAGTATGTGGCGCAGATGGGATAGCAGATCCGGCAGCTCTCCGAAGCTTTCTAGTATCAGGCCAGGCCAATCATTAGGTTGGCTGCGCATTGCTGATAGCAAGGAAGGGTTGGTTTTAGCGTCGATTAGAAGCGGGCTTTCTTCCTCGCAATCCGCCAGTTCGGTGTCGTCGAACAGACGGATTGGATTGGGGTCTTCGCCCAAGCGGTAGAGCTGGATGAGCAGCTGTTCCGTTCGTTCTAGCAATAGCCAATGGCCTCCCATCAGGCATTACCTCCAGCCTTCATGGCATTGCGACATGGGCAGTCGGTAAGAGGGCACTGCTGCGGTGTGCCGCCTTTGGGCTTCTGGCAGAGTTCGACGATAGGTAGTTCTTCACGTAACCGTTGGCGAAGCAGTGCGCCCGGCACATCTGCATCCGCTGCCTTCACCTTGCCCGGTAAAATGGGGGCCGCACCGGTACCGCTACCTGGTGCGCCGCCCGAGTTGATCTTGATCTGCGGGCCGGCCAGGGTGACGCCGCTGGCGTCCAGTTTGATGAAGCTGCCGGCGGCCTTGAAGGTGAGTTCGGCGCCAGCTTCGAGGACGACCTTGAGGCCGCTGGAGAGGTGGATCTCGTTACCCGCCTCGACGAATTGTCCCTTGCCCAGCTTCACATGCTGGATGCTGGCCACGGTGAGGTGGTCGTTGGCGCGGATTTCGGTCTTGCGGTCCTTGTGGGTGGTGCGGTGTTCCTCGGCCTTGAGCTCGGTATAGCTATTGGCCTCCACAGTGTCGTGGCGTTCGTGGCCGATGCGGATCTTCTGGTCGTGCACGACGTTCTCGTCCCAGTCCTTCTGGGCGTGGATGTAGATCTGTTCCTGGCCCTTGCGGTCTTCGATGCGCAGTTCGTTGTAGCCGCCTCCGCCGGGTGAGCTGAGGGTCTTGAATACCGTGCGGGTCTTGTTGGCCGGCAGGTCGTAGGGCACCACATGCTCGGCGTGGTACAGGCAGCCGGTGACCAGCGGTTGGTCGGGGTCGCCTTCGAGGAAGGTGACCAGTACTTCCATGCCGATGCGCGGGATGGCGATGCCGCCGTAGCGGTCGCCGGCCCAGCTGGAGCTGACGCGCAGCCAGCAGCTGGTGCTGTCGTCGGCCTGGCCCTCGCGGTCCCAGTGGAACTGCACTTTCACGCGGCCATATTCATCGCAGTGGATTTCTTCCCCCTTCGGCCCGGTGACCACGGCGCTCTGGCTGCCGAGGATGCGTGGCTTGGGGTGGTCTAGCGGCGGGCGGTAGGGGATGTCCCAGGGCGTGGCACTGAAGCGGTTGCGGTAGCCCTGGTTGAAGCCGTCGTCGGCTTGGCCTTCTTCCTTGCGGCCACCGAGAAAACTGGTGATGGACTCTTCCAGCACCTGCGGTTGTTTACCTTCGTGGTGCACTTCGTTGAGCAGCCACAGCTGGTTCCAGTCGCTGCGCGGATGCTCGCCGAGGTTGAGGAAGTGGCCGGTGCGCAGCAGCGGCTGGTCGCTCTCGCCCTCGGCCAGCTGATGGTCGCTGCGGTGGCGCTCCAGGGCGCGTTGGGACAGATGCTTGCCGCGCGCGCGCTCGGTGAAGCGGCCGGGGTAGTCGTAGTCTTCCAGGTCGGGCTTGGCGTCGCCCTTGTGGGCGGCTTCGAGCTGCAGGCGCGGCTTCTCGAAGTCGTAGTCGCGGCGGGTGACGCGGCTGGTGCGGGTGGCCAGGCGCAGGGCGAAGCGCTTGATCACTGGCTCGTCCGCCACCAGGCCGCTGTCCTGCTGGTAGGCGGTCGTGGCCAGCTTGGGAAAACCGGTCTGGTCGTCGCCGAACACCAGCACATGGCCCTCCTGGCTGTGCTGGAAGTGATAGTGGATGCCTTCTTCCTCGCACAGGCGCTGGATGAAGTGCAGGTCCGTCTCGTCGTACTGCACGCAGTAGTCGCGCTTGGGATAAATCGCGCCGAGCTGGAAGCGCTGGCCGCTGCCGTCGAGGATGCCGTGCTCACTCAAGACTTGCGCGACAATCTCCGGCACCGTCAGGTGCTGGAAGATGCGCTGGTTCACCCGGTGACCGAGCCAGGCCAGCTGCGGGCGCAGGGTCAGGTGGTAGCGGGTCAGACGCTGGCCGGAGTCGCCTTGCGCGGCGCTGTGCACCAGGGCGTGGATGCCGTTGTCCTGGGCATCCAGAGCGAGAAATGCCGTCTGGCCGAGCAGGGCGTCGAGGTCGAGATCGGGGCGTTCGCTGACCAGGGTCAGCTCGAACACGAAGGGCTGGCTCAGCGCTTCATGGCCGGTGAATTCGAGCACCTGCAGGTCGTGGTCGACAGCAGGCAGGCTCAGGCTGAAATGGGTCTGATTGGCGGGCGCGAACATCCGTGTTTCCTTCTGCCGAACGGGCATCGGCCAGTCGCGCTGGCCGATGGGGCAGCTCGCGTACCTGCGAGCCAGGGCATTGTCGGGGATGTGCCGCGGTTTTGCCGTGACGCGCGGGGCAAAAATGCGTCCCTCTCCCCAGCCCTCTCCCATAAATGGGAGAGGGGGCTCAGGCCGCGGCCCGAGCGGGGCTTATCTTAGGCCGAGATCGGCGAACGCCAGTCATCCGAACCGGAAGTGCCGGACACTTCGTGGGTCCAGACGATCTTGCGGTAGGTGAAGTAGACGTCTTCCAGGTGGGTGAAGTGAGCCATGTTCGGGTCCTGGCAGTTCGGCATGCGCGACTGCACGTCGACGATCACGGCGTCTTCCAGCTCGATGGTGAAGTAGTGCTCCTGGGTGCCGGTGGAGCTGGTGCGGTACCACTCCAGGCGGCACTTGGAGAGGCGCTCACCGGAGGTCAGCGAGTTGAAGATCAGCGGCGAGGACTTGTCGAACACCTTGGTGATCATCAGCGGCTTGTGCACGCGCTGACCGGTCGGCTGGCCGGACTGCGGGTCGCGCGGGATGATGAC